>CAKOMI010000006.1 GCA_934096605.1 uncultured Bacilli bacterium
TGTCTAGATTATGGATAAATACTTGTAAAATGTCGAAAGTGTTGTTTATTTTCAAAACAATTTGGTGTAGTATTTAGATAGGTGATTAATTATGACTAGAAAAGAGATACAATCTGCAATTGCTTATGCTAATTATTATGCACTGAAACATAAATTGTTAAGACCTTATGAAATTCATATAGATAGTTTGGACGAAATCGATATTAATCTTTTAAATGAAATAGTTGATGATTCAATGGTAAGGTTTAATTATAATGGTCAGAGTGTTTCAGTTTATCAGATGAAAGAATATTTAGGTTATGGTGTTAAAGTAAATAAAATAGATGAAAATAGTGTACCATATCAAATATACCAAGCCAACAAGGCAATTCAAAATAATAATTTGCTTGCACCAAGAGTGATAAATGTCCGTGATGTTAATGTTTTAACTAAAGAAATTTTAGACAGCATTATAGACCCAGATATGATAAAGTTTAATATTAATGGTTTTGTTTTTTCCGTATCAGATATTAAATATTATTTGGGATTAAGTAATAGAAGAGGAAGATAGTGAGTTTATATGGCTACTAAAAAAACTAAGTTTAGTGTTTCTAAAGTGATAATTAATCATAGACTTTTTTTGAAAAAACAATTGTTAGATATAACTGAAGAAAACATAAAAATCATGTATGATGAATTAGAAAAATATAATAAGTTTCTTAAATATTTTGCATTTATTCCAAAAATTTATTCTTATGATATTACTAATGAGTACTATATTATTTATGAATACATAAATGGAACAACAATGAAGGATATAAGATTTTTTGATGGTATAAACAATTTGGTTTTTATATGTAATTTGTGTAAACTACTAACTCAAGTACATTTAAAAGGAATAATTCATTGTGATTTAAAGCCTGACAATATTATTATTGATAATAACGATAATATTTATATAATTGATTGGAATTCTTCAAAATATATTAATGAAAAGCCAACTCATGGGACTTTAAAATATTGTTCTTATGAACAACTTAGTCTTAAGTCTGTTGATAACTATTTTGATATTTATTCAATTGGCGTAATGCTTTATGATTTATTAATAAATGATAATTTGTTTGCTAAAATAATTAATGCCAATGAAAAGAATAGTGATATAGATAAAATATTAGAAATTTCTAGTAAGTTAAAAGGCTACCCTAGACTTTTAGACGATGTTTTTGATAAAATTTTTACTAGAAATATGAATAAACGATATAAAGATTTACAGGAGTTAATAAATGATTTAACTGTGATTATTGATTCATTTAAAATGGAAAAAAAGGTCTAGGTGTCTAGATTTTTTTTGTTACCTATGATAAACTTTGTGTATAGAGTAGATAGTTTATGAGAATAGGAGGTTGTCTGTTTTGAAAATTAATAGAAAAGAATTTAAAAATAAATTAATGAATATATATCAAACGACAGAAATAAAGAAAGCAAAAAAAGAATATGAACAAGCAGTAGCCTCTTTAGAAACATTAGACATTTAAAAGGTTGGTTTTTATCATGAAGGTGATAACTGAAGTAAACACGGATAATATAAGAAAAGTTATTGATACTTTAGAAAATTATAGTAAGTACTATCTTAATAAAAGGGAAGTATTTGATATAAGTAATTATCAAACAGATGATTATGATGATATATCAGCTTTTAATGGATTATTAAAGAAGATAAAAAGTAATTATAATGATATTTCTAATAATATAAATAATATAGTTTCTTATATGCAAGAATATTGTAATGATATAGAAGGCTTAGAAAACAAAGTTAGTGAAAAAGGTGGTATTGTAAAAGAAAGCAATGCCAGTATAGTAGCAAGTAAGATAAGTATGTCTATAGATTCATCTAGTGTTAATGATACAGAATTATTTGAGATAAACACATATAACGAACAAAGTTCTAATACACAAGAAATGTCAAAATATATGAGTAAGTTTATAGAAGAAACAGATAAAAGAATAAGTGATAATGAGATAATAAATACAAGTGATGAAGAGGTAGGTAAAGCAACAAAGATATCAAAGATAGGAAATGTTTTAAAAAGTTTATTAAGTTTTATTGATAGCAAAGTAGAAACACCAGAGTTAGTAATAGATGATAAAGTGTATAATGAAACATATCAAGAATATACAAATCCATTAGAATCACAAAAAACATTAATGAAACAATATATAAGTGCAGTAGATGAAGAGTTAAAAGAATATGAAACAATAGAAAACGAATTTAGTCGAGCAAAGTATCATTTAAGAACAATAGATGATATAAGTATGTTGAGTAAAGAATCACAAAAGGTAATAAAAGAAAAGTTTGGAACATTAGAAGATTACAAGAAATATATAAGTGAATTAAAGGAATTAAAAACAAGTTGTGAAACAAACATAGAACAAATAGAACAAAATATAGATGTAGCAAAATATGAATGTTTAACTGTATTAAGTGATTATGATAAATATCAAAATAAAGATAAAGTAGATAGTAGTAAAATTACAATAGAAAATGTTGAAGGAGTCAATTATTTTACAAGTTATGAAGAATATTGTAAAAGATATGGACAAGTAAGTGAATTAGAATATGCAAGGGGATTAGAAGAGAGAATATCAAAATTAAGTAATGAAGCATATTCAGTTGATGATCATACAAAACAATTGTTAAATTTAATACATGTAGCAAAGACAGATGAAACATATAGTAAGATATATAATTATTTAAATGATAAATATGGTGCATATGAAGCTAATGAATATTTAAAGGTAATAGAGAATACAGTAAATCAAGCAATAGGTAAAGAGAAAGCACAGGCATATTTAAATACTCTTTCAAAGGAAGAAAATATAAAAGAAGCAATTACCAATCATTTAAAAGTAACAGGAAAAGGGATAGATAGTGGAATACAATCAAGTGCAAGTGGAATAGAACATGCAATAAGTGCAGCTGGAGCATTTATAACAGGAGAAAGTCCAAGTAGAGCAAATACAATAGAAGAATATGAAAATATGTATTTAAGTCAAGCCATAGCAAGTGGAGATTATACAGGAGCATATTTAAAAGATAACTATGCAATAAGTCAAGGAATAGGAAATATGGCTCCATCGATAGCATTAAGTATGGCAGGAGGAGGAGCAATAGGTTCGGCCTTATTAGGAATATCAGCTGGAGGCAATAGTTATCATGAAATGTTAACAGAAGGATATACAAATAGTCAAGCCTTAACATATGGGGTAATATCAGGAGCAACAGAAAGTATAACCGAGAAATTTTTAGGTGGAATAAGTTTTTTTAATGATGTACCAGTTGATAGTTTCAAAAGTTATATACATTCAATGGCAAAAGAAGGCTTAGAAGAAGGCGGGCAAGAGATATTTGGAGAAGGAGTAAAATCATTAATAACTGGAGAGAAAATAAATGGAAATGAATTAAAAGGAAATGTAATACAAAGTGCATTATATGGAGGTATTACTGCTGGTATATTAAATACTCCTTCTATGATATCGTCAAATATTACAAAACTAAAAGTCAATAATGCTATTGAAAATAATATATTAGATATTGAGTTATTAGCTGGGGATATAAAGAAAATTTATAAGGAAAATGGGGTTAGTGATTCTTTTTATGCTACAAAAAGTAATAAAGAGTTAATAAATGATAATACAATGCTTATTTATGATAATTATAAAAATATAATTAATGATAATTTTAGTATTGCTGATATAAGCCAAACTTTAAGCAAAAATATTGATAATATTACTAAAAACGTTTTGGCTAATAATGTAAATGATATAACTCTTAAAAAAGCTATTCTTAACTTACCTAAATCTACAGTCTTTTTTCCAGCGGTTGTTTTGTCTATGAAAAATAAAGTTAAATATTCTCCTATTAGCAGTAATGTTAATGTTAAACAAAATATACTTGATAATGGTTTATACCATATAACTAGTGAAAAGAGTGCTCAAGCAATTTTAGACTCTGGTTACGTGAAATCTTCTGGATATTTTAGTTCTTTGGGAGAAAGAAAAGCTTATTTTTTTGGAGGGATTCCTACTTTAGAACAGGTATCTATCAATTTAATGTCTGTTGCAGAAACGCAGGTTGCTGTGAAATTTAATATTGATGAAGCTAATATTGAAAACTTTAGTTACAGATTTAAAGATGATGGCGCTGTTGTTTGTAAGGGAAATTATAATTTTGATAGACAAAATGCGGAAATAGTTTATTTAGGGTTAAAAGTTGATGAACATCAAAATTTACGATATGAAGAAATTTCTAAAAAAGAATATGAAATGTTAAAAAATGCTAAATCAAGAAAATTATTTCATGGCAAACTAGATGATATTTCTAGTAGTTTAAAGTCGTTATCAATCTCTTTTTCAAAACAAGCTGATTATTTTTTTGAAAATATTAATGTTTCTAAGTATATTAACTCAGATTTAACAAATACTGGTGCTACTATAGTTAATAGTAAAATAAATAGCATTTTAAATTTTTTAAATCCTAATTTACAGTTTGTAGATCCTAATGGTATTACAGTTTCTATGAAATTGTCTGAAATAAATGAAATTAATCAAAACATACCAGATAAGTTAGATATCACGGCAACGATGAAACTTAAGCAAAATATACCTGATAGCTCAAACATTCCTAAAATGTCGGAGTTTAATCAAAAAACAAATGAAAATATTAATGCAACGCTTGAGTTAAAAGAGGTACCTAATGCTGTAGATAACAATGTTAATTTAAATAGTTCGTTAAATAATCAAAGCGTTTCTGAAATCTCATCTTTAAGGGATAAATTGATTGAAAATATAAATCAAGCTAAATTAGCTAACGAAAAAAAGATTAATGGGCTAAAAAATAATATTTTAAGCTCAGTAAATTCTAAATGGAATGATTATAAAAAAATAAGACAATTATATTTAAAATTAAATCAAGCTTTGAATTACGATTATGATTATATGTTTGGGTCAAAAGATTTTAAAGAAACAGTTTATAATAAAAAGGTTGATTTTGAAATCTTAGAAACACCTAAAGTTATTTGTAAAAGTTGGTCAGAATTATATGAGGAATTACTTTTAGATATTGGTATACCTAAGGAAAGAATATCTATAAAATCGACTGGTGAAGGAGTTGGGAGTCACAGATGGGTTGAAATAGATATGGGAAAGAATATAATAATTGCAGATGCTGCAGACAATATTCATGGAACAACAGATTTAGGAAATTGTAAAGTTGGAATGTCTACAGTTGGCTTTTTGATTTGCGATAAGTCTTATTCTGGAAAAAGATTATCAAAGTTAGATAAAAATATAATTGATTATTCTGAATCTCAATGGAAAAAAACTGATAAAGAATTAAATTATATAAATAGTGATTATCATAATACGCTTATTGATAAATCTAAAAATTTATTTGCAAATTCTAAATTATATCAAAAAGTTTTTGGAAATGATTCTCATCAACAAGATGCCAAAAAAGTTGATATGTTATTTGATATTGATTTAAAGGATAATATGACTGGTGTAGAAAAATATTCGTATTTAAAAAGAATAATAAAAAACTTGAACTTTTCTTCAGAATCTCAAATAGAAGTTAATACTCGTCATGAGGTAGTAAAAGTTGGTAATGATTTTGTTTTTCTTACTATGGTGATGGCTAAAACAGATATTGACAATTTCAAATATATGGTAGTTGGAGATGGTATTAAAAAACAAATATTTGACAATTATAGTGATTATATAAAATTTGTAAATAACATAGAAAGAACAGGTGATATTATAAAATGATTGATAAATTGTTAGAAAGAGTTAATTTTATGAAAAAAACAATTTCTTCAGATGATGATAAAGAAAAAATAAATGTCATAACTGAGCTACTAAATGATTCTAAATTATTAAGAAATCTTGACGTTGAAACAATATTTGGTATTTTAGATTTTTTGGGGTTTTCTGAGTTAGAAGCCGTGAATATTTATAAAGAATTAATGGCATCTAAAACAGATTTGGATAATGAGGAGTATTTGTCATTTGAAATTACAGATGATGAATTGAATCTTAAATTATAATTGTTACTTAAACAAAGAAAAATTAATCTAGGCATCTAGATTTTTTTTCTTTCATATGTTAGACTTAGGTATAGAATAGAAAAGATATGAAAGAATAAGAGGATTGTATATTATGAATGATAAAGATTTTTTAAATTTAGGTAGTGTTGTGTTATTAAAAAATGGTAAAAAGCCATTAATGGTAATTGGTTATGCTTATCCCACTTTGGATAATGATAATCTAGTTTATGATTATCTTGGAGCATTATATCCAGAAGGTATTCTTGCTACTGATAATAATATTTTATTTAATCATGAAGATATTGATAAAGTGTTATTTATTGGTTATGAAAGCGATTTAGGAAAAGAATTTAAAAATAAATTAATGAATATATATCAAACGACAGAAATAAAGAAAGCAAAAAAAGAATATGAACAAGCAGTAGCCTCTTTAGAAACATTAGACATTTAAAAGGTTGGTTTTTATCATGAAGGTGATAACTGAAGTAAACACGGATAATATAAGAAAAGTTATTGATACTTTAGAAAATTATAGTAAGTACTATCTTAATAAAAGGGAAGTATTTGATATAAGTAATTATCAAACAGATGATTATGATGATATATCAGCTTTTAATGGATTATTAAAGAAGATAAAAAGTAATTATAATGATATTTCTAATAATATAAATAATATAGTTTCTTATATGCAAGAATATTGTAATGATATAGAAGGCTTAGAAAACAAAGTTAGTGAAAAAGGTGGTATTGTAAAAGAAAGCAATGCCAGTATAGTAGCAAGTAAGATAAGTATGTCTATAGATTCATCTAGTGTTAATGATACAGAATTATTTGAGATAAACACATATAACGAACAAAGTTCTAATACACAAGAAATGTCAAAATATATGAGTAAGTTTATAGAAGAAACAGATAAAAGAATAAGTGATAATGAGATAATAAATACAAGTGATGAAGAGGTAGGTAAAGCAACAAAGATATCAAAGATAGGAAATGTTTTAAAAAGTTTATTAAGTTTTATTGATAGCAAAGTAGAAACACCAGAGTTAGTAATAGATGATAAAGTGTATAATGAAACATATCAAGAATATACAAATCCATTAGAATCACAAAAAACATTAATGAAACAATATATAAGTGCAGTAGATGAAGAGTTAAAAGAATATGAAACAATAGAAAACGAATTTAGTCGAGCAAAGTATCATTTAAGAACAATAGATGATATAAGTATGTTGAGTAAAGAATCACAAAAGGTAATAAAAGAAAAGTTTGGAACATTAGAAGATTACAAGAAATATATAAGTGAATTAAAGGAATTAAAAACAAGTTGTGAAACAAACATAGAACAAATAGAACAAAATATAGATGTAGCAAAATATGAATGTTTAACTGTATTAAGTGATTATGATAAATATCAAAATAAAGATAAAGTAGATAGTAGTAAAATTACAATAGAAAATGTTGAAGGAGTCAATTATTTTACAAGTTATGAAGAATATTGTAAAAGATATGGACAAGTAAGTGAATTAGAATATGCAAGGGGATTAGAAGAGAGAATATCAAAATTAAGTAATGAAGCATATTCAGTTGATGATCATACAAAACAATTGTTAAATTTAATACATGTAGCAAAGACAGATGAAACATATAGTAAGATATATAATTATTTAAATGATAAATATGGTGCATATGAAGCTAATGAATATTTAAAGGTAATAGAGAATACAGTAAATCAAGCAATAGGTAAAGAGAAAGCACAGGCATATTTAAATACTCTTTCAAAGGAAGAAAATATAAAAGAAGCAATTACCAATCATTTAAAAGTAACAGGAAAAGGGATAGATAGTGGAATACAATCAAGTGCAAGTGGAATAGAACATGCAATAAGTGCAGCTGGAGCATTTATAACAGGAGAAAGTCCAAGTAGAGCAAATACAATAGAAGAATATGAAAATATGTATTTAAGTCAAGCCATAGCAAGTGGAGATTATACAGGAGCATATTTAAAAGATAACTATGCAATAAGTCAAGGAATAGGAAATATGGCTCCATCGATAGCATTAAGTATGGCAGGAGGAGGAGCAATAGGTTCGGCCTTATTAGGAATATCAGCTGGAGGCAATAGTTATCATGAAATGTTAACAGAAGGATATACAAATAGTCAAGCCTTAACATATGGGGTAATATCAGGAGCAACAGAAAGTATAACCGAGAAATTTTTAGGTGGAATAAGTTTTTTTAATGATGTACCAGTTGATAGTTTCAAAAGTTATATACATTCAATGGCAAAAGAAGGCTTAGAAGAAGGCGGGCAAGAGATATTTGGAGAAGGAGTAAAATCATTAATAACTGGAGAGAAAATAAATGGAAATGAATTAAAAGGAAATGTAATACAAAGTGCATTATATGGAGGTATTACTGCTGGTATATTAAATACTCCTTCTATGATTGCTAATACTAAATTTTCTAGACAACAAGATATTTCTAATGATTTGCAAGTATTAGAGGATAATGATATTTTGAAACGTAATTTATCTTCGATTTCTAAAAAGACGGCAAATAAATATGAACAATTATTTGTTGATATTGAAAATGAAATAAATTCACAAGCAAAATTTTCAATGTCAGATATTTTATTTAATACTTTATCAATTTTTCAAAAATTAATATATACTGATGTAAAAAATAATTCTCAACTTTCTAGTGAAATTGTGAAAAATGGATTGTATCATTTTACAACTGAAGAAAATGCAATGAAAATTTTGCAATCTGGTTATGTGAAAAAGTCTAATTATGTTATATCTTATGGCAAAGAAAAATCATTTTTTTTCAATGGAATTCCTGATATAGCTGATGTAGCAATAAATTTACCCTCAATAACACAAACTCAAGTTGCTGTTAAGTTTGATGTATCAGAATCTATGGTATCAGATTTCAGATACAGAGCTTACGATGATGGTGCTGTCACTTATGATGGAAATTATAATTTTGATAGAAATACAGCTAGACTCGTGTATTTAGCATTACAGTTTGATGAAAATAATAAGCTTGTTTACAAAGAAGTGTCTAAACCAGAATATGATATGATTAATAATGCAGCCCGTGATATGAAAAGCTTAAATATTTTTAATGATAAACTAAGAACTTTAAAATCTTGTTCAATTGGTTTTGCTAAGCAAACAGAGTATTTTTTGAATAATATTAATAACTTGTATTCTAAAGCAGCAGATTTAACAAATACTGGTGCTACTATAGTTAATAGTAAAATAAATAGCATTTTAAATTTGTTAAATCCTAATTTGCAGTTTGTAGATCCAAATGGTATTACAGTTTCTATGGATTTATCTGATATAAATGAAAGTGGTAGTGATAATCGGCTAGATTTTTTAGATATAACTGAAACTATGAGTATAACAAAAACATTTGAATTAGATAAAAATTCTTCTAAAAAAACCAATGTCATTAAAACTCTTGATTTAAATGAACTTTTTTTAAGAGATAGAGATGCTTCGAACATTAGATATGAAGAGTCTTTACCAAATTCTGTGAAAAGTAGAATCTTTGAAAGAATTAATACTAATTATGATTCTTTTTTCTATAATGCTCTTACCGGTTTTTATGGTGTTGATCAAGATACCATAGGCAAACATATTAATATTGAAATTAAAAATTTTGATTGGTTAAATAATAAAAGTGATTTTATAAAATTTTTAATCAATAATTATGGTTTTAATTCCAGTGATGCAAATACTTATTTAAATAAATTGTTGAAATTCAAAAAAAAGAAAATTGCATATGATTTTTCAGCAAATGAAGGAATAATTTTAACTGATTACTTCTTTGATAAATGTTATCGTGAAAATAGATATGATATTATTGATTTATTTGATAATAGCTTTGTATTTTATTATGATGATAATATTAAAAGATTACATTCAAAATTAATGAATTATGGAATGGAGCATTATGATGCTTTAAGAGTTTTATGTGCAATTAATAGTACTGGGGTTTGTTCATATGCTGCTGTAGCAAATCAAATATTATATGCTTATAAAGGTAACTACAATGCTTTTGAAAAGGATTTTGGCTATCCAATGTACATTAATATTGATGGTAATGTCGGCTTAAACACTTCAGAGCTTTTGTTAGATATGTATACACATATAAATAGTAATAGATTTTCTGACAGTTTGTATAAGGGTAATCTTTTTTATTATGATATTAATGGAAATCTTCATATAAATAATTTGTTAACCGAAAACCAAGTTTTTTTAGGTAATAGTGATGGTACTAATTTAGATGCGATAAATTCATTTTTACAATCTAAAAATCCAAATTTGAAATTTGTTCAATCTGATTTCAAAAGAAATTCTGATTACACATCTTTGGCAGATTTAAAGGAAGCTGTTGCTAATCAATTGTTAAAACCATATAACAATACTATTGTGTTAGATGTTTATCGTACTAAAAGTACTAAAAAGCCATTAAGATTTATAGATGAATCAGGAAATGTTTTTTTCAGTACTTATAATTGGAACGAAGGTGCTGGGCACGCTGTTTGTGTAACTGGCATGAATGATTACTATTTTATAGTAAGTTCTTGGGGTGAAAGATTGTTTATTCCTATAGAAGATTTAATTAATAATGTATATGATTTTGGCTTTAATCGTGTGGAGGGGATTGAATGAATAAAATGAATTATGTTGATGAAACTTTTTTGCTATTAGAACGTCCAAATATTAGGGAAGAATGTAATATAAATAGTGAAGAAGAGATGAATAAGTATTTAATTGCTTATAATACTTATAATGAATTACTTATTAAATTTTTAATCAAAAAATTTGATTTAAAAGCTATTGATATGGAACTAGAAAAGAAAGAGCAATCATTTCCTGCAATTTCTGATGCTGATAAAGATTTGTATCAGCATTCAGCTGAGGGGTATTTAAAATATTTTTATTTGAGGAATAATATATATATTGAAAGACTTAACCAAGGACAATTACAATATCTTCTTTCTGTTTATTCTTCTAATAATTTTGAATTATCTTCTGAAAATGAGCAGTTTATCAACAATACATATTTAAATGTTATTTTGGAGAGTCCTTCTGAAAAAAGTATAAATATCAGTTACGGACCTGATAATTTAAAATATTATAAGCCAAGTAATTCTATTGTTATAGGTGTAAGATATGATAAATTCAAAAATTCTATGAATAATGACCAAACTTTAAATAATTTTGTTTCTTTAGAAGGTCAACTTCTATTGTTAACCCAATTTTTAGAATATAAAATAAAGCGACAGTATAATATTCCTTTTAGTGTAATTGAATATGATGATTTTAGTGTACATCGTAAAAAAAAAATGATAGATATTAGTAGGAAGTGACAATATGAAGGATAAAATTTTAGTTACAATTATAGTGCCAATAATAGATGAAGAGTATGATATGTATATTCCTATTAGGAAAAAAGTTGGTACTGTTAAAAGTTTAATTATTAAGATGGTGGAAGAACTAAGTAATCATGCCTTTGTTGATGATGGCTGTAAGAGATTATATGATAGAGTTAGTGGTAACGTTATTGATGAAGCACAGTTTGTAAGATATAGTTCTATAAAAAATGGTTCTAAATTAATTTTGTATTAGGGAGGTGAGTATATGGAAATAGTAATTATTAAAGAAAATAAGTTAAATGTGTTTAAACTTCCAGAAAATGTTGTAGGTAATTATTGGATTACCGATTATGAAAATGGACGTAAGATAAACATGGTTAATATAGAAGCTTCAAGTGATGGGTGGAAACTAATAAGCAATGATGATGCTTTTATTGTTGATAACCAAGATATTATGATACCAAATGTTATACTACAAAATTATCATTTCTATTCTTTACAAAATAATTTTCGACATGAAAAATACTATTTATATTGTTCACCAGTTTATGATAATTCTTATAAAGAATTTGGTGTTAATAATGAAAGTATTATTCATGTAGGTAATTCTTCTAAAAATGAAATTTGTTATAATTTAGGAGGTATAAGCGAGGTTGGTTTTACAATAAACAAGAAAGATAATTATTATTATTTAACTGTTAATGATGATAATTCATTAATTTTTGTTAATCAAAATAGAGTGAATAAAAGTCAAAGAATTTTATATGGTGATATTATTTTCTGGTATGGGTTAAAACTTATTTTAATGAAACATGATGGTATTGATTATTTTCTTATTAATAATCCTGGTGGATTACTTGCCTTTAATGCTGCATTTGTTAATGTGGTTCCACAAAAAATTTCTTATAATGAAGATTATGCTGAATTAAATGATGAAAGTTTAAATTTTTCTAAGGATTATTTTTATCGTACGCCATACTTTTATCAAAAACTTTCTCATTATATATTGCAAATTGATGCTCCACCAACAAAAGTTAATGATGATGGCACTCCTGAAATTTTAACGATTGGACCAATGCTTACAATGTCTATGATGTCAGTGGTAATGCTTATGTCAACAATGAATTCTATTGGGTCTGGAGAACGTACTTTTGATGATTCTTGGACAAGCATTGCAATGTGTGTCGTTATGCTAGCTAGTAGTTTACTATGGCCAATGCTTACAAGAGCCTATCAAAAATTTTCTAATAAAAATTTAGAAAGAAAACGTCAAAAGTTGTATATGAAATATTTGACTAAAAAAGAAAAAGAAATTTTAAATGAATTAGAAAAACAACGTCAAGGGTTAATTGAAAATAATTTTAGTATTAGTCAATGTCAAGATATAATTAAAGGTCATAATGTTAAACTTTGGCAAAAAAGAATAACTGATGATGATTTTTTGACTTTACCAATTGGTATTGGCAATTTACCTATGCAAATTGAAATAAAGTATCCAGAAGAACATTTTTCTTTAGATGAAGATAATTTGTTAGATGAGGTGCATAAATTAGGACAAAAGGAAAGAATTCTTAAAGATGTTCCAATTACATATTCTTTTTATGATAATGTGGCAACTGGTATAGTTGGTAATTATAAAATTAACAAAGATTTTATAGATAGACTTATTTTACAAATTGTTACAAGATATAGTTATGATGAGGTTAAAATTGTTTTATTAACATCT
This sequence comes from uncultured Bacilli bacterium, assembly GCA_934096605.1. Classification (GTDB taxonomy): domain Bacteria; phylum Bacillota_I; class Bacilli_A; order RF39; family UBA660; genus Ventrenecus. The sequence continues at coordinate 13,202 of CAKOMI010000006.1, forward strand.
ATGGAAAATGAGGCGGCTTGGGATTATGTTAAAGTTTTACCACATTGTTGGTCTAACGATAAAACTTTTCGTTATTTTGCTTCTAGTAATGATGAATATAGAGAAATTGCTTATAATTTAGAAAAAGTTTTTCAATCTAGAGTAGAAAATGCTAGTGATACTAGGAATATTCCACATTATATAATTATTACTGATGCAATAAAATCAGTTGATAACTATGACCTAATCAAAAATGTTTTGAGTAATGGAGAAAATATTGGTTTTAGTATGGTCATGCTTGTGGATAGAGTTTCTGCTTGTCCAAATGAATGCAAAAATTTTATTAATTTGAATAAAAGTGGTTGTTATATTTTTAATAGTGTTATTAACTTGAGTAATCAACAGTTTGTTATTGATGAATCTTCAGTTGAAGAACTATATAATTGCGCAGTTGAACTGGCAAATATTGAGATTGAACTAAAGAATGATGCTCAAACTAGTTTGCCAGACGTTTATCATTATTTAGAAATGTATCAAGTAGGTAAGGTTGAACATTTGAATTCTTTTGATAGATGGAAGAAGAGTAACCCTGTTCTTTCTTTACAAGCACCAGTTGGTATTGGAAAAAGTGGTGAAATAATTAGTCTTGATTTACATGAGCGTTATCATGGACCACATGGTTTGATTGCTGGAACTACTGGTTCAGGTAAATCAGAATTTATTATAACTTTTGTTTTATCTTTAGCAATTAATTATAGTCCTTATGATGTACAAATTATATTGATAGATTATAAAGGTGGTAGTTTAGCTGGTGCTTTTAAAAATGATAAATATGTTCTTCCACATTTAGCGGGAACAATCACTAATTTAGATGGAAATGAACTTAATAGATCACTTGCTTCAATTGAAAGTGAGGTAAAGAGAAGACAAAAGGAATTTAATGATGCAAAAGTTGTTACGAATGAAAGTACAATGGACATTTATAAATATCAAAAACTTTGGAAAGAAGGAAGGTTAGTTGGTAAGGAGCCAATTTCACATTTGTTTATTATTAGTGATGAATTTGCAGAATTAAAGGAACAACAACCTGACTTTATGGATAAACTTATAAGTGTGGCACGTGTAGGTCGTAGTTTAGGAATTCATTTAATTTTGGCTACCCAAAAACCTGGTGGAGTTGTTGATCAACAAATATGGTCCAATACTAGATTTAGAGTTTGCTTGAAAGTTCAAGATACTGGAGATTCACAGGAGGTATTGAAGAAACCTGATGCTGCATTTTTGAAAAAAACAGGTAGATTCTACTTGCAAGTTGGGTATGATGAAATATTTACGTTAGGACAATCTGCTTGGGCAGGAGGCCAGTATTATCCAAGTGTGACTTTTAAAAAACAAACTGATAATTCAGTTAATGCAATTAATAATATTGGTTTTGTTACAATGTCCAAAGATAATACTAAAAGTTATAAAATTGAATCTCAAGGAGAAGAACTAACTAATATTGTAAAATATTTAAGTGATTTAGCCATATCTGAAAATATAAAAATACATAAATTGTGGTTAGATAAGATACCAGCTAAAATATATGTTGATGCTTTAAAGAGTAAATATAATTATCTTAAGAAGGATTTTGATATTAATTTAGTTATTGGCGAGTATGATGATCCAAATACACAAAATCAATATTTGTTAACAATACCACTTACAAAGTATGGTAATGCTATTCTTTATGGTACAACTGGATCTGGTAAGGATACTTTTATAAGTACGATGATATACTCTGGTGTAACAAGTTATTCACCTTTAGAAATTAATTATTATATTTTAGACTTTGGTTCTGAGACATTGGGTGTTTTTAAAAATGTTCCTCATGTTGGTGATGTGGCATATTTAAATGATACTGATAAAATTATAAATTTATTTAAAATGGTTAATGAAATGTTAGTTGAACGTAAAAAGTTATTTTCTTCTTTTGGAGGTACATACGAAGGCTATAATCAAAATTCCGGAGAAAATGTTCCGGCAGTTGTTGTAATTATTAATAACTATGAATCATTTCTGGAAAATTTTGAAGATTTAAATGAACAACTTGCTTCTATTTTAAGAGAAAGTTATCGTTATGGAATATATTTTGTGATTAGTGCTAGTAGTGAAACAAGTGTTAGAGTTAAAATTAAACAAAACATTTCACTTACATATGCTTTACAACAAAATAATGATTCTGATTATGCTAATATTTTTGGTAATATAAGAGGGAAAACACCGGCTAAGATTAAAGGCCGTGGCTTATTTAAAAAAGAAAATGTGTATGAATTTCAAACCGCATATTCAACAGATAATAATAATTTTTCGGAATTTATTAAAAATCTTGGTAATGAATTAAGTAAAACTTATGTAGATAAGGCTTTACCTATACCATCTTTGCCAGATAAAGTTTCTTTTGATGATGTAATTAAAAATATATCTCGTGATACTAATATGGCTATTGGTTTAAATAAAAACACTTTAGAAACTGAAAAATATAATTTTGGAAAAGCTAGTATTTCACTTATTAGTAGTTATGAAATAGAAAAAATCACTGATTTCTTACAGGCCTTAATTAAAGAATTTCTATATATAAATGTTTATGATATTTTAATATTAAATGGTAATGATATAAAATTTGATATAGTAGATATTGAGAAAAAAATTTACAATAATAATTATGATTCAATTATAAATAAAGTGGCTGATTATGTTGATAAGGTTTACGATATTTATCAAGGTAATGGATTCAATGATGCTAGTTTACTTGAACATAAAAAACTTTGTGTATTTATTTGTGGAATAAATGATTTTATGAATAAATTGTCTGATGAGTTAAAAAAGAAATTTAGTGGTACTTTACAAAAAAATAATCAAATGAATTTAGTATCTTTTGTTATTGTTGACAATCCTGACGTGATAAAAACATTTGCTTATGATGAATGGTTTAAGGTTGGTACAGATACGTCAAAAGGTATTTTTGTTGGCAGTGGCATTGATGAACAGAATTTGTTTAAAGTTGCAAAAATAACTAGAGAAGACCGTGAAGAAATACCAATTGATTTTGGTTTTATAATTAATAATTCCAAACTTGTTAAAATAAAATTATTATCTTCTTTTGAACAACATTGATTTATAATTGGCAGATATTTATCTGCTTTTTACATTGGTTTTACGTTATTTTATGATTGATTGTTGAGTTTCTAATAGATAAATGTTATTCTCTTTTTAGAGTACGACATGTATGTGTTTAGAGGAGGGATAACATGGCAGTATTTCAATATGATCCAGAATTGGCTAAAAAATGGTCAAACGAGGTCGTAGATTATTTAAATGGCGAAGGAGATAGTGTATTTGTTTGTTCAAAAAAATTTAATGAACAAATGGAAAAGTTAGTTCAACCTGATGTTTGGACTGGTTCAGCTGCTTCTAAAAATTATCAAGATTTTATGGCAACTCATAATGCTCTTATTAAATTTACTAATACTTTTGGAGATACGTTCCAAGAGGCTATGAATAAAGTAAATAAAAGTGTAGCAGATTTAGAGCTTGCTAACTTAGGAAAGGATACGAATGTTAGTTCAACATTTGGTACATTATCTTATAACCAACTTTCAGCATTATCTGAAGAAAATATTAATAAAAGTTATGTAAGATATAATTATGCAACTATTATTAGTATTGGGTCTGTTTTAAAAAATATTAGAGTTTCTCTTGAAAATGTTAATGAAGGTTTAAAGAGAAAAATTTCAGAATTAAATAGTGGTTCTAATATTTGGGATGGTGATGCTTCAGAAAATGCTAAAGATTCACTTTTAGATGTTTTGAATAGCAATATGCCAGAGATTTTTGATTCATTAGATACATGTATAAAAAATATTGAAACAGCTGGTGAAAATGCACAAGCTGCTGATTCAATATAATATAGTCACTTAGGTGACTTTTATAGGTAAGTTTTAAGTTATTAAAATTTACCTATAAAAGGGGTACTGTGTATGATAGTTAAAGTCAATAAAAGTGTATTTGAAACTAATGTAAAAAAAATAAATGATAGTATAACCGATTTTAAAGACTTTATAGATGATATGAATAAAACTGTGGATGATATTAGTTCGATTTGGAAGGGTGAAGAATATAATAATTTTTCTTCCAAAATGAATGATTTTGCTAAAGAACTTAGTAATTATGTTGAACAGTTAGAAACTTATCAGTCTTTTTTGGCTGGTTATATAGAGGCTCATAAAGCAATAGATTCAACATTTGAAAATAAAAATATTGAACTAAAGTAGGTGATTAAATGATTTCTTGTGATTATAAAGAACTTTTAGATAAATCAACTCAATTAAATAAAATTTTTTCAAAAATAACAAAAACTTTAATGGAAATTGAAGATGATGGAGATTTACTAATGCAGCTTTCTAATTGGGATTCTGTTACTAGAGATTATTTTAATCAAAAATTTAATATGGTGAAAAAGAATGATGAAATTATAGGGGATTTGATTTTAAATGTTAATTCTTATTTGGAAACAGTTATTGATAATTATTCTTCATTGGAACAAGGCTTAAATAATGCCTTTAAGTTTTAGGTGATAAAATGAGTATATATTCTAAAATTTCTATTAAATCTTTAAGTAATGCTGCTAGTGATGCTTTAAGTGAACTTGATAGCTATGATTTGAAATCTTTGAAGCAGTCATTATTACCGCCAACAATGGAATCTTCTGCTAAAACTAACGTTTTTTCTTCATTTGATAATGTTATGAGTTCTACATCTTTAAATGGATCTGTGGCAGTTTTAAGAGATAATTTAAAATTAGTTTCTTCTATTTCAAAACAAATTAGTGATATTCAAGATTTAGAAAAAGATATTAATGATTTGGAAAAGAAAAAATGGAAGATAAAAAAATACACTACAACGGATAGTAATGGAGTGTCCCATACGCGTCGTGAAAGAGTAATTAATCAATCAGTTCAAGATAAAATTGATAAGAAAAAGAAAGAAATTGGCAAAAAAGAAGCTAGTATTAGTAAAAGTTTAAGCTAATAAATAAAGTTTTGTCTACTTTAAAAAATTAAGTGTATTGCATTTAATTTTTTCTTTTTGTATGATAAAATTAGTTTATTAAAGATAGGAGATGCTTGCTATGTTTGGAAAAATATTATATTTAAGTGATAATATTGGGTATATTGAAAATAAGATGACTGATGATGTAAGTGCTGATTTACTTAACTTACATTTGATTTTTGAAAATGGAGATCATAAAGTTCTAAGTGAAATTACTGAAGTTAAATCAGATGAAATAAGGGTTAAGTTTTTAGGAGAATTTATTGATGGACATTATTACAATGGTGTTTTAAAAAAAGCTAGTTTAAATAGTAATATAAGAACTATTAATGAAGAAGAAAGAACAGAGTTAATGGGTGTTCAATCTAAGAAAAACTTTGTAATGGGTAAAAGTGCAACATATAAAGATTCTTATATTTGTCCTTCAATTAATGAAATGCTTGCGAATCATTTATGTATATTTGGTAATACTGGTTCTGGTAAATCATGTGGTGTAGCAAGAGTAGTACAAAATTTATTAAGTAATAAATTTGCTGTGTCATATAATGCAAATATGCTTTTCTTTGATTCTTTTGGGGAATATAAAAATGCCTTTAAAAGTATTTCTAATATTAGTCCTTATTATCAATATAAATTTGTAACTTCAAAAATTAAAGATAATGATGATGAAATGATTAATATTCCAATGAATTTACTTAAAGTAGATGATATGGCTATTCTTTTACAAGCAGATAAGCATTCACAGTTAACAATACTAGAACGGGCTATGAAACTTGCTAAAATGTTTTCCTTAGATACACCTGAATCTAATCGTTATAAAAATCATATTATTGCTAGTGCTTTAATAACTGTTTTATATAGTAGTGAAACAACTGATAAGAAAAAAGATGATATTTTTAGTATTATTCATACTTGTCATACGAAAGAATTTAACTTAGATACTAAGATACCTGGTGTTGGTTATACAAGAACTTTCTCAGAATGTTTTCAAATAGACTCTAGAGGAAAGTTTGGGGAAGAGGTTTTAATTACTGAATATATTCTTAAATATATAGATGAGACATTAGAAATTGATGAAAGTATGGGAGATGTTGCTTATTCTTTAATGGATTTTTCTCGTGCTTTAGAATTTACTTTAATAAGTGAAGGATTTCAAAATAACCGTAATTTGATGGATGATGCTCAGTTATTAAAGGTAAGACTTTATTCAATTATTCATGGACCAGTTGGTAAGTTATTTTCTTCTGATAAAGCAGTTACAATGGGAGAGTTTGTTACTAAATTAGTTAGTAAAAATAATAAGAAAGCCCAGATAATTAACATAAACTTAGAGGGACTTGATGATAATATATCTAAAGCAATTGTAAAAATATATACAAGACTTATTTTTGATTTTTCTAAAGAGAATGCTAATAGAGCAACAATTCCTTTTCATTTGTTTTTAGAGGAAGCCCATCGTTATATTCAAAAAGATATAGATGTTTATTTACTTGGTTATAATATATTTGAACGTATTGCTAAAGAAGGAAGAAAGTATGGGGTTATTTTAGGAATAATTAGTCAAAGACCAATGGAAATAAGTGATACGGTTGTTTCACAATGTTCTAATTTCTTGATTTTTAAAATGACACACCCTAAGGATATAAAGTATATTGAAGAAATGCTTCCTAATATTAGTCAAGATGTTATTGAAAAAATGAAAATTTTACAACCTGGTACTTGTGTTTCTTTTGGTAGTGCTTTTAAAATTCCAATGATTATTAAAATGGAAATGCCTAATCCAAGGCCATATTCATCTAGTTGTGATGTTTCAAGTTATTGGGAAAGTAATACTAATTTAAGTGAAGAAATATCTAGTGATATTATGGGCGGTGCTAGCGCTATAATAGAGCAAACGCCTATAACTAATAGTAATTCTAATGAAGAGAGAAATAGGACTTCTTTCTTTCAAGGAAATATTGATTCTTTGGAGACTTTATAGTTATGTTTACTGATACGCATTGTCATTTATATGATGAGTATTATGAGTCTCTTGGTGAGGTAATTAATGATTCTATAAATAAGGGAGTACACTCTTTTATTAATGCTGGTTGTGATGATTTATCTAATAAAGAGGTTATAGAGAAAGTAAGCAAGTATAAATCTATGTATGGGGTAATAGGTATACACCCAGAATATGTGCTTACTTATACTTTAGATGATATCTTGGATATTGAGAGACATTTAAAAGATGAGAAAATAGTGGGTATTGGTGAGATTGGACTTGATTATCACTATGACACTTTAAATAAAGATGCTCAAAAAGAGTTGTTTATTAAGCAATTAGAACTGGCTAAAAAATATGATTTACCGGTTGTAATTCATTCAAGAGACGCTACGGAAGACACGATTAACATTTTAAAGAGATATCCGATTGTTAAAGGAGTTATTCATTCTTTTTCGGGGAGTATTGAAACAGCTAGAATTTATAGAAAAATGGGTTATAAATTAGGTATTAATGGAGTTGTTACTTTTAAAAATAGTCATTTGAAAGATATTTTAGAAGAGATGTTAGACATTGTTGTTTTAGAAACTGATGCACCATATTTAACGCCACATCCTTATAGGGGTATTAAGAATATTCCTAGTTATATTCCTTTAATTGCTACTTTTATTAGTGATTATACTGGGATAGATATTAATACTTTATCTTCCTTAACAGAAAAAAATGTTAGAGATGTTTATAAGAAAATTAAGTGAGGAAGATTTATGGAGAAAGAAGAATATATTAATTTAGTGAATGATAAGATTAGTAATTTTAAGACAAAAGAAATTATGATAAGACAAATTGATAATTTTTTTGCCGTAAAAAAAATTTTATTAAAACATCATACTTATAATGTTGGGGACTTAGTGTATTTAAAAAAAGGGACACTTTTACATGGCACTTATAAAAATATTGATGGATTAAGAGAAATTTGTCAAAATGGATTGGTAGCCAGTTTGTTTATTAATGATAAGATTTCTAAATATCCATCATGTGTTGGAGTATGGAATTTACAAAAAGATTATTATTTGAAAGATTATATTAATTTTTATAGTGGGGGCACGATTGAATATAAAAAAATGAATGGTGAAATAATAAAAACTTCTGTGATTCCATATAATGAAATGAAAAATGTCATGAGTACGATAGATACAAATCTTTGCTTTCGGTGGTATATGGAGCAAACTAAAGAGGCGAGGTTTTTACCAAGTTTAGTTCAAAGTAAAGTTCAAATTGGTATTATCTTTAATAGTGATAATGATGCAATAAAAAAGTTACTTATGGGTGATATTTTATCAAATGGTATAAGTGATGAAGAGGTTAAGGAATTTGTTAACCCAGATTATTATGAAAAATTTATTAAAGATAGAAGAAATAAAGATGATTTTTTTACAGACCGAGAAAGTGCAATTCTTTTTGGTGTACCATCCAACTTGATTGAGGGAATATTAGTTGGAAAAGAGTATGAAAGTAACATTGAAATTTTAAAGGAAATAAAAAAGTTATTGCCTGATTGTTATATTTGCAATTTAGATGGCATTGTTATTATGATTTAAGAGGTGGCAGACCCTCTTTTTTTAGTCTAATTTGTCAAATAAATTATTTCTAAGGCTTTGGCTATTTTGCCAACGGTGTCTAATGAAAACTGTTTAGTGCATCCGCTTTTGGTTTCAATTTTCTTCAAGTAATCAACACTTATGTTACTTTTCATTGCTGTTTTACCTGTGTCCACCCTTTTAGTTTGCGTTGTTTTTTTATGTTTTGAGATACTAAATAATATAAATTATCATTATCCATAGTTCTAACCTTCTTACAATATTGTTGATATTATAAATTCCTCATTAATTTATGACATAGTACCCTTTTTTGAAAATCTATGTTATAATTTTTGCAGATAGTAGGGTGGTTGATGTGAAGTGTTTAAATCAATCTTGTGATGCGACGGAAATTGAAAATGACGATAATTTCTGCTATAAATGTGGGCATTGGACTGCAAGGGGATTTTCTTTCATACAAAAAGAAGAAAATGTTTTAGAAATATTAAAAGGTCAAGCAATTAAAAGAGAGGATAATTTTTCATTAATGCTTTGTGTTTTTATAGTGTCTCTTTTTTCTTTTGTAATAATTAGTTCTTTTAGAGGTGCTGATTTGTATAAACCATTATTTTATTTAAAAAGAAAAGTAATTAGCTATGTTTATGGATATAATACCTCAATTATAAAGACGGATAATGTTTATCAAAATGTTAAAGTAGATAACTATGAGGAAGCCATTTCATTAATAACAAAGGATTTAAATAGTCAAAACTTTAAATGCAGTCATCGTGCAGATACCTTTCAATATGAAAGTGAGATACAAAATATTGGGTTAATACCTGTTGTAAGTTTTTGCGATGCAACAGACATGGTAGCTGAAGATATACTTAGCGTTGTTAAAAGAATATATATGCTATTTCCAAATATATCTGGGGCTTTAACAAATATCTCTATTACTAATGCTGAGACTAATAGAGAGTATATTGCGCGTTTTCAACCTAGTTTTCAATTTGCAAATGCTAATATGGATACAAGCAAGTATAACAAGGTAAACAAGACCCAAATTTTATTAAATAGTTATTATTTTTTAAATACTGATATTATGCAAAATCCTGTTTCTGATTTTGTGGGGGATGGCTGGTATGTTAAAGATGCTAATTGGTCTAGCACGGTTGCACATGAGTTGGGTCATTATATTTCTTTTGTTGCGTTATTAAAGCAAAACGAACTATTAAATATTACTTTTGTTAATAAAGATAATGAAAAAAAGATAGAAGATGTTTTAGAACGATTTAATAATGGTAGTTTTTCTTTAGAAATTCTTACTGAGGCTCTTACTAATTTTAATGAAAAATATGGTACGAACTTAGATTTTGATTCGTTTGCTTTAACAATTTCAAAATATGCTGATGCAAAAGATGAAAATGGTAATTTAATTGCTGATGAAACGATTGCGGAGGCTGTACATGATTATTATTTGCATGGAGACTCTTTAGAGAGTAGTAGTTATGAAATAATTAACATCTTAAAAAAATATTTATATGGAGAATGAAATGAAAAAGTGTTTTAACTGTAATGGTACTAATAGAAATACTGATATATATTGTCGAAATTGTGGGTTAATATTAAAAAAAAGTACACATTATGTTCTTATAAATTTAGGAACTATTGTGGCAGTTGCAGGTCTTATGTTTGTTATTGTTTTACTTATTTTATCTTATGTTATTGATTAGAATTTAAAGGAGAAAATAGTTATGGAAAATAAAAAAAACTTTTATAATGAAAGTATTAGTGAGTTGTACGAAAGATTAGATACTAATATACATGGTCTATCTTTAGAAGAGGCAAAAAAAAGATTAGAGAAGTATGGTGAGAATAAACTTGCCGATCAAAAAAGAAAATCAAATTTTTTATTGTTTTTGGAACAATTTAATGATTTTATGGTTATACTTCTTATTTGTGCTTCTTTATTTTCAGCAGTTGTGTCATATATCCAACATGAATCTTATGCTGATTCTATAATTATAATTGTAATTGTTATAATAAATGCTGTTCTTAGTTTTGTTCAAGAAAAGAAAGCAGATGCAGCGATTGATGAGTTAAACAAAATGTTTGTAACCAATAATTACGTTATTAGGAATGGCGAAAAAAAACTTGTTGACGTTAGAGAAATTGTAGTTGGAGATATTGTAGAATTGGAAGCTGGTGATTATGTTTCTGCGGATGCTAGGGTTATATCGTCAGAAAAATTAGAAATAAATGAATCAACATTAACTGGTGAATCTAAGTCAATTAAAAAAGATAATAATGATATATTTGAAGAAAAAGAATTATATGAAAGAAAGAATATGGTTTTTGCTGGTTGTAATGTGATTAATGGGCATGCATTCGTTCTTGTATGTGCGACTGGGATGAATACGGAACTTGGTAAAATTGCGACTAGTTTAACTACCAAAAAGGCTGATATTACACCATTACAAAAGAAAGTAAATCAAATTAGTAGGGTATTGACGTACGTTGTTTTGGCAATAATATTTGTTATGATGGGGTTAGGACTTTTAATGAAAAATGATTTTTTTGATATTTTAATGCTTTCAATATCTCTTGCAGTTGCGGCTATACCTGAGGGTTTAAGTTCTATTATAACAATTATTTTATCACTTGGAATGAGTACAATGGCTAAAAGAAATGTAATTATAAGAAAGATGGCTTCGGTTGAAACACTTGGGTCAACTGATATAATATGTTCAGATAAAACAGGAACTATTACGCAAAATAAAATGCTTGTAAAATCTATATTTGTTAATGATATATTATATACAGATAAAGATATTGTTCCTAGTGTTTTCTTATTAAAGTTGTGTGCTTCTCTTTGTCAAAACGTAGTTAAAAATGAAAATGGCTATATGGGTGATGAAACAGAGGTATCTATTTATAAGTATTTAGAAAGTACTAATTTCTCAGTTGATAATTGTAAAAGATTAAAGGAGTATCCTTTTGATTCTGATCGGAAAATGATGAGTACAATTAATCAATTTGGTGATAGTGTTTACTCATTTACTAAGGGCAGTTTAGATGCTGTTATTAACAATTGTAAGAGCTATGTAATTAATGATAAAGTTTATGATATTGATGAAGAATATAAGAAAAAAATATTTGCAATTGAAAAAGATTTATCGCGGAAGTCATTAAGACTACTTGCTTTTGCTTATAAAAGACAAGATTTTGATAATCCTGAAACTGATATGATTTTTATTGGTATGATTGGTATGATGGATCCACCTAGGGAAAGTGTACCTAATGCAATTGATGTTTGCTATCACGCCGGATTAAAGCCAGTGATGATTACAGGTGATAGTATTAATACGGCTATTGCTATTGCTAAATCTGTTAATATTATAGACAGCGATGAAAAAGCAATCGAAGGTAAATACATTGATAAAATGACTGATGATGAACTTTTAGAAGCCGTAAAAAAATATCAAGTTTATGCGAGAATTACACCAAGTGCTAAATTAAGAATTGTAGAAGCATTACAATCACTTGGTTATGTTGTGGCAATGACTGGTGATGGAGTAAATGATGCTCCGGCTATACAAAAGGCTGATATAGGTATCGGTATGGGTATTACTGGTACAGAGGTTGTAAAAAAGGTGGCTGATTGTATATTAGTAGATGATAGTTTTTCAACGATAGTAGATGGCGTTGAAGAAGGTAGAAGAATTACTACAAATATAAAAAAGGTTATTTTGTATTTGTTGGCTGGAAATATTATAGAGGTAATTTTGGTTTTTGCTTCAATGCTTTTAAATATGGAAATGTTTACAACTTTACAGCTTTTGTGGATAAATCTTGTGACAGATTCAATACCAGCAATAATGCTTGCTTTTGAAAAAAGTGAAAAAGATATTATGGAAAATGAGCCTAATAGAGTAAATACAAGTTTTTTTACACCATTTTTAATAGCAAAAATAGTTATAAGTGCATTGGTTAAATCAATAATAATGTTAGTATTGTTTGTTTATTATGCAAAGACATATGATAGTGGAGTGGCAGGTTCTTTAATGTTTATTTTCTTAATTGGTAATGAGTTACTTTATTCATTATCTTGTAGAAATTTAAAATGTTCAGTTTTAAATAAAGATATATTTAGTAATAAACGTTTATCTTTTGGACTCGCAGGATTATTAATTGTACAAGTTTTGGTGTTAACTACTGGTTTGTCTAAATTTTTTGTGGTGGATAATATAGGAGTTATAAACATTGTGGTTGTCTTAGGTATATGTTTATTATTATTTGTGATTGGTGAGGTTGTTAAGCCACTTTATGCTAAATTATTTAAAGATTATACGGAGGTGAAAGATAATGCAAAATAATAGTTCTGTTTCATTTATTATTTTTGGAGGGTTAACTATATTATGTATTTTTACTTTTGTAGTGGCTAGTAATTTAGTATCTAATAATAATGAAAGTAATTCTTATTATGTAAAAGTTGATGATAATGTGGACGCTAAAATAGAGGCGGCTAATATTATAAATGGTAAGTTAGTTATTAAAGTTTCTGGTAATACTTCAAAATATTGTGTGAAATCTACTAAGACTATTCCAAACGATAATAATATATGTTGGAAAGATATGATAGGAGAAACTGCTTCTACTACGGTATATGGTGGTAAGAAATATTATGTTTGGATTAAGGATGTTAATAATAATATTAGTAACGTTTATAGTGTTAAATAGGAGAATTTATGGATTTATATAATGTATGTGATTTGCCATTATCAAATGATTTAGAAATAAGAAAAATACAAGAAAAACAACTTAATGGTGAAGAATTAACTATGCAAGAAAAAATTAGAATGGCTTGTAAAAGCAAAGGTGGAAGAGATCATACCATAAGGAAAATTGGGGATTATGAATGTAAACCTAATCATTGTTATAGGTGCATATCTTTTGATACTCTAAAAATTTATCAACATAAAGGATTTATAATAGATGAAAGAAAAGATGAGTATGTTAATGGTGAAAATAATGCTGGGATAGATTGGTATTTAGGTGGGGCTTGTCCTAATAGATATGGTTATATAATAATTGAATGTCCTGCTTATAAAGATTATTTTACTTTAACAAGTAACTCTGGTTATGGAATGAGTTTAGATATTAATGTTCGACATATTAAATCTTCTCCTTCAAAAAAGCCAATACCATTTTCTTTGATAACAAATATTTTTGATTATAAGAAAATAATGCAAGAACAGCGGTTGATATTAAATATGGCAAAAGAAAAAACAAATAATGAAAGAGAATGTATTTTAGAAGAAATACAAAATAGTAATAGTAAAAACAGATAATAATTACTTATTTTTAGAAAGTGATAATTAAACTTTCTTTTTTAATGATTAAAATTAGTGTTCGACAATTTTTGACAAAATATTTTATCTATGTTATTATTTTCTTGTAAAAAGAGGTGTTCCTTAGATGCAAAAATTTACTAAAAATATTAAAACACTTTTACAAGTATTTATAATGCTTTTCTTTATTTTTATTGCTAATGTTAGTACAACAAAAGAAGTTACTAAAGTTAGTAATGATGCTAGTAATAGAGTTATTGACTTATCAACTATGGCTTTAAAACTTGAAAGTGATATAAAAAATGATTTATATAGTGCTAAAGATACTTATACTGGTGATATAACTGGTTATGCTGCTGATTGTCCTCTTTGCTCGGGAAGACTTGCTTGCAATAGTTCTTATAATGTTAAAGATGGAACAACCACATATCCTGATTTAGCATATGGTAATGTAAGAATTGTGGCTTCATCTAGTAATTTACCATGTGGTTCAATAGTGCGTTTTCAAATGAATAGTTTATCTATGGAGCCAATTATAGCAATAGTGCTTGATCGTGGTGTTTTAGGTAATGATTTAGATATTTTAATGGCTAATGAAAGTGAAGCGACAAGATATGTTGGACGTAAGACACTTGGTTATGACGTTTTAAGAGAAGGATGGACTCGTTAAGTAATGGATATAAAAGCAAAAAAAAGTTTAGGTCAAAATTTTTTGAAAGATGAAAATATATTAAAAAAAATTGCAAATAGTTTTTCGACAACTTGTAATGATGTCATAATAGAAATTGGTCCAGGACAAGGAGCACTTACTAAACATTTAGTAGAGAAAAATGGTCATCTTATTTGTTATGAAATTGATACACGAATGGAAAGTTTACTTTTACATTTTGAATCAGAGGATACAAGCATAATATTTGATGATTTTTTAAAAAGAGATATAACACAAGATATTCCTTTAGAACATGGTAGTATTTATGTTATAGCTAATATTCCTTATTATATTACAACACCTATTATTGAGCATGTTTTAGCAAGTGGTTTAGATATTGATGGTATGACTTTACTTGTTCAAAAAGAAGTAGCAGAAAGATTTTGTGCCATGCCTGGAACTAAAACATATGGTTATTTTACAGTTTACTTAAAACATTTTTTTGAATCTGAATCACTTTTTTCTGTAAGTCCTAGTTGTTTTACGCCGGCTCCTAAAGTTATGAGTGAAGTGGTGAAATTAGTAAAAAAAGAGAATAGAGAAAGTATTGACATTAACGAATTTCAAGTATTCTTAAAGGATTGTTTTCAGAATAAAAGAAAGACTTTACGGAATAATTTAAAGGGTTATGACTGGCATAAAATTGAAAGTGTACTTAGGACTTTTGCTAATCCAAATACAGTAAGAGCAGAAGAACTTTCTTATGAAGAGTTTGTTACTATTTTTAAAAGTCTAGCATAAATTGCTAGTTTTTTCATACAATTTTATAGGTGAAAAGTATGGAATTTCATGAAGGAGATTTAGTTACTCGTAATAGTTATAAAAATGATGTTGTTTTTAAAATCCTTAGTATTCGGGGTGAGGTTGCATATTTAAAAGGGACACAAGTAAGACTTTATGCTGATGCACCTTTAGAAGATCTCACAATTTATGAAGTGGATGATAGAACTATAGAAGAAGATGAGATGCTTAGTGATAGATTTCTTGGGGACTATTTTTACTTACCCGGTAAGGTACTACATATTGATGCTGATGCTGATTATCTAGCAAGATGTATGCGTTTTTATCAAAAAAATAAAGTAATGGCGGTTGGTAAAAAGATTACAGAAAAAGAAGTTCCTAAACAAATTAAAGACTTATTAGTAGATTATCAACCAGATATTGTTATTATTACTGGACATGATGCATATTACCCTAAAAAGGGTGATACAAAGGATATTAAAAATTATCGTAATACTAAGTATTTTGTAGAAGCTGTTAAAGAGGCTAGGCGTTATGAGAAGAGTCATGAAAAATTAGTTATTATTGCTGGTGCTTGTCAGAGTAATTATGAAGAGTTAATTAAAGCGGGAGCAAATTTTGCTAGTTCACCTAAAAGAGTAAATATTCATGCTTTAGATCCAGCTATAATCGCATGTGTGTTGGCAACAAGTGAACGTAATAAGGAGATTGATTTAGTTAGTTTACTTAAAAAAACTAAGTATGGTGCGAGTGGCATGGGAGGAATTATTAGTAATGGCATGATGTATGTAGGATTTCCAAGATAAGGAGGATTATGAATTTAGATATAGTAAGAGATAAAATTAAAAGTTATCTTGATAAGGACGTGGTTATTCATGTCTATGGTATGCGTAATAAAAATAATACCTATAGAGGAGTTTTATCAGGTGTATATCCTTATGTTTTCACAGTTAATATTGATGGCACTGAAAAAAGTTTTAATTATGCCGATGTTATAATTGGCGATGTGGTTGTAAAATTAATGTAAAATGCTTGAATTTCTTTATATTATGCTATAAAATGATATTAGAAGTTAATCATAACTTTAAGAAGAGGAGTGAAGATGATGAAAATTACATCTGTAAGCGTTCGTAAAATTACGAAAGAAAATTCACGATTGAGAGGAATTGCATCAGTTTTGATTGACGATGCTTTTGCTGTTCATGACATTCGTATTATTGAAGGAGACAATGGTTTATTTATTGCTATGCCAAGTAGAAAAACAGCTACTGGAGAATATAAAGACGTTTGCCATCCTATTAATCCAGATGTTCGTAGTGAATTTACAGACGCAATTTTAGAAGAATATAAAAACACTTCTGATTAAAAGTTCTAGTTAAGCTAGAATTTTTTTTAATATTTAGCATATATTTTTATAGGTGAAGAATATGGAACAAGCTAGTATTAATTTAGTTAGTAGTAGTCATGAAGTTAAAATAATTGATAGAAGAGAAATATATTTGACAGGTGTAAAAAAAATTACTAGTTTTGATGAACAAGAGTTTTTATTAGATACAACAATGGGGGTATTACTTTTAAAAGGTAATAATTTAGAATTATTAAAGTTAGATACACATGATGGTAATGTTCGTATTAAAGGTAAAATAGTAAGTTATCAATATTTAGATAAAGGTGAATCAAAGAAAAAAGAAGAAAGTTTTATGGCAAAGTTGTTTAAGTAATGACAGTAGAGTTACAGATTCTTTCTTTTTTGGCTTCCTTAGTTTTTGGTTTTATCTTTTCTATTCTTTCTAAAATTCACTTTTTCTTTATTAAAAAATTAAATATATTTTGGTGGTATATATATACTTTCTTGTTTATGAGTGTTATAAGTCTTTCTTATATATATCTTCTTTATATTATTAATGGGGGAATATTACATTTTTATTTTTTAGTCTTAGTTATTATTGGTTTTATTATGGAAAGAGTATTGTCAAATAACGTAAAGTTTAAAAGAATTAAACAAAGGCAAGTAGATAAGTTTTTTAACAAGTGATATAATTTGTGTTATAAGTAAAGAAGGGTGGACTAATGAAGAAGAAAGGTTCTAGAAAAGCAAAAAAGAGATTTTTAGTTTTATCAGTTGTGTTTCTGGGAATAGTGTTTCTTTCTTTTGCGTCTATTTTTCATGATTGGGTACAAATAATAGATAATAAAAATGAAATAGCGTCACTTACTAATTATTATAGTAAATTAATGGATGAAGAAGAAAGTTTAACTAGTGAAGTTACAAAATTACATGATAAAGATTATATTGCCCGTTATGCAAGAGAAAAGTATATGTATTCTTTGCCAGGAGAATATATTATAAAAGTACCAGATGAAAAGTAATTTATACTTTCTTTTTTTTGGCTTTTATTTTAAAATTAAAGCAGTGATATTATGGACAAGTATTTTTTAGTAAGACATTTTAATGTACTCGTTAATGATAAAGTGATGATTCATGACTTATCTTTTTCTATTACTAAATCGATGTGTGTTTTAGGAGAAAGTGGAACTGGTAAGAGTAAGTTATTAAAAGAGTTACAAAAAGTAAGAGATTATAAGGGGGTTGTTTCTTTTTATTTAGGGCAGACTAGTAGTATAAAAAGTGACTTATCTTTAGAAGAGAGTGACTTATATACAAAAGAGTTTTTAGAATTGTTTTTAAGTAATAAAAAGAATTTAGGTTATAAATATGCTTTACTTAGTAAAGTACTCACTCATCCAGATTATTTCTTTTGTGAAGATTTACATAATATTCTTACTAATTATGAAAGGCAAATTTTCTTTCAATATTTAAAACATTTTAATATTCTTATTTTTTATGTAACAAATGAGGTTAATGATACAGTTTATTTTGATTATTTAGTAGTGCTTAAAAATAACAGAGTAGCAATGGAAGGTAATACATTAGATATTTTAAAGGAAGAGAAATTAATGAAATTGTTAGGTTTTTCATTACCTTTTTATGTTAATATGTCTATTCAACTGGGATATTATGGGGTTATAAGAGATGTTTGTTTAACAAAAGAAGAGCTTGGTGATAAATTATGGAAGAAAAGTTAAAAGATTATGTTTTAAATGATACTTTTTCGGTATTAGTTAATTATCCTTATAAATTTAAAAATACTTGTAATAATAAAGAGTTTGGGTATGTTTTAAATAAGAGTGTAAATGATAATATTACAGTTATGGGGTATCTCAAATTAAGGTGTAATGTGAGTGATGAAAAGTTAGAGAAAGTACTTATAATGGTAGAATTAAAAGCTAGTTTAAAAACTGTTTTGATAAGGGATTTGACAAGACTTGAATATATGAAATTACAACTAGCTGTGTTGTTTATTAATGTGCCTCGCGTAATTGTGCTTGATCATTTTTTTGATGATATGATATATAAGGAAAAAGAATATTTTAAAAGATTGTTTCGACATTTGATGACGAAGCCAGGTATTTCTTTTATTATTATTAGTAATGATATGAATTTTGTTTGTGAGACAGTTAAGAGTTTTTATCTTTTTAATAATAATGGAAAGAGTAAGTTGATAAGTGATTTTTATGATGAGGAAATTTATGAGTATGTGGATGAGCCTTATGCAGTTTTACTTGTTAAGTATTTAGAAGAGTTAGGTTTTCATATTGATCATGATTATACGTTTAATGAAACTTTAAAGGCAATATATAGAGGTGTACAATGAGATATTTAGCAAGTATTAGTTATGACGGGAGTCATTTTTATGGTTTTCAAAGATTAAATAATGGATTAGGTGTTCAAAATGAACTGGAAAGGGTACTATCTATAATTGCTAAGGAAAGTGTACGTGTGCATGGGTCAGGAAGAACGGATCGTGGGGTACATGCTTATATGCAATGTATTCATTTTGATTTAGATATAGATATTTCTTT
This sequence comes from uncultured Bacilli bacterium, assembly GCA_934096605.1. Taxonomy (GTDB): domain Bacteria; phylum Bacillota_I; class Bacilli_A; order RF39; family UBA660; genus Ventrenecus. The sequence continues at coordinate 32,558 of CAKOMI010000006.1, forward strand.
GGATAAATTAAAGTATGTTATGAATAGACTATTAAATTCGTATGTTGTAGTTAACAATTTGCAAGTTGTTCGGAATAATTTTCATGCTAGACACAATGTATATGAAAAAACTTATCTATATAAGGTTTATGTGGGTGAGAAAAATCCTTTCTTAAGTGACTATGCTTATATAACCCGTGATAAGTTTGATTTAGAAAAAATGCAAGAAGCGGCTAAGTGTTTTTTGGGACTTCATAATTTTAAGAATTTTGTTAGTGGTGAAAGGGAAAATTATGAGACAGTTATTAACTCTTTTTCGGTTATTAAAAATGGTGATTATTATTACTTTAGAGTAACTGGTAAAAGTTTTTATAGATATATGGTAAGGAGTCTTGTTGGTGCTTTGTTGGATGTGGGTTTAGGAAAAAAAGATATTGATTTAATAAAGAAAGCTTTAGAAAATCCTTATGAATTAGAGACATTTTTTGTGGCACCAAGTGAGGGACTTTATTTGGAAAATATTAAATATTAATGGGTATATGCAATTTTTTTGTGAAATTAGTCATTTTAAGTTATATTTTGTTTGACTTTTTTTAAAATCTCACCTATAATTTTAATCGGTACATTTTATTTATCTTGTTATGGGCATTACCCTGGGAAAGTAATGTTTGTAAAGGAAGAATGAAAGGAAAAGAAGAAAATGAGTACATTTTTGCAAAAAAAAGAAAACGTTGAACGTAAATGGTATGTTATTGACGCGACTGGTATTAGTTTAGGACGTGTTGCTACTAAGGCTGCTACAGTTTTAAGAGGAAAACACAAACCTACTTATACACCAAGTGTTGACTGTGGAGATTATGTAATAATCATTAATGCAGACAAAGTAAAATTAACTGGTAATAAGTTAGAAGACAAAATGTATTACAATCATTCAGGATTCCCTGGAGGACTTAGAGAACGTAATGCAAAAGAAATGATTAATAATTATCCTGAAGAAATGATGGAAAGAGCTGTTAAAGGAATGCTTCCTCATGGAAGATTAGGAAGACAAATGGGTAAGAAACTATTTGTTTACCGTGATGAAAATCATAAACATCAAGCTCAAAAACCAGAAGTATTAAAGGTAGATTAAGGAGGAAGTTATGGCAAAACAAAGTTGGAAAGCTACTGGACGTAGAAAACGTGCTCAAGCACAAGTTACTTTAACAAGTGGTACAGGTAATATTATTATTAATGGTGTAGATGTTAATGAATATATGCCTGATAAGATTTTAGTTTTAGATTTAAAACAACCTCTAACTCTTACAAATAATGAAAATCGTTTCGATATTACAGTTAATGTTAAAGGTGGCGGATATGCTGGACAAGCTGGAGCTATTAGATTAGGTATTACAAGAGCATTATTATTATTTGACGCTAACACTGATCAAACAGCTGATACTGCTTATCGTAAAATCTTAAAACCTGCAGGAATGATTACAAGAGACCCTAGAGTTAAAGAACGTAAAAAATATGGTCTTAAAAAAGCTCGTAGAGCTCCACAATTCTCTAAACGTTAATATTTACTATTTACTAAATGCCATAGACTTAATGTTTATGGTTTTTCTTTTGGGGTAAATAAGAAACTTAAATATATTATAGTTTGGGTGTATAACTGTACTTAAAATTTAAGCAATATGTAAATACTATTATAAAAATTGGCAATATCATTTTATACTTTCTTATAAGAAAATATGATGGAATTTATTAATAAAGCATATGCTATTTAAAAATTCTTATTTTAAGGTTGAATAATTATTATACAATTTGGTAAGTTATAGTTATTTATAAATTTGTAGATAATTAACTAAATATATATTAATATATATGTAAGAGGTGTTTCTTTATGAAATTTATAATTAGAAAAGCAAAATTAGAAGATGCTAAGGATATAGCGTATGTTAATACATATACGTGGCTTACAACTTATAAAGGGTTAATGCCTGATGAATTATTAGAAGAACGTGTTAAAACAATCGATGATCGTGTTCCTAAAATTATTAATGCAATTAAAACTAAAGATAATTTTTATGTAGCACTAGTTGATAATAAAGTTGTGGGGATAATGTCTTATGGTAAGTCAAGAAATCAAGAATATATGGATGCTGGTGAAATAAAGTCTATTTATATTCTTAAAGATTATCAAGGACTAGGATTAGGGAAAAGTCTTTTTATGACTGGTATTAAAGAACTTTTAAATATGGGATTTAATTCTATGATACTTAATGTTTTAGAGGGAAATGGTGCTTTTTTGTTTTATCAAAAATATGGTGGAAGAAAAGTATCAGAAAAAATAGATGATTTTGGCGGTACTATACTAAAGGAAAATGTTATGTATTTTGATAACTTAGAAGACATATATTCTAAATTTAATGATTAGTAGTAGTTGTAGCTACTATTTTTCTGTTTTTACTAAATTATATTTTAATAGAACATTGTTAATAGGTGATATCTAAGAATGTAGTATAATTTAATTTGCATTTAGCAAAAAAATAAGACAGGGAGAAAAAAGTGAATATCCAATATTGAAGTAAAAATGCAAGATAATACTGTTTGATTAAATCTGGAACAATTGTAAGTGTATCGCATCCTGTTCTTGTCCTAGGAATAGACAAAGAAAAAAATATATTAGAAGTAGCACACATTGATTCTATTACCGAAGAGAAAAAATGGAAAGCCTTGTTAAAAACGAATGTAACTATTAAAAAATCAAATCCACCTGAAACTGTAATAGATAAGGATAGTTTTGTTCAAATTGACAATATTATTCAATTAGAAAATTTTCCTGGGCTAGAAATTAAAAGAAGACAAACAGATAAGTTGAGTAGTGAAAAATTTAATAAAGTATTACAAAGATATAATGAATATAAAGATAATGAGTGGATTGATGATAATAAAAAAGTTTTTATGACTAAAGAAGAAATTATATCATTAAATGAGGATTTAAAATAAGATATATTATATTTAAAGTTATGAGAAATCATATCTTTTTTTTGATGAGAAATGATATATGAATTTAATCTAGTGAATCACCAAAAAGGTTTTATTTAATTTATAAAATGTATATAATATAAGTAGCACTTGATTTGTTTTTTGTTTTGAACGACAAATATACTAAACTCAAGTGCTTTTTTGGTAAATAAAAAATTATTTAATACTAAAGACTTTTCGTCAAAAATTTGGTACTATGATTATAGAGGTGAATAATGTGGAAACTGAATTAAACTTAGATATTTTAGAAAAAATATTTGGAACAAAATTTATGGATACAGAATTTCTAAAGAAACAACTGACAAAAAATTCTAGTAACTTATTATCTGAACTTGAATCTTATAGAATATGTGATAAAGAAGAAACTAAGATTATCGATTTTATTGAAAACAATTATAGAAAATATAGTAAAATAATAATTAATGAATTATCAAAGTATTATTTTCAAATGCCTATTGAAATGGCTATTGCAACAAAAGAACAAGCCAAAATTAAAGCAGTATTTTTAGATGCTGCTGAAAGAATGAATTTTGATAGTGGGCTTCAAGCACAAATTGATTCAGATTTGGAAGAAATTGCTAATAAATTGAATAAAAGGTTTACATTTGATGATGCATCTTTAATTCACTTAATAGAGGCATCAAAAAGTTCTAATATTCAATCAGAAGAAGATAAGCAAAGAAGATCTTCACGAAATAAAAGACAAATACTTAGACAAAAAGCTGATGGTACATATTATTTAGCAGAAATAACAGATACTAAAGGAATAGATACATATACAACTGGAAGAAGTATTCCGTCTATTAAAATAACTAAAGCTGATGGTCAAACAATGTCAAAAACGATTATTGATGTTAGCAGTAATATTGAACTATCATCATATCCAGGTGGAAAAGATTTGTTAGGAACAACTTCTACAGATGAAATAATGAAACAAATAATGAAGAATTTGTTTGATAATCTTGAATTGTGTGTAGATACTTATAAGTTTTTTTATACAAAAAATGAAAATGATCCGTTGAAAAATAGTGTATCAGTTTTAAATACTGCAGTATTGGCTGATGATTCACAATTTGATTTTTATTATAATATTGATAGAAGGAATTTACCTCATTTATTAGGAGTACAAAGAGGAGAAATTGTATCAGAAGCGACAAAAAGATATTTCGCAAAAGTAAGACCTGATGGAAGTGTGTATTATCCAATAGATGAAAATTCATCAGCCTTTACCATATTGAAAGCCTTACTTGAAAATAAAGATAGAATTATCGCAGATAGAGGATTAGTTGAAGAAAATGGCAAAACATATCAATTATTCCCATGGGAAAAGATAATATTGAAAACGAGTTCATTTATGAGAGGAGATTTCTTTAAAACCTGTTTTTGTTTAGTGCAATTAGATCATGGATTAAACTCTTCAAATGAAAAATTTGCATCCATATCTTCAACTAAATATGATGATGATATGGTTAATAATGGATTTGATGCTAAAAAGGTATTAAGAGATTTGATAAATATCACTAAAAAAAAGAAAGATTTTATTTTTAGAACTTTTGTTGAAAATTATACGGTCTATGTTCCACAATCAATTGATACTGGTAAATCTGAGAGTATAGTTACAAGTAATGGAGAAAGAATAGAAACTCTTAATAGATATAGAAATGCTTTACAAGGTGCTGCTGGTGGAAACGTAGTTCAAAGTATTGAAAATGAAAACATGGGAAAAAGAATATTTAGCCCTATTGAACAAGCTTTAACACATATAAATATTTCCTCAGGCTTAAATGTAAAATTGCAAATATCAGAGCAAGCCTATGCCTTTGAAGAAAGTTTAAGAACTATATTAGGAGAAGAATTAGATAAGGATTTGCAAAAAATTTTGACTCCAACTTCATCAAAAAGAAGATAACATTATTTGCTAATGTTATTTTTTATATACTTAATAAAATTTTTGGCAACTAAACTTTTATTTTCAGTATTCCATACCATTCCAAGGTATTTTTCTGATAATGGTATCTCTAAATTTAATTTAAATAGTTCGCCAGACTTTAATTCTTTTTTTATATGTTCTTCAGTTAGTAAACCAACACCAAAACCTGCTTCTGTAAACTCTTTTATTAGAGTATTGCTTCCAAATTCCATTTCAGGGTGTATTTCAATATTATTTTCTGTACAATAATCATCAAGTCTTATTCGCGTAGTTGCTCCTTTCGTTAAGACTAATAATGGTAATTCTGATAAATCTTTTTTATTTAAATTTTTTCCCTTTAAATAATCAAATGTATTGTTACAAGCAAGACAATCGTGTAACGTAAGCATTTTTATTGAATCAAAGTTTGTTGGTAAGCTATATGGCATATTAGTAAATATAATATCTATTATTCCCATTTTTGCTTTGCTAATTAAATCATGTGTTTTATCAGTGAATATCCTAACATTAATTTTAGGATATTTTTTATGGAAATCTTTAATATATGGCATTAAAAATTCATGTAATATAGTTTTGCTTGCACCAATGTTAATATTTCCAGTTTCCATACTTGTAATAACTTTTAGGTCATTTTCTGCGGATGAGATCAACTCCATTGCGTCTTTAATCTTTTTATAGAACGCTTCTCCGACTTCAGTTAATTCCATTCCATCTCTTTTTCTAATAAATAAATTAGTGTTAAGTTGTTCTTCTAAATTTTTAATTGATTTGCTAATTGCTGGCTGACTAATAGACAGTTCATTGGATGCTCTAGATATATTTTCATTTTTGGCAACATAATAAAATGTTTTATATAATTCCAGATTAATATTCATGCAAACCTCCTTATATAACTAATGGTTATACCTGATATGAAAAATTGGTAATTTAATTATATCAATCTTTGAGTTATAATACTAGCACTTTCTGAAAAAAGTGAAATTTATTGGAGGTGTTTTATGTTTATAAGGTATTTATTATGTTTATGTAAACAATATTGTGATGCTAGAGGGTTAGACATAAACAATATGAATAATATGTTTTCAATTGAATTTGTTTATTGGATTGTTCAAAATAAATCTTTACTAAACAATTATATGGGTTACTTGTATGCATTAGGATATGATTATCCTACAGATGATATACTAGAGATTGGTAAAGGTGAATATGATTCAATTTCACAACTACAACATGGTATAAATCTAATATCAATGTTTGCTGAAACACTAGGAGGAATTAATTCAAAATTTTTTGTTGATAAAGGCATTCCTTTAATTCTTAAACAAAATGAAATAGTGATTCCTAAAGAACATGTTATGTTAACTCATAATCCACATTTTGAAAGTGAAATACTTGGATGGGATTCTATTCATAATTTTGGAGAAAAGAATATTAGTATTGGAATGTTTGGAAGATTGGAAGATGAAGATGCTTTAAGAAAAATTAAATTACTAGAACAATTATCAAAACAAATGACCGATGATTATTCATTTGATTATGATACAAATGATGGTAACTACTTTTGCTCGTTAAATAGCAAGAGGTACATTAAAAGAAAAGTTTTAACTAAAATTTGATAGATTACTAAGGGGGAAATTTGAAATGAAAGAAGATTTATTAAGATTTAAAAGATTATTAGAAGGAAAAAGTTTTGCAAGTGATGAGGAAAGGAAATATCAAAAGAATAGTACGAAAGAATTGTTGGGTTGGTATAATCAGATATCTTCTTTACCAAAACTTAAGATTAACGTAGCACAGGAATTATACAGAAAAGCAATTAATACTCAAGATGAAATGGTAAAGAAAAAATATATGGAAGAACTTATATTGGGAACATTATATGTTGTGTATGAGTATATAAAAAGAAATGGCTTAGAATTATTAGTTTCTTCATCTTATGATATGAATGATATAATTAGTTCTTTTAATAGTGTATGGATTAAAAAAATACATAATGGAGAATTATTAAACGTTGATAAATATTCATTATTATTTACATCTTCATATTTTAATGAGGTTTATAACAACTTATGTGGTGATGAAATATTAGTAAATGAGCAACTGGGTGTTTCTACTAATTGTTTGGTAGAATTAATAACCCTATATATAGCATATAGAAATAAAGGGCTGGAAAAACCATTTAGAGAAGTGATTGAAGAAACATTTTTTACTGATAGACGGAATAGTTGGTCTTATTGTATATATAAAAATGTTATAAAAACAATTCCTTTATTAGAAAGAATATATAACAATTTGAATTTTGATAAATTGGGTGATATTAATATAGGAAAAACAAAGATAACTGATTATTTAAGATTAATAATAAATATGGGATTGATAGAACCAATATCAAATGAAATTATTGATGAAAATGATATGGAAGATTCTGTTACTACTGATATAGTAATGAGTCATTTTGTTGAAGATATTGATAAAATTCTTGATGATAGACAAAGGACAATTATTCATGAAAGATATGGGTTAGATGATGGTGAACCTCAAGTCTTAGAAACAGTTGGACAACATCATGGCACTACTAGAGAAAGAGTTAGACAAATTGAGGCTAAATCTTTAAGAAAAATAAGAAATAGAAGAGATTTTGTTCAAAAATATAAGGAGGAAGTAGTATGAAAAAAATAGATATTTCTTTAGTAAAAAATTATGTTAATGGAGAAGATTTAGGTGAATTTACAATTGAACAATTAGAAAATGATAAAGATTTTATGATGAGTGTTATTAGTTATACTAATGATATTAAAATGTATTCTTTTTGTTCTGATAAAGTAAAACAAGATTATGAATTTGTAAAATATTTAGTATTGAAATTTAAAGATAATTCAGATTTTATTACATTGGTTGCAGATAATTATTTAGATAATACTGAGACTGATTGGGAAAGTAAAGAATTAAGTATTATTATGGAACGTGCTCTTCCAAGAGAATTATCAGAAAAATATCAAGTATTAAATGAAATATCATATTTTACAAAAAGGTTAGAAATTGAAATAGTCGAGGCTAAAGATTCGAAATTAGAATCTATGGTTGGAATGGGATTTTGGCTCATATTCGATCAATATAAAGGTAGTAATATTATATTAGATTACTTTGCAAATAATATGATTGGAGAAATAATAAGAGATAACAACATTAATTTTGAAAAAATGTTACATACTCAATTTAAATCAGCAGATAAAATTACTGAGATGGGTATAAATAGTTATATTGTTAAATTTATAGGTTTCTATGATTCTATGCTTAGTTCATATGTTAGTACACATATAGATATAATTAAACCAATTGCAAATAAAATTAAACTTATACAAGATGATTGGGATAAATATTCATGTGTTGATGAATCTAAAAGATATAATAAAATGTTAGATATGGTACATGAGTATATGAGTATGTCTAATAGTAATATGACAGAAAATGAAGTATTATATTATGTTGCTAATGAACTTGGAATTGCCAAGAAAGTTAAACAATATGATGGTAGCAAGGATATTGAAGAAAAATTTAAAGAAGAATATGGATTTAATTTTGCAGATGATACTGATGAAGAAGTAATGGAAGATATGGTAAGATTTGAAATTGAGAGAAATATTAAAGAAAGATTAGTTTACTTAACTGTTAAAAAAATTATTATAAATCAATTATTTTCTGACAAACCATCTGATTTATATTCATTAATTGGAAATGAAGAACAAAAGCAATCAAATGGAAAGACTAGATGTAAAATTGTTAAATTAAACCCAAGTGACAAAAAATAATAATGAAACTATAATTTTATTATAGTAAACTCACTATGCTATTGATAGAGCGAGTAACAGTGAGCAAAGTGATTTTACTACTTTTAAAATCTCATTTGTTGAGGGTATTTAGTATATATTATTTAGTTACCTACATATATTTTATTATGAAGAAAATATTATTTATTCTATTTATTATTATGTTAATAATTACTGTTTTTTTAAATTTTAAAATAAAAGCGACTACTTATATGGGGACTTATTTATTTGTTTTGGATGCTGGACATGGAGGAAAAGACCCGGGAACTATAAGTGGCTCTATATATGAAAAAGATATTAATTTGCAAATAGTTCTTTATCTTAAGGCGGAATTAGAACGACTTGGAGCACGTGTTATTTTAACTAGAGATGGTGATTATGATTTAGCTACTCCTAATGCATATAGAAGAAAGAAAAGTGATTTTGATCATCGTATTTCTTTGATTAACAATAGTCAGGCTGATTATTATCTTTCTATTCATTTAAATTATTTAGATGATTTTAGTTATTATGGACCACAGGTATTTTATAGTACTGTTAATGATAAAAATAAAGATATTGCTTTAAAATTACAAAAAGAATTAAATAGCTATTTAGGGACTAATAGAGAAATAAAAAAAATCTCTAATACGATATATATGTATCAGAGATTAACTGTACCAGGTGTTCTTATTGAATGTGGTTTTTTGTCTAATAAAAATGAAAGAGAAAAGCTTACTAATGATAAATATTTAAGAGAATATGCTAAAGTAGTGGCTAAGACTTTTCTTAAAATTTAAAGTATTGCATTTCTTTTTTGAAGTTACAATCGATGCCGGTAACGTAAGAGGTGTTACCTATTATTTCTAATGTTTCTTTTAAGTCTATTTTATTATTTAAGTACTTATCAATGCTAGTTATTAGATAAGTGCTTTTTTTAATTGCTTTTATGTATAAATCTTCAAAGGAATCTGTTTTAATTATTTGGTTGTCAACTGGATAGACCCATT
>CAKOMI010000007.1 GCA_934096605.1 uncultured Bacilli bacterium
CAAAAGAAAATGAGTATAAAAAAATTATTATAAATACAGAAAATGGAAATATTTTTATAAAAATAGATAATAAAAACAAAATTATAGAGTACCAAAATAATAATATAAAAAGAATAGGTGATAATTTTTTATGGCTTAATGAATCTCTAAATTATATGGAGTTACTAAATGTAGTAGAAGTAGATGACAGATTTTTATATTTTAATGAATCATTAAATCACTTGAATCTGCCAAATGTGGTAAAAATAGGGGAATATTTTTTAAAACGTAATAGTATATTAACTCAGCTGAACTTGCCAAATACAGTAGAAATAGGTGATGGCTTTTTAACTTATAATAAATTGCTAACTCAATTATCTTTACCAAATGTCATAGAAATAAATGCTTACTTTTTATGTAATAATGAATCATTAAATTATTTAGAATTGCCAAAAGTAAAACAAATAGGTGATAATTTTTTATTCTACAACGCTTCACTTACTCAATTATCTTTACCAAATGTAGTGAAAATAGGAAATAAATTTTTATGTGAAAACAAATCACTAACACAACTATCTTTACCAAAAGCAAAAAAAATAGGCGATTCCTTTTTAAAATTTAATGAATCGTTAATGCGACTAGCTTTACCAAAAGCAGAAAAAATAAGCGATTCTTTTTTAAAATTTAATGAATCGTTAACACAATTATCTTTACCAGATGTAATAGAAATAGGAAATTATTTTTTATGTGAAAACAAATCACTAACACAATTATCTTTGCCAAATGTGAAAAAAATAGGAGACTCTTTTTTGATTTCTAATAAACTGCTAACTCAATTAGAATTACCAAATGTAATGGAGATAGGAGACAACTTTTTAGTTTACAATGAATCACTAACGCAATTAACCCTGCCAAAAGTAAAACGAGTAGGAGAACCATTTTTATTTTATAATACCTCTCTAAATCACTTAGAGTTATCAAATGTAAAAGGAAGGGGTTAATAAATGAAAAAATTAGTTATTAAAGATATTGACCATTATAATTATACGCTACAAGACGATAGAGAGAATAATCATATAATTAATATTGAGTTTTATAATCTTAATACAACAATAGCAATTGATGATATTCTTTATATGGATGAATCATTATTAAAAGAAAACATGTTAAGTATAGGGTTATTAAATGATCCATGTGGCAAAGATATAAAAAATTCAGAAAATAAAGATATTATAGTGCTACAAACAAAGGGGAAGCGTTTTTATTTAAAAAGAATATATGGATAGTGCTTCATTAACCTTACAATATCAGCATGTTGCATAAATAAAAGGCCTAGTAAATTTACTAGACCAATTTTATTTTTTACGTGTAAGATTTTTTAAGACAAAGACTAAAATGACAGTTGTATCTAAGAAAAATAAGATTAAATAAAAGAAAAATAATAAACCTTGATAAGTATTTTCGTTGTTACTTGTTAAGACAGTACCAATTATAAAACCTAAATCTAACAAAGCAAGTATTAAAAGTGTTATTCTTTCATCTTTTTTTCTTTCTAAGGTTTTACTTTCTTTTAGGGGTAAAACAATATTACTATGATTCAAATTTTTATTTAGTTTTAAAAATTCTTCTGGTAATCTACTCAAATCTTTACTGTTCTTTATAATGGCAAATAAATTTTCTTCAATTGTTTCTTTATTTAAAATTTCTTTAATAGATAGTTCACTTTTTATGGCATCCATCAAGTTTATTTCTGGATAAATATCTTCTAAAACACCTTCAAGTACAATAATACCTCGCATTAAAAGAGTAATATCTTTTGGTACCTTAATAGTATAATCTTTTATAATATGTAAAAGTTTGGGAGCAAAAGTACTTATATCTATTTCTGATAAACCAGTAGTTAAGTAGGCGTCCATTAGTCTTTGCAAGTCACGTTCTAACATTACTTCGTTAACTTCTTTTGTAGTGCCAAATAGCATGACATTGTGGGCAAGGGCTTCGTAGTCTTTAAAAACAATGTTTGTTACGCAGTCGGTTAATATTTTTTTGTTTTGAGGACTTAAAGTACCCATCATACCGAAATCTAAATATACAATTTTACCATCTTTCACTTTAATATTATCAGGGTGTGGGTCAGCGTGATAAAAGCCATCTTGAAGTGCTTGCTTAATATAATTTTTAGACAAAGTAAGAGCTAAAGACTTAAAATCATACCCTAAGTATTTTAAAGCACTTACATCGTTTATTTTTGGGGCTTCTATATATTCCATAACTAGTAAATTTTTAGTTGTATACTTTTTATAAACTTTAGGTAATGTTATTAATTCTTCATTTTTATTTTTATTATAGAACTTAGTCATATTTTCTTCTTCATGCAAGAAATTCATTTCCTCTTCAGCGCTTTTTAACATTTCATCTAACATGGCAAATATGTCAATGTTAGATGTAATACTGGTAGGTACCAGCTTTAATATCTTTTTTAAAAGAGCAATATCTGTTACCATCATATTTTCCATATTTTCACGGGCAATTTTTAAAACGACAACCTTGTTATCTAATCTTGCTTTATGAACTTGGGCAATACTAGCCGCACCAATAGGATTAAGACTAATACTAGTAAAATCATTTATTTTCATTTTTAGTTCTCTTTTTAATATAGATTTTACTGTATAAGAATCCATTGGTAATACTTGGCTTCTTAACTTTCTTAGTTCATCACAATAACTTTTACTTAACATATCTTCGCGATCGGCCATAATCTGACCAAGTTTAATGAAAGTTGGGCCTAACTCTTCACAAGCTCTTCTTAAGTTTTCTGGATTTCTTTTTGTTAATAATTGATATTTTTTTAATACTTTAAATATTTCTTTTGATCTTTTAACACTTTGTTTTTCCATATCATCACCTATTATATTAATTATAGCATACGTCAGGTGTAAAAAAATAACTTTTTTCATAAACTATGTTAAGGAGTGGTAAAAATGGAATTCCAAGATAGTTTTTTTAAAAAAGTTGAAAAGAAAACTAAGGTAGATAAAGATACGATTTTAGCATTAGCTAAACAGTTACAGGATGGTAATATGAAAGATGAGGATACTTTAAGGAGTGTTATTGGGACTCTTTGTAAAATAACTGGTAAAAGTGTAAGTAAGGAAAGAGAAGATAAAATTATTGAAACAATTGTTAATGATAAAGTGCCTAAAGGGGTAGATAAAATGTTTTAATATCCTTTTTAGCATAAAATCAAAACACTAACATATAGTGTTTTAGGTGATTTATATGGATAAGAAAGAATTATTAAGCTCTATCGCGGCCCGTGGTAATGGCGAGATTTATTTGGGAGTAGTAGGATCAGTTAGAACTGGTAAAAGTACTTTTATCAAACGTTTTATTGAAAACTTAGTTGTACCAAATATTCATGATGAATATGAGAAAAAAAGATGCTTAGATGAAATACCACAAAGTGCGCAAGGAAAAACAATTATGACAACTGAGCCTAAATTTGTTCCTAGTAATGGGGCTCATATTGCAGTAGATGAATTTGAAACAAATATAAAATTAGTTGATTGTGTAGGTTTTGTTATCCCAAACTCTTTAGGATATCAAGATCAAGATGGTAATCCAAGAATGGTTAATACACCTTGGTTTAGTGAACCAATCCCTTTTGTGGAGGCAGCAGAAATAGGTACAGAAAAAGTAATAAAAGATCACAGTACAATTGGTATTGTTATAACAACTGATGGATCTTTTGGTGAACTTAAAAGAGAAGACTATTTAGATGCTGAAGAAAAAGTAATAACAGAGTTAATGCAAATAGGTAAACCATTTATTATAGTTTTAAATAGTAGTAAACCAGATTCAACAGAAACAAGAAACCTTGCAAGCTCTTTAAAAGAGACATATCAAGTACCAGTAATGCCTTTAAACGTAGAAAATATGAATGAACTTGAAATTTTAGATATTTTAAAAGAAGCTTTATATGAGTTTCCGATTTTAGATATTGAGGTTTCGATTCCAGAGTGGGTTTCAGTTTTACCAAATACCCATGAAGTAAAAAAACATTTCTTAAGTAAAATTAAAGAAAGTGTTACTAATGTTTCTAAAGTCCGGGATGCTGATGAAATAATTAATCATTTTTTAGATTCAGAAATTATTACTAAAGCTTATATTAGTGAACTCGATACGTCAAGAGGAATAGTAAGACTTAAATTAGAGACTAGTGATGAGTTATATCAAAATGTTTTAGAAAGTTTTATCGGTAGTGAGGCTAATACTAAAGCTGGTTTATTAAAGGTCTTTGCTTCCTATGCTGAAGGTAAAGAAGAAATGGATTCAATTAAAGATGCTTTAAAAATGGCTAAGAGTACTGGTTATGGTATAGTTTATCCGACTCTTAGAGATATGAAATTAGATACACCAGAAATTATTAAACAAGGTAATAGATATGGGGTTAAATTGAGGGCTAAAGCAAGTTCGATTCATTTAATGAAAGTAGATGTAGAAAGTACATTTGAACCAATAATTGGTAGTGAATTACAAAGTAAAGAATTAATAAATTATATTATGAAAGATTATGAGACAGATCCATCTAGTATTTGGAAAAGTGAGATATTTGGAAGAAGCCTAGACGTTATAGTAAAAGAAGGTATACAAGCTAAGTTATCTATTATGCCAGAAAATACACGTTATAAATTAAGTCAAACAGTAACAAAGATAGTTAATAAGGGTTCTAGTAACTTAATTGCGATAGTTATATAAAAGTTATTCCAGTACACTGGAATAACTTTACGATAGTAAAATGATTGCCTATAATTGTCAACTAATGGTCAAGTAATAACTAAAAAAAAGAAAAAAGCCTTTAAAAGTGCTTTTTTTCTTGCATTTACCTAAGTTTTTTGTTAAATTTTAACATGTAAGGATAAACACCTTACTAAATTTGAAAGGAAGGTCTATTAATATGACAAAACAAGGTTTAATTGATTATGTAGCTGAAAAAGCTGAAATGAGTAAAGCAGAAGCTGGACGTGCATTAGATGCTGTATTAGAAGGTATCCAAGCTGGATTAAAAGAAAGTGGTGAAGTAAGTTTCACTGGATTTGGTAAATTTTCTGTAAAAGAAAGACCAGCAAGAGAAGGTATTAATCCTGCTACAAAAGAAAAAATTACAATTGCTGCTAAAAATGCTGTAGTATTTAAAGCTGGTAGCAAATTAAAAGATTCTGTTCAATAATAAAAAAAGAAACTAACGATAAAAGTTAGTTTTTTTGATTGAATAAAGTATAATTTAATGCTACAATTTTATTGTAGAAAAGAGGTTAAATATGAAAGATAAGAAAACAATTATGATAGCAGTAGTAATTTTATTATTAGCTATTGTAGCAACTGTTGGTGCTAGTTATGCGTACTTTGCTACAACAACAAAAACAACAGGTAATGATAAGAACTTAAATATTGTAACAGAAGATTTAGGTAACATTAAGTGGGAAGGAACAAAAGTCTACACAAGCGGTGACTTATTACCAGGTGAATGTGGCATCCAAACATTTACAATTGAAAAGAATAGTGCATCTGGAAAAGGAATATATGAAATAGACTTAAAAGGAATACTTGATGAGGCTTTTGGTAGTGATGTTGAAATAACTCTATATAAATCAACAGATACAACTACTAATAATGTTACTATTAAAGAGGGAAGTAGTACTATCAGTGGTGACACAACAAAGCAATACTATAAAGAAGATAGTGTAGTCTTAAATGGTACACCAGAGAAAGTATATGGAACAAAGGCTTTACAAAATAAAGATCAAATTATACTAGAGCAAGCAGACTTTGATAATAGTACATTATCTAAAACTACATATTACTTAGTATATTGCTATAAGAATGCTGATACAGCTCAAGATGCTCAACAAGGCAAAAGCTTTAGTGGGGAAATAAGTGTTAAGTTAATACTTGAAAAAACAGCTCCTGAAATAATAGGAGAGAAAGTAACAGACGCAGTTACTATGTTAGCTAATTATGATACAACAAACTTAGCAGTAGATGATTATGGTAACACAAGATATATAGGAAAAAGTCCAAATAATTATGTTAGAGTAGAAGGAGAAGAATATACAAATGACGTATATTTTGGCTATTATAGTACAACCTCAGCATTATATAAAGAATATTCTAGTTTAGAAGAATGCACTAATGCCAGTTCTTATAAATATAATTGTAAAGTTGGAATAGCAAAAGGCACACCAATTTTATGGCGCATCATTGGTACAATGAAAGATGTGGATGATGGCACAGGAAAAAAAGAAACAAGAGTAAAATTAATAAGAGCTAGCTCTATAGGTGGTTATTCATGGGACACAAGTGAATCTAGTGTTAATAGCGGTTGGGGAGTAAATGAATGGAGCCAAGCTGACTTAATGAAGCTACTAAACCCTGGTTATGAAAGTGAATCAGTTGGTGGATCATTATACTGGAATAGTGGTTCAGGCACATGTTATGATTATAACAATAATAGTACAGGAAGTTGTGATTTCACAAGTACAGGTATAAAAGAAAAATTAAAAACATTAATAAGTGATGCCGTATGGAATACAGGAGCATCAACAACTGATGCTCAAATAGCAAGTAAATTTTACACAGAAGAACGAGGAACTAGAAATGGCAAAATATGTTCAAGTGGTAACTATTGTAATGATACAGTAGAAAGAACAACAACATGGACAGGAAAAGTAGGCTTAATGTATCCAAGTGATTATGGCTATGCCACAAGTGGCGGCAGTACAACAGACCGAGCAACATGTTTAAATACATATTTAAATAGTTGGCGTAGCAGTAGTGTAAGTGATTGCAAAAATAATGACTGGTTATATAATAGCAGTAGCGCTCAATGGACAATTTTGCCGTATGCGTTCTCTTCCAATGCGGACAGTGCGTTCTATGTGGACAGCCCCGGCCTCGTCAACGAAAGCTTCGTGTGCTACGGTTATGGGGTTCGGCCTGTCGTTTATCTGACATCGAATGTGGGAGTACAAAGTGGAGATGGCAGCAGTGGTAATCCATTCATCCTTAGTTAGGGCGTACTAAAACCCTCGCTGGCGGGAGTATATCCGCCCGAGGATGCCCCTAGGCGAAGCCTAGGGTAGTTCAAATTTAAAAAAAGAAAGAAAATAGATTATGAGTTTAAAAAGTAGATATACTTTTATAAAGAAATACTATCCTAACCATCTTTTTGTCTTTGTAACAAATAAAGACTATAAATACTATGGGGTAGATAAAAGAATAATAGAAAATTTTTGTAAAAGTAAAAATGTCTTTAAATGGTTACAAAAGAAACAAATAAATTATTTGGTTATTGATAATACCAAAATTATTGATTCATTTGAAAGTAGTGATTTATGTATGAAAAATACTATTATCAAAGTATTCTTTGTGATATATTGGGTAAGAGAGATTGGGAGGATTTGCCTCCCAAAAATTTTTACTTAGTTTAGTTATAAACATTGCAAATATGTTTTAAAAGATATAGAATAATAAATTATAATGAATGGGGGCATGCTTATGCTTAAGAGATTACTTAGTAGTATAGTTATATTAATAGTGTTTGTACCACTTTTAATGACTGGTGGAATACCATTTTCTTTGTTTGTTGGGATACTTTCCTTACTTGCTTTTAAAGAAATGTTGGATTTAAATAAAAGCCATTCTAAGATTCCTAAGGGAATAGAGTTATTTGGTATGATGTCTTTACTTGTCATGGTATTTTATGAGTATCAATCTACTAATCTATCTTTTGGAGTAAGTCATAAGTTAATTGCTATTTTTATATTACTTTTCTTAGTACCATCGTTATTTCATTATAAAAATGGGGAATATGATACACGGGATGGCTTTTATTTACTTGGGGTAGTGTTATTACTTGGTGTTTCTTTTAATTCTTTAATAGTACTTAGAAATATGAGTTTAGAAAGAGTTATTTATTTATTTTTAATACCGGTTTGTACAGATGTATTTGCTTATTTAATTGGTTCTTTGTTTGGCAAAAGGAAAGTGGCACCTAATATTAGTCCTAAAAAAACATTAGAAGGTTATATAGGCGGGTGTGTTCTTGGTACCATTTTACCATCTATGTATTACTATTATTTTATTAGTAGTATGAATATAATTGTTTTAGTTGTTTTAACATTTGTTATATCTATAATGGGGTGTATTGGTGATTTATTGTTTAGTAAAATAAAGAGAGAGAATGGTATTAAAGATTTCTCTAATTTAATACCGGGACATGGGGGAATACTTGATAGATTAGATAGTTTTATATTTGGGATACTTACATATGTTTTGATATTAATGTTTTATTAGAAAGGATAATTGTTATGTGGTTTATTAGTTTAATTATTTTTATTTTAGTTCTTGGTTTAATTGTTTTGGTACATGAGTTTGGTCATTTTATATGTGCTAAAAAATCTGGCGTTTTTATTTATGAGTTTTCAATTGGTATGGGGCCTGTGTTATTTAGTCATAAGGGACGTGACGGAATAAACTATAATATTCGGGCTTTACCAATCGGGGGATTTGTACAAATGGCTGGTGAGGTATACGAGGATGCTGAGGAAATACCTAAAGAAAAGTTTATGTGTAATAAACCTTGGTATCAAAGATTATGTATTTTATGTGCTGGTGTTTTTAATAACTTTGTTTTAGCAATAGTGCTTTTGTTTATTATGGCTTTAATATGGGGACCAACTAGTAGTACACCAAAAGTATTAAATGTTTTAGAGGATTCGGCTGCTAGTAGTGCTGGCATGTTACCAGGGGATATTATAACAAGTATTAATGGCCATAAGTTTTCTTCTTGGGACGTAGGACAAATTTATTTATATTATAAAGATAGTGATAATGTTTATGACTTTGGTGTTAAACATGTTGATGGGTCTTTAGAAACCTTAAAAATCACGCCTACGATGGTTAAAGATGAAAATGGTAATGAGACACGTGTCTTTGGTATTCAGATTGATAATAGCCGTAAAAAAGGGGTTATAGAAAGTATTCGTTTTAGTTTTGAAAAATTTATTAATGTAATTTCTTCTATGGCTGTTACTGTATGGGGACTTATTACAGGTAATGTTTCAGTTAGTAATTTATCTGGTCCTGTTGGTATTTATAAAGTTATTGATGAAAGTGTTCAATATGGTATTAAGCAACTTATTTATATAACGGCTTTCTTATCAATTAATGTTGGTTTTATTAATATCTTACCATTCCCAGCGTTTGATGGTGGACATGTCTTCTTTATGATATTAGAGAAAATTAAAGGTAGTAAGATTAATTCAAAAATTGAAAATACTTGTAATTTGATTGGTTTTGCCCTTTTAATCATATTAATGATATTAATTACTATTGGAGATATTATTAAATTATTTTAATATTTTTCTTTTTTCTGTTTCAGTAGTTTAGTTGGATAAAACATTAGCCTCCGGAGCTAAAGAGCGAGGGTTCGAGTCCCTCCTGAAACACCAAAAATGTATGATTTTTAATTGATATTTGGAAAAATGTGGAAAAATTGCTAAAATATGCTGGAAAAATGTGTAAAATGTGACAAAAAAGACTGGAATTTTGTGAAAGGTAGTAAAATATGACAGAAAGTAAATTAAATGAATTATTTTTAGATAGTGAAACAAGATATTTTTTTGATATTGATGGAGTGCTTATTAGACTTAATTTAGGAGAATATACGCATTATTTTTATGATGATGATAAGTGGAATAATTATTTATTAGAACATGACGTTTATAATGATTTAGAACCTATTAAAGTAATGCAAGATTTTATTAAAGATAAAAATAAAGATTTCGTTTATGTTATAACGAAAGTAAGCAATGAAGAAGAGGTAAGACAAAAAAAGAATTTTGTTCTTAAAAACTATGGTATTTTGTCCGATCATGTTTTGTATGTATATAATGACAACGAAAAGTTAGATAGAATGGTTGATATTAAAAATAAGTATCCATTAGTACCAGATAAAAACTTTGTGATGATTGATGATACAGTTGAGGTTTTAAATAACATTATGAATAATAGTCATTTCAGTACTGTACATATAAGTTCATTTTTGTAAAAAAAGATAGCACTTTATTAGTGCTATTTTTCAATATAATAAGCGTAATATTCATCATAAGTTATATCTTCATCATGCATTACTTTGGCAGCTTCACGACCAACATAACGCCAGTGCCATGACTCAGGACTATAGCCAGTTAAATAAGTTTTTCCTTCAGGATAGCGTTCTATATAACCATATTTATAGGCATTCTCTTTTAACCAGGCATAAGCCTTACTTTCGGTAAAACTTTCAGCATCAGGTTCTGATTTACTAGTCATATCAATAACTAAGCCTGTTTGGTGTTCAGAATGGCCAGGTCGAGCAGCTGTTTCATCTGCTTTTCTTTCTCCTTGGGTGCTTTTACGATAATTATAAATTTCTTCTTGGGAAGCGTAGTCACGATAACTTGAAGTAACCATTAAATAATAACCTTTTTTATAAGCAGCATCCCATAATTCTTGAAATGCTTCATAAGCATAGTCAATTAATTTATTTTCGCCTTCAGTACCATAAGAATAATCAAGACCAATATTAGTTAAATTCTTAGGTGTATAATCTTTTGTTAAGGCATAGAACTTATTAACGAGCATTAATTCATTTAAAGATTCATCAGTTTTAAGTTCAATGTTATACCATTTGTTATTAGCGTGAACATTTACTATAGCTACGATTTCACTAAGCGTATAATCAGTTTCTTTTTCTCTATAACTTAAATAAGTATCTAAATTTTTATATAAAAAATACTTCTCATTTATAAGACTTATTAAATCATCAATTTTATCTCTACTTAAAATATCATTAGTTTCTTCATCACTTAAATGACTAATTATATCTTTAGCGTCATCTAGAGTATAACCTTTAACTGTTAATTTATATTCATTAGTTTGTTTATATTTATAGTCATTATAATAGTTATTACCAAGAATAATACCAACAATTAGGAATACTATAATAGCTAGAAAGACATAAGCCTGTTTTTTAAGTTTTAATTTTTTTTTCTTTTTCAAAATACCACGACCTTACTTTATAAGTATACTTTAATTTAAAAAAATAAACAAGGCATAAAAAAATACTAAAATGTATTGCTCTTTTTATCTATTTGGTGTATTCTTATTTTAAGAAAAATAGAAAAGGATTGAATGTAATGGAAGTAGATAATAAAAAGGTATTAGAGTATTGTTCTAATTATGAAAAAATTATTTGTTTTGAATATTTAGAAGATGATTTAATATCTGCTAAGTTAATAAAAGTATATAAAGAATATGTATTTAAAGCTAATTTAAATAGTGAAGATGAATTAAAAGAGTTAGTACGATTAGATTATGTCTTAGGTCGTTATATTGATGACTATGAATTTAGAAGAGAACTTAAAAAGGAAATAGTGCATGTTAAGATAAAGAAAAGCTGTACGGATATTTTAAGAGCTATTGTTGCTAGTATAATTAAGATATTTGATAATTATTTAGAAAATTCAACTAGAAGAATACATATAGCTAGGTGGATTTGAAATTTAGACTTGTAAAACCGAGAACTTCGAAATTAATATATCATTATTATTTTCGAAGTTTTTTTATTTTTAAGTGAATATAAACTCTTTATTAACAACTAATTATTTTTATCTATAATGTTATTAATCTTTAAATTTAAGGTATTATAATTATCTGAATTATATTTAATTGTTTTAAACCCTAGTTTTTTCGCTGTTTCAATATTATTTTGATCATCATCAATAAATAAACATTCTTTCGTAATTAAATTATATTTATTTAATAATATTTTATAAATTTTAATATTTGGTTTTACAGTATTATAATCACATGAATATACGTCTCCATCAATATATTGATAAAAATCCAGTGTTCTTAAATAGTCTGCAGTTTCTTTATTGTTATTCGATAGCAAATAAATGTTATATTTTTTATTTTTTAAATCACGTAATATATTTAAAACTTCTAAATTGAAAGGCCTATATTTATAATAATTAATTAATTTTTCTTTTATTTCATTAGAAATTGTTGATTTAAAACTACATTGATAAAAGAAACTATCCAATGAAATTAATCCTAAGTCCAATTTTGACCAATTATTAAAAAAATTATTTTTAATATCATGATATGTTTCATCATCTAAGTTTAAGTTATCTAATATAATAGATGGTTTGCCTTTCAAAATAACATTGCCTAAATCAAAAATACAATTTTTTATCATTCTAAATTCACCTTATTTTATTTATTAATTTTAAACATTTTGAATATGATTTTGATTCTTCATCATATCTTTTTTTATATCTTCTAATCCTAACATTATTATCGCATATATTTACATATTAGTCTGATTTAGTATATTCAATCATAATGAAAAGTACTCTGTACAAATTTATCCTCTAAGTACATATGATATTTTAAACACGTTCTATATATTTATTTCCTTTATTTCTTATTTTTTTCATTTTTTCTTTAGTATCATTTAATTCATAGTTGAATCTATCAATCAATTTGTTTATATAATTATTTTCTTTAATATAAAGCAAACTTTCTTTAAAATACAATCCGTATATAAATGCAATATAAGAAATCCATATATCTGCCGGTGTTTTTCTATCTTTATTTAATTTTACTTTTTTATTTCTTTTTCAACCTTCATAACTAACAATTTCTTAATTATAGAATTATTTCTATCAATGAATACATTATATCATTAATTTAATAATTATTTTAATTAAAGTATAAAAAAATTTTTAGAATACTATTAATTTATATGACTAAATTATTTTAGTGATTGATTCAAAATTAGTGATCTATAGATTCCTATTGTATATGCGAACTATTCTACTTTTAGATATTAACTCATAATTAGGTTGTTTTTAATATTACTTCATATTTTGACTACATCAAGCATTAACTATTATATTTAATATAATAGAACTAATCGTTTTTAAGACTAAGTTCCCATCTATGAAAAAACGGGAACTTTGAATTTAATTTAGTGATTTGAAATTTAGACTTGTAAAATAGTCTTTTTTTTGGTATATTTTTAGTAGTTTGGAGGTCAGTTTATGAAGGTTTATAAGAAAAATTTACCAGATGGTGTAAAAAAAATGTTCGCTTATGAACGTGGTGTAAAAGTTAAACTTTTAAATAAAAAATATTATGATAAGAAAAAAAAGAGTTCTAAATAATTATGTTTAGAGCTCTTTATTCATTTAATTTTGATTCACCAGTTAAGTAGTCGATTGTAATACCATTTTGCACGTTGTAAACATAAATTGAGAAAGATAAACCTTGACCATTATCTTCAACAGATTTAGCTTCCATTAAAACGCCACTGGCAACTAGGTTATCATTTAAAAATAAGGGAGTAACGCGGTATAAAACATGATTTTTAGTTTCTTTAATGTATTTGGCTACTTTATTTTCATATTCTAGCATAACGCCTGTATTCATTTGTCTTGTGCAAGTTATAAGGTTTTTAGGATTAGCATTTTCACCAGTCAATTGGTAGCCTATTAGATGACAACGATTATATAAGTATTTGCCATCAACATTATCATATTTAATTGTGTGCCAACCGCTTGGTTTTATCATGCCAATGGATTCCCGTTCTTTCGTAGGCATTAAATCAATACCAATATTAGCAATAGCAGGTCCGCATCTACCTAGGTTATCTAAATCACTATAGGTTTGATAAGATTCGTTTTTATAATCACTTTCAGAAAAACTAGGTTCATTATTATTAATATAAACAAAATCTTTACCATTATATTCAGGTATTTCATTTACGGCATAAGAAACATTATTATTAACTGTATTATCATTAAGTTGATAGTAACCTAGATAAAAACAAAGAAGAAGGGCTACAAAACCTGTTATTATTTCTTTATTATTTAATTGTTTTTTGTTTTTTCTTTTTTTTGCCATACACTCACTCCTTAAGTTGTTCAATATTTAAATCAATAAAGTAATTTTGAGGATTTTCTTCATCAATTAATAAATCAGCTAATCCTTCTTCTGGAACGTATTTGTTGTAAATTGGTTCACTATAAAGTACTCTAGTTTCACCTGTTTTAGTAGTGTAAGTAATTTTAATTTTCTTTAAAGTTTTATTGTTTATAGTGACATTACTTTCGATTGCAGTGTAGGGTATTCCTTTTATTAATTTACCATTACTGCTTAAATATTTAATTATTTTTATTTTTTTATTATATTTTTTAACACCAACTAAACCGATTGTTGCAAATATTATTGATATAAGTAAAAGAATAAAAAATGGTATGAGTAAAAGAACACTTAATTGTTCTTTAATGTAGCAGTTACTTGGGTCATCTTCTTTATAATAAATATCAGTAGAATTTGTATCTGGTTTTTTACTAGTTTTCATGTTAGAACGACACACATAAGATTCACCATCAACATTATATTCGTAAGCTCTAGAGTACATTTTATCGCCATTGTCATTCGTATAGGTGATAATTTCTGTCTTAGTTGATGGGACACTTTTGGTGTAAGCCTTTTCATGGTGAGCAAATAAGAAAATAAAAAGAATTATAAGTAAGAAAAACCATATGCCGGCAAAAAGAAAGACATTAAAAAAACTTTTTTCTTTTTTAATATTTGAATAATCAATGTTATACATAGTATCACTCCTCGTATTTTAAGTGTATCATATTTTTTAAAATAATGTTACTATAAATTGATTAATTGGAGTATATGACTGATATGGCAAAATCTTCAATAAAGACTAGAATGAATTTAATTAAAATGAATATTTGGGAGGACATGATAAATAATCAAAATTTCAACATTTTTGGTTAATTTTATAAAACAAATGAAAAAAACCTAGGGCTTCAAAAGTATCCTAGGCACATCTCGATAAATAATATACACTATTTATTTATAAAATACAATACTTTTGAAGAAATTTCTAATCTGCTACAATTGAAAAATATTTCTCATAATAATTATAGCTTGTTAAATAATCTAAAAACTTTGGTAAATCCCATTTATCTCCATTGCATCCAATTTCTTTTTCTAAAACTTCACTAAACATATAATGCTTATTTTTTTGTTAAATTACTAGTTAAAACAATTTTAAATTTGTTAGATATAATAAATTAACAATTGGTTATATATAATATCATTTTTTAAGATTTGGCAATTCCCTCTATAGGGAATAAGTAGTATTTAAATGGTTTTTAAGTAATCTTCTAATTCGAATAATATAATCTTATCAGATAGGTTTTCAATAAATACTTCATTATAATAATTAAATATTAAAAAGATTTTATTTTTTATGATAATTTTATAAACACAAAAAAACTAATCCATTTCTGAATTAGCTATTTATTAATACTCGAAATGTTGAGCAGATTTTCTTATGGTAGCGGGAGAGGGATTTGAACCCCCGACACCGCGGGTATGAAAAATAAGCCCTAAATTAAATTACCGTTTATTTTTTACCGTTTCCCTTATTAAATAAGGCTTCGCTCCGATATATATTATAAAATAAAATATAAGTAAATTCAAATAAATATAAATAATTTTATATAAAAATTCCCTAAAATTTCCCTGAATATTTTTTAAGCATTAAATTTATTTTCTTTCTTTTTTTATATATTCAATGTTAAACTCATCTAAATCGCTTATTTTAATTGTACCATCTTCTAGTGAAGATTTTAATCCCTCTTGATATTCGTTAGGGGCATAAATTACTTTAATATATTGACTCTTTTGACAAGGTAAGTAATAAATATATTCATCATCTTTATAAATTTCTTCTAAAGCAGAATCACAAGCAAAGTTTTCGTTATTTTTACTACTATCAACAATGACAAATTCTTTTTCAATATCATATTTTGAATTATTAAAAACAGTAATATTAAATATCTTTATTACTATTCCTTTTTTATAACCCATACGAATATCATCTATTGAATAAATACTATTAACTTTTGATATTGAATAAGTTAAAGATTTCCACTCAACTGTACCACCATCTTTTAGTTTAAAAGGTATGGGTATTAACAAAATCAATAATATTATAATTATTACAATTTTAGCAATTTTTTTACTTTTCACTTTTTATATCCTTTCCACAAACTATCTTTGTTAATAATATTATACCATGTTATTGATAAAAATAGTAATACAACGGTATTGATATGTCAAATAAGATTAAAATGTATAAAAAAAATAGATATTTCTATCTATTATTACTCATATTGGTAGCGAGGGAGGGACTCGAACCCCCGACATATCGGGTATGAACCGATCATTCTAGCCAGCTGAATTACCTCGCCATAAATCAAGTAAGCAATATAATAGTATCATAAATATTGTTAATTGACAATACTTAACACAAAATTTCCTTAAAAAAATGCCTAAATTACCATTTCTTTATCAATTTTGGTATCTTTTTCATCATATTGCTTACTTGATTTATTGTTAAATTGTTAAATAGTCGCTAGTACAGGACTATTTTTATTTTGTCTAAAAAATATAATTAAAATTAAATAAGTATAAATAAACATAAATAAAAAAAGAGAATTTAATAAAAAATTCCCTAAAATTTCCCTGAAAAAATTTTAAAAAAAGAATTTGCAACTTTGCAAACCCTTATAAAATCTAGTAAAAATTGATTTTTAAATTTATAAATTAAGTCAGTGGCTAATTAGGTATGAACCGCGTGCTCTAGCCAACTGAGCTATCCCGCCATAAGAACAAGAAAATTATAACAAAATAAAAATGGATATTCAAGTGGTTTTTGCATAAAAAAAGAAGAAATTTGTTGTTTCTTCTTTAATTTGTACTAGAATTACTCTTAGCTTGAGTTATTTGATTAGCAATGTAATTAGAATATTTTGATTTAATATCACTATCTAATATATCCATGCCAGCATCTTTACGCATTTTATCAAGGGCAGTAATTTGAATAGTTTTATCACTATCAATTAAGTTATTAGCAAGTGTTTCTGTAATTTCACTTTCTTTATCTTCGTATGATGGTTTTTCACTTGATGATTCACGGTAAATAATGTGATATCCTAATTCAGTTGTAATAATTGATTTTGAATATTCACCATCTTTTAAGTTTCTAGCTGCCTTTAATAATTCGTCATATTTACTAGATAAAGTACCAGTATTAATAGCACCTAGACTACCACCATTATCTTTAGTTGCGTCATCGTTTGAGTATTCTTTAGCAAGTGTTTTAAATGTTTCTAATTTATTATCGGCTTTATTTAATTTTTCAATTACTTCATTTGCTTTTTTCTTAGCTGATTCTTCTAATTTAGTTTTCTCATCATCCTTAGTATCATCAGTTACACCAGTAGTGATTAAGATATGACGAACAGTCACGTCACCATAAATGTTTTTATCATAATATGATTTTTTTTCTTTATCTGACACTTGTGTTTTAGCATAGTCTAAGATAGCGTAATTTCTTAAGTTAGATAAATAAACACTGTTAGTGTAATTATCTACGGAACCATAGTAGTAAGTAATTTGATCTTCACCATAAGTTTCTTTCATTGATTTTACAGTACTTTCTGCACTACTTTTAGCATCACTTAACTTATCAGGATATTTTTGTTCTAGTATTTTTGTATCCATTAAAGTAATAAGAGAATCAAGAGCATAACTTTCTTTCATTTTACTATAAAGATCATTAGCTGAAACATTTAAAACATTATCAGTAAAACTTGCAACTGCTTGACTACCATCACTTAGGGTAGGGGCAACTTTACCACAGCCACATAACATAAGAGTGCAAGCACCAAGTACGATTAATTTTTTTGTCTTATTCATAAACATTCTCCATTTCTTTTAAACAAACCTATTATAACACGTAAAGTTTTAGTTTTACAAGGTTTTAGACATGCACATTTTCATAATTTATCCATAAACTATAAATGAAAAGACAAATAAAGGAGGGAGTTTTATGAACTACTGTCAAGAAAATGGGTTTGGACCTGCAATCATTTTAGTTTTATTCATATTACTAATTTTAATTGTAGGGGCATTCATTTAGTCTTTAATTAAGGAGGTGCCTTATGAGTTGTTGCAAAAAATCCGGTAATAACGAAATTAATAGTAATGGTAATTTCTTAAACGGAGCATTCATTATTTTAGTTTTATATATTTTACTTGCAATTATTCTAGGAGGAATTTTGTTCTAAGAGGAGGGAAACCTTCTTTTTTTTAAAATATAAAGACAAATAATTAAAAATTTGATAAAATATTTATAGAATAAAGAAGGGATAATATGTTTGGAAAAGTAATTAATATTGAAGACACATTAGTAACGGTTGAAAACTTAAGTAATGCACCTTGCTTGTATTTAAAAGATGTTCATGTGGTTTTTATGGAACAAAATAGAAAAATAGTAGGTAGAATAACGCATGTTGGTAATAAAGAATTTACTATTTTATTAATTGGTGAGATAGTAGGTAATGATTTTGTTGAAGGTATTTATAGGCAACCTAATTTACAAGGGTCACCACGTATTGTTAATGCCCAAGAATTAACAAGTTTTATTGGCAGTCAAAATTTAAATGATAAAGGAGTTATGGTGCTTGGTAAATCTTTGTTATATGAAAATTTTACTGTGACTGGTAGTTTAGATGACTTTTTTTCCAATCACTTTGCTATTATTGGTAACTCGGGGGCTGGTAAATCATGTGGGGTAGCAAGAATAATACAAAATGTTTTTTATTGTAATGATAAATTACCAGAGAATGCGCATATTATTTTATTTGATGCTTATGGTGAATATAACGCTGCCTTTCAAAACTTAAGTAATGTAAATCCTAAATTACACTTTAAAAATTATCGTAATGAAAGAGAAGATGTATCTAATTGTATTCAAATACCACCTTATTTTTTAGATGCTGATGATTTAGCTATATTACTTGATGTTAATGATTCTTCTTTAATTCCTATACTTGAGAAAACACTTCAATATGTTGGTATTTTTAAAAGTGAAGATCCAGTATCAATAGAATATAAAAATGATATTATTGCTACTTGTTTATTAGATGTTTTATCAAGTGGTAAAAATAGTTCACAAATAAGAGATCAAATATTAAGTATTTTAAATAAATATCATACAGATGATTTAAATGAAGCCAGTGAAATAAAAGAACCTGGTTATATAAGAACAATAAGACAATGTTTAAATATTGATGCCCAAGGGAAAATTAACGCGATTTCCCAAGTAATTGATTTTTTAAGTCAATTTAAAAAGAAAAATATTACAGAGTATAGTGTTGTACCTAATTTGTTTTATACTTTAGAAGATATATATGATGCTTTAGAGTTTGCGTTACTTAGTGAAGGAGTCTTTAATAGTGAAAGTGTTTATGATAAGGCTAATTCTTTAAAAGTTCATTTACACCATATTATTAATAGTCCTAATAAAAAGTATTTTGAGTATCCTAGTGTTGTTAGTAAGAAAAGTTATATTGAAGGTTTATTTAAAATGCCAACGGGTGAGAATGCACAAATTGTTAATGTTAACTTGGATAGTTTAGAAGATAGATTTGCTAAAGTTCTTACTAAATTATATTCAAAGTTATTCTTTAATTATGCAACTAATTTAAGTGATAGGGGTTCTTTTCCAATTAATATTATTTTGGAAGAAGCCCATCGTTATGTTAATAATGATCGGGATATTGATGTTTTAGGTTATAATATTTTTGAAAGAATTACAAAAGAGGGAAGAAAGTATGGAGTTATACTAGGACTTATTACGCAAAGACCTAGTGAACTATCAAAAACTGTATTTTCTCAATGTTCTAATTTCTTTATTTTTAGAATATTTCATCCTGAGGATTATAACATGATTGACGCGATTATTTCTAGTTCGGCTAGAGAAGAACTAAAAAAATTAAAGACGTTAAGAAAAGGTGTAATGCTTGCTTTTGGGTCGGCATTTAAATTACCATTTTTAGTTAAACTTGATATGCCAAATCCTGCTCCTTTAAGTAGTAATGTTAAAATGACAGAAAAATGGTTTTAAAAAAGAAGGTTTTAGACCTTCTTTTAATATTCATAAAATTCATAAGGATTATCAGATGTACCTATACCATTTTTGTATACAAGATCGGTTGGTAAGGCTATTACTAACCTAATATCTCTTTTGGCATTTGCTACATCTAATACTATTGCCCCAGTGTTATTGACTGAATATACTTCATATGAGTTTTCGTTAGTACCATTCATAAGCCAATACTTGTTAGTAGCTTTAGATAAGTAGTTATAGTTAGAACAGTTTTTAGAACTACTTATTAAGCATTGTGGGTCAACAGAAGCATTCATGTAATCATATACGGCTAATAAAGATATTGGTGTTTTATAAGTACTAAAGCATTCAATAGCCCCAGTTTTATCTTGGTCCATTTCGCTTCTTGAATGAGTACAAGCGTCCATTACTTGTAAATAGCTGTGATAGTTTTTAAAATAGTTTTCATAAAAATCATTTAATGTTAAGTACATACGACTACTTGCAAAATCATTTTTTCCTTTATAGTTATTAGTTGATTCGTTAAAACGATCATCATATACATACATTGTTTTGTTATTTAAAGTATCACTTAAAACTAAATAAATCATATCATTATTAAATTTTAAAATACGCCAAGAATAATTTACAAATTTAACATAGTTATTTACGTATTCACCACGGTAAGTATAATAATCATTTAATTCATATAAACCATTACCACTATCTTTTATTTTTTCACTACTTAAGATAATATCTTTAAGAGTAGTTGTTTCGTAATTAGGACAAGATAGGTTAGGTGTATATCTTAATGAACCTTCATTATAAATAATTGTTACTTTGCCACTACAACCTTTTTCTTTACTTAATTTATCTAATTCTTTTAGATATTTACCACTTATTAAAGTAGACGTTTCAATTGTTTCTATTTCTTTCATTTCATTTGGAATTAAGTCTTTATGTTCTTTTAAATAAGTCTTGGTACTACTAACCATCATGTTTTCTACTTCTTTATAGCTATATCTTCTGAAGATATTAACTAATATAACTATCAAGGCAATTACAATTATAATACTTAGTATTGTAATGCCTGTTATTAATAAAACTTTCTTTTTATCATATTCCCATAATTCTTTTAAATTTTTCATAACTCTAATCTCCTTATAAAAAAATTATACAAAAAAGAAACATAAAAAGCAATTTAATTGTTATATAAAGGCAATAAAAAAATGTCCATTTGGACACTTTATTATCTGTTATAGAATTCAACGATAAGTGATTCATTAATTTCTGGATTAAGTTCACTTCTATCTGGGATTCTTACATAAGTACCAGCCATTTTCTTTTTGTCAAATTCAACAAATGCTTTAGTACTAGTAACAGCCTCTAAACTTGCAAGGATTTGTGGATGTGATAAAGATTGTTCTTTAACAGCAATTACATCTTTAGGTTTGCAAGTATATGATGGAATATCAACTTTGCGGCCATTTACAGTAATATGACCATGGTTTACAAGTTGTCTTGCACCACGACGAGTAGTAGATAATCCCATACGATAAACTAAGTTATCTAAACGACTTTCTAGTAAAACTAATAAGTTTTCACCAGCAATACCTTTCATTTTTGAAGCTTTTTCAAAAACTTTATGGAATTGTTTTTCGTTTAATCCATACATGAAACGTACTTTTTGTTTTTCTTGTAATTGGACACCATACTCACTTAGTTTTTTACGTCTATCACTACCATGGGCACCAGGTGCATAAGGACGACGAGCAAGTTCTTTACCATTTTCTAAAGTAGAGAAATTTAGTCGACGTGATTTTTTGAATTGAGGACCAGTGTATCTTGCCATAAATATTCTCCTTTCTTTTTATTTCTTATAAAAGTTATTGAATTACTTAGCATTTAGGGAGTAATTATAAACATTTTCTGTTGGCAGAACATACTCATGAACTTAGTTAATTACACGTTAAAGCCTAATAATTCGCTGCCTAACTTCGATAAGCAATAGTATTGTACTAAAATACTTAGATAAAGTCAAATATTTAGCGATATTTTGTTAAGCATTTTGTTAAATTTTGTTAAAATTAGTGAATTGTAAGTATTATATTTATATACTTGTTGAAATGTCATTTTCACATTTACTTTTGTGATTTATATTCTACATTGCCATTTTTATAAATTATAAAATTTTCTGTACCAAGTTTAGTTATAACAGATTTTAATTCTTGAACTATAGCTTCTTTACTTTTTTCGTCTTTAACAAGTAACGCACGATATTCTTTTAATTTTTTGTTAAAACTATTAAATAATTCAATATAATTATTACTATTTTTATCTAAATCATAATAACATTCTAATGCTAAAGAGCCTTTAAAAATGAATTTATCATAACAATTCGTTTCTAATTCAATATTTTTCATAATTTAAAAATCCCTTTCTATTAAAAGATGATGAAATAAATTTTGGGTATTAAGTAATTAATCTAATAAAGCAGTTTCGATATATGAATCTGTTTCATAATCATACACTTTTGTTCCTTTTATTTTGCGTATGCCATAGTGATTAGAGTTAGGAACTAAATCACCATTGACATAATTAAGAAAGAATAAATACTCTGTATTTTCTTCTTTATAGTTTAGTTTCCCATTTGAAGAATCCAATGAAAAACTATATTTCTCTAACTCCTCTTCTGTTAATGAATATTTTGTTTTCTCACTATCATCTAACGATTTTATGTAATCTTTAGCACTAAGTTTTCCGCCAATAGTTTTGATATTTAAAACATTAAAATCATTATATTTATGTGAGATAGAGTTTTTATATACTTTAATTACATGGATATCCATGTTGGTGTAAATAAATGTATTTTCAACCACAGACTTTAAAGAAGACGTGTCTATCGTTCCAGAAACAATTATGTCGGTCTCATTTGCTAAAAATTCTAAATTTGGCTCATGGCCATAGAAGGGTTGAAATTCAATATTGATAATATTTTCTTTATCATCAACTATATCTTCATAAACGTTTTGATTCATATTTACATTTTTATTACTAGTATCTTTTACATTTAAATATGTAGTAATTCCTATGGTAACTAAGAATACTAAAAATATAGAAATTATTAACATGATTTTATTTTTCTTCATTATTTCAAACCTTCTTTTCTTTTATAAGCATTATATAGAGGTCCTTTCTTGAAATAAATCTATCATATTAATAGTTTTTATTCAATTAAAATTTGCTTTTCATTAATTAAATCGTACAAAGAATAATCGTGTAGGGTAGAATCATTAAATACCTTTTGGAAATCTCTGGTATTCGTAACTCCTAAAAAGTCAGTAATATTATTTAATATGCTTAAGTATAATTTATTGTTATGGTACTTTTTTCTTAATTCATTAAATGAGTTATCACTTACTAATAAACTGCCAATTATAATAAGTTTTTTATCAAAAATACACAAGTTACTAGAGTATAAATCGTTAATATTAATATTTGGTAATACTATATGTATGCTTTCATAAGCAAATTCTTGATGATTCTCACTATCAATTACATGAAATTTAAGAATTGTTTTTTTAGTGTTATAAATGTTTTTTTCATCAAAACTTATAAATATAGTATTTATTTTATTAGTAAGAGCCATTAATCTAGACTCGGTTTGTTCATATGTCATAAAATCTCCTTTTTAAAGTATTTTATAGATAATTTTTGTATTGTAAAGTAGTTCGACAAAATAAGATGAAATTAGTTATTTTTAGACTATTTTTTTATGATAGATAATGATATACTTAGATTGAAAGGAAGAGAGTTATGAGTAAGTTTTGTCGAAATTGTGGAGTAGCGTTAGAAGAGAATGCTAATTTTTGTCCATCTTGTGGAACAACACAAGAAAATACTATTAAAAGAGGTTCAGTTGCCAAAAGAGATATTGCTGTAAATGTTATTCTTACGGTAATTACATGTGGTATATATGGTCTTTTTTGGTTTGTAATGTTAACGAACGAATCAAATAGTATAGCAAGTGAAACTGAGAAAAGTGCTAGTGGGGGGCTTGCTATTATCTATACTATTTTAACTTGTGGTATTTACGGTATTTACTGGAATTACAAAATGGGTAAAAAACTTTATAGTGCAGGTAAAATCTATGGTAAAGATATTTCTGATAATTCAGTATTATATATAGTTTTAGCTATATTTGGTCTTGGCATAGTAAATTACTGCTTAATGCAAAGTGACTTAAATCGATTTGCAAATGAAAATTAATTTTAAGAAAATAATGATACTTGTAATGGGTATCTTATTTCTTTTAATTTATAAATTTTTAAATGAACATTTTGGTATTGCTATATATTGCCCATTTTACCTTTTAACTGGTTTTTATTGCCCAGGATGTGGTATTACAAGAATGCTATTTAGTATATTAAATGGTGATTTAGTAAAGGCCTTTTGGTATAATCCTTTAGTTTTTATTACTTTAATTTTTTTTATAATATATAAGATTATTTCTTTAAAAAAGACTATTTTAATTAAAGAAATGTCCTACTATATTTATATAGTTATTTTAATTATATATGGTGTTCTTAGAAATTTGCCATTTTTAGTTAATACTATGCCAAAATAAATATCCATACAAAAAGAGTAAAGCGTATGGATTTTTTGATACTTGTGTTTTATTTTATTATAAATTTAGGTATAATTTAGGTGTGGTGATTGTTTTGATTCCAAATACTGTAAAAAATATATTAAAGAAAATAGAAAGTAATGGTTTTGAAGCCTATATAGTTGGGGGTTTTGTAAGAGACTTTTTACTTTTACGTAATACAAATGATATTGATATTGCAACTAATGCAAGACCAAAAGACTTAATGCGTATTTTTGGTATACCTAAAAATGATTCTTTATATGGGTCTTATCATATGTTAATTAAGGGGTTAAATTTTGATATAACTACTTATAGGCGAGAAGGTGAATATGAAAATGGTAAACCAGTAAATGTTACTTATTCTAATAGTTTATTAGAAGATGCTAAAAGAAGAGATTTTACTATTAATGCAATGTATATGAATAAAAATGAAGAATTAATAGATCTTTTAGATGGACGAAAAGACTTAAAAAATAAAGTACTTAGAATGATTGGTAATCCAAGTGTAAGATTAAAGGAAGATCCTACCC
Source organism: uncultured Bacilli bacterium (assembly GCA_934096605.1). Lineage (GTDB taxonomy): Bacteria > Bacillota_I > Bacilli_A > RF39 > UBA660 > Ventrenecus. Next base: position 25,253 of record CAKOMI010000007.1, read on the forward strand.
GTATACTAAGAGCAGTTAGGTTTGCTTCAATGTATCATTTAAAGTTAGAAAAAACACTTAAAACGGCTATTCAAAAAGAAAAGAAAAATATAAGTAATATTCCTATTAATAAAATAAGAAAAGAATTAGATGTTATATTACTTGCAAGTGGTTTTCCTATGCTAAAGAAATTAGGTCTTTTAAAAGAACTAGGTATTAACAATAATCATCTTGTTTATGTTGCTGATTTAGCTGGGTTATGGGCACAGATTGATACTGATTTAGACTATATTAAAGAAAAAGAATTAAAAAGAATGATAAAAAAGATTAGAAATATTATAAATTGTGGTACAATTAATGTGCTCGTTTTATATAAAAATGGGTATTATACAACAAGAGTGGCGGCATCTATTATGCATTTTCCAATAAAAGTATTAGAAAAAATGGAAAATAGTATGATTATTAAAACACGTAAAGATATAGATATAAGTGTGGAAGAGATTAAAGAAATAAGTGGTCTTAATAAAGAAGATTTAGGTCTATTAATAAGTGAAGTAGAAGAAAAAATATTACTTAAGAAATTAAATAATGATAGGGAAAGTATTGTTAAATATATAGAAGAAAGAAGGTAGTTTTATGGTTAATTTAGAGTTTTTAATGGAAAAACGTTTTACATTATCGGCTCATTTAATAGAAGTAGCGTTAGCTAAAAAACTATCTTTAACAGAATTTTTACTTTTAATGTATTTTGAAGATACAAGTGATAAGACTTTTGATGTTAATACAATAGGAAGTAATTTAAGTCTTAATGAGACAGAGGTATTAAATGCTTTTAATCATTTATTAGAACTTAATTTAATTAAACTTGATTCAAGTAAGGATAAAGCTAATAGAAGATGTGAGGTTATTAGTTTAGAACCAATGTATAAGATTTTATTAGAAGAAAAAGAAAATGTTAGGAAAGAAGAAGATAAACAAAATATTTTTGATATGTTTCAACATGAATTAGGAAGAAATATATCACCAATGGAATATGAAATTATTAATGCTTGGCTTAGTAAAGGTTTTAGTGAAGAACTTGTCTGTGGAGCTTTAAAGGAAGCTGTTTATAATGGAGTTAGTTCTTTAAGATATATGGATAAAATTTTATATGAATGGCAAAAGAAAGGTTATAAGAAAATGAGTGATGTAGAAGAAGGTCTTAAAGAAAGAAGAAAGGCTAAAGAACAAAGTGTTGAACTTTTTGATTATAATTGGTTAGATGATGATGAATAAAGAAAAAGATATTTTATCTTATATGGATGAGTTGTATCCTGAGGCTACTTGTGAACTTAACTATACTTTTGATTATGAATTATTAATTGCTACTGTTTTATCTGCTCAGTGTACTGATAAAAGAGTAAATGAAATAACCCATATATTATGGAGTAAATATGATTTAGAAAGCCTTAGTAAAGCTAGTAATAAAGAGATTGAAAAAATTGTTAGGCCCCTTGGTTCTTATACAAAAAAGGCTTCTTATATTAAAGATATAGCTAAAAGGATAATAAGTGAGTGTAATGGGGTTGTACCTAATGATCGCACGTATTTAGAAAGTTTACCTGGAGTAGGTAGAAAAACTTGTAATGTAGTGCTTGCAAATATTTATAATGTTCCAACTATCGCGGTTGATACGCATGTACAGAGGGTTTCTAAAAGACTTAGATTAAGTTATCAAAATGACTCAGTAGAAACTGTGGAAAGAAAATTAATGAAAAAGTTTCCTAAAGATAAATGGAGTAGATTACATCATCAATTAGTTTTATTTGGTCGTTATAAATGCAAGGCTCAAAAACCACTTTGCGATGATTGTAAGTTAAAATGTTATTGTAAATATAATGGTAAGTAATAGGTATATAGTTTATATATACTTTTTTTTGAGCAAAAAAAAGAGTAACTAAAAAGTTACTCAGTACAAGAAGTGCTAACATTTACTTTGCCACTTACTTGAATTTGTTTGTCTTTATATTTAATTGTGTAGGTTACGTTTTTTTCACCTTCAGTACTAGTATCAACACTAGAAGCAGTAATGGTAACTTCATCAGAAATATTTTCTCCTTCATAGGTTATACTTGCTATACCATTTTTAGGATTAAAGACACTACCTTTTGGCACACACGCTTTAGTAGTTGTGGCTTTTAAGCCTTCTTCTGTAGCTGGTGTACTACCACTTGTTACTTTAGCCGTAACGGTAATACCTTCAGAAGCATTGCTTTTTAAAATGCTATAAGATGTTTTAATGACAAATGTATATGTGCCACTTGTTTTAGCAGTGTAAGAGAAGTTTGTGTTTTCGGTCCAACCTAAGTTTGTTAGATTACCTTTTTCATCTTTTAAGTAGACTTGATAACCTAATGATCCAATGGCTGAGTTATTATATCCTTCGTAGATACTCATATATTGATTTTCAAATAATTGATAACTATAACTATAGTTTTTCTTCCAGTCTTTAAAGTAGTTAGCAAATTCAGTTTTAATAGCATTAGAATCAGTACCAGATGTACTAGTTGTAGCAGTCCAACTTAAATTAACCTTGGATTCACTTACTTTGGCTTCGCCATTTGATGGGTTTTCTAATTTAGTAAATCTTTTTGAAGTTTCACTAGGTTCAGTTCCTTCTTTAAATAAAGCGTTGTATTTCATACCTTCTGGTGTGTATTCACTAGCTTTCTTAGTAGGAAGAGTATTAGATTCTATTGTCACACTTACAACACCACTAGGACGTTCAAATTTCTTGGTATTAGTTAATATATTATTAGCAAGGTAAGCACTTATTTTACTACGTGTACCAGTACCAGTGTTACTTGTTAAGTAGTGGCTAGAATCTAAGTCTTTACGGTCATAACCATAACGCATTGAGATAGAGTAATCAGTGTTATAAGTATTAACCCAGTGATCTGGTGTAGTATAAATACTTATGCCTTTTTGGTTAGCTGTTTCTGTATCAACATTTGTTGTACCAGATTTAGATGCAATACTACCACGAAGATTAGAGTTAATAGAACCACCAACACCTTCGCTTGTTGCTTGAAGTAAGATATCAGTTATCATATAAGCTGTTTCAGCACTCATGGCTTTTACTTTTTCATATTTATGTTCAATTTCTTCTTCGGTTTCATTATTGACTAATTTAGAGTATGAATAAGGTTCAATGTAGTAACCACCTCTTGCAAAAGCACCGTATGCTGCACTACTTTGTAAAGGTGATAAGCCCCATTTGAAACCACCAACACTCATGGCTTGGACTATACCATCTAGGCCATAGTTATCTTCGCCAATACCTAAGTTGTTTAAAAATTCTTTTATATTATCTGGATTTACTTGATGGAAGGCTTCTAGAGCTGTTACGTTTCTTGATGCTGATAAGGCATTTTTCATGGTCATAACACCTTGATATGAATTATCCCAGTTATTTAAAACAGTGCCATCATTATAAGTGTATTTAAAGTCAATAAACATTTGGCCAGATGATGCATTGTTGTATTCAATAAGAGGGCCATAATCAACAAGTGGTTTAGCAGTTGAACCAGGTTGTTCTTTAACAAGGGCACGGTTATCACCTTTAGCAACATAATTTCGGCCAGGCCCTAGAGCACTTATAGAACCATCACTAACACTAGTTACGGCTGATGCAACTTGGATTTTATCATCACGCCAAGCCCCAGCAGCGCCATTTTGCATATTATTGATAATGTCTTGAGCGTTTTTATCGAAAGTAGAGTATACTTGATAACTTTGGTTATAAATATCAATGCCTTCTTTATCTAGAATTTCATCATATAAGTAATCAACTAATACTTGATAGGCAAATGAACTTGCTTCTTTTTTTTCGACAACTAGGCTTCTAACGTCGATGCTTTGGGCATCTTCCATTTCTTCGTCTGTAATATAACCATGGCGATTCATAAGACTTAAAACGGTATTTTTACGATTATTAGAGTATTCTGGATATATATATGGATTATATGTTACTGGGTTATTGGCCATACCAACTAAAAGGGCACATTCTGGAAGGGAAAGGTCGGTAACACTTTTACCAAAGAAATATTGACTAGCTTGTTCAACACCATATGTTCCACCTGAGTTAGTACCACCACCAGCAAACCACCAAGAGTTTAAATACATTTCAATAATTTGTTCTTTGGTATAATTTTTTTCAATTTTAAAGACAGCCATATAAATATCTTTAAATTTACGAATAATACCTGTAAGACCAGAGTCATCAGAACCATTAAATTTGTTTTTGGCAAGTTGCATTGATAAGGTAGACGCTCCTCCGGCACTTGAATTACCAGAAAGTTGACCAAGTGTTGCTTTTGTAAATCTTGCTGCATCAAAGCCACTATGCTGGAAGAACCTTGAGTCTTCAGTAGCTACTAAGGCATCAACTAATACTTGGGGAAAATCTTCATAATTTTTTAGTTCTCTGTTTTCACTACCAAGACGAGTCATTTCAGTACCATCTTTAAAATAAATAACAGAGGCTTCTTGATTATATAGTTTATCTTGGGAAAACTCTGGTGAGGTAAATACTATGTATAAGAAAAACGCAATAATTATTGAACAAATACCAATACCAATAGTAATTAAACTAATACCTAGGATATTACCAATTTTTCTTTTCTTTTCAGGATTACTTTTCTTTTTTTCTTTTTTAACACTTTCTTTAATATCTTTTATACTTTTTAATTTTAATTTTTTCTTTGCCATAACTAATTCTCCTTTAAATATTCTTTATCAACTATTTTTAAGTAATCAATAGTTGGATTAAATCTTTCTTTAATAACTTGCCCTTTTTCTTCAATATATGTATAAGGTATGCTTTTTCTAGTAGTAGAATCTAAAAAAGTAATTAAGTCTTCACCTTTTAATAGATAAACTAAGTTATTCATTTTAATAATTATAAAGCATATGCCACCGTGATTTATGACACGCCTAATATAAATTAATTGGTGTTCATGAAAGTTTGCTAGGGGAAACGCAGTTTTACTATGACACTCTTTGGCTTCAAATTCAATATAATGTCCTTTATATATACCATTATAGTCTAGGGTAGATTGGGCTTTAAAAAAACCATTTTTGATAACTCTGCCTTTTTTAGTATAGATGGCTTCACTAATACCAATTGGGGTTGGCTTTTTATATATTAAGGCTATATCTTTTTCATTATAGTAATCATTTGTTTCATTTAATAAACTTTCTAATTCCATACCACGATTAGCGTAGTTAATTGTTTCTTTTTTTGACTCTTTCTTTATATTATTAGGGTAGAGCATGTTATCACCTACAAGAGTATTATACTATAAAGATATGATTTAGAAAAGAAATCTCTTTTCTTCCTAAAATGGTTTTTGACAGTATTTTACTAAAAAGTGTAAAGCAAGTTTGATGAAAAAAGAGATTCTTATTAATATAAAAGGGTTTCTCTTTGCTTTCTTTTACAAAATAATACATGTCAATTTGTTTACAAATAAAAAAAGAATGATATGTTTTGTCGAATTTAATGAATTTATAAATGGTTTATATTATGATACTAGTGGTGATGATATGAAAAGGGATATTGGCTTAAATAAATTGGTGGAAATGCTTGATGATTTAGATTTAGAAATAGTAAAGTCTTTTTTAGTTAAAAAAGTTATAGATGAAGAAAAGTGAGTTTAATTATTGATAATATTATTTTTGTGATTTATAATTGTTTTGTGTTAGAAAGAAGGAATAAATTATGTCAAGAATTATTGATGTACACGCACGGGAAGTGTTAGACTCAAGAGGAAACCCGACGGTTGAAGTTGAAGTATATACAGAATGTGGAGACTTTGGTCGTGCGATTGTTCCTAGTGGAGCTTCAACAGGTAGTAAAGAAGCTTTAGAGTTAAGAGACAATGATAAATCTCGTTATATGGGAAAAGGAGTACTTAAGGCAGTAGAAAATGTTAACGAAGTACTAAGTAAAGTTGTCATTGGTATGGACGTGACTGACCAAGTAGGTATAGATCACGCTTTAATAGACGCTGACGGTACAAAAGATAAAAGTAAATATGGGGCTAATGCTATATTAGGTATTAGTTTAGCAGTTGCTCGTTGTGCAGCTAATCATTATGGTATGCCTTTATATCGTTATTTAGGTGGTGTTAATGCTAAAAAATTACCAGTACCAATGATGAATGTATTAAATGGTGGCTCTCATGCTGATTCATCTGTTGATTTCCAAGAGTTTATGATTATGCCAGTTGGGGCTAGTAGTATTCATGAAGCTATTCGAATGGGTAGTGAAGTTTTCCATACTTTAAAGAATGTTTTAAAAGAAATGGGACAAGTTACTGCTGTTGGTGATGAAGGTGGATTTGCACCAAACTTAGAAGATAATGAAGCACCACTTAAATGCATCGTTGAGGCTATTACAAGAGCAGGATACGAGCCTGGTAAAGATATTGCTATTGCTATGGACGTAGCGGCTAGTGAATTTTACAATACTGAAACCAAAAAATATGAACTTAAAAAGAGTAATGGTGGCGAAAAAACAACTAGTGAAATGATCGATTGGCTAGAAGAACTTGTTAATAAATATCCAATTATTTCTATTGAAGATGGCTTAAGCGAAGATGACTGGGATGGCTGGAGTGAATTAACACGTCGTCTTGGTAAAAAAATTCAATTAGTTGGTGATGATTTATTTGTTACTAATGCTTCTATTTTACAAGAAGGTATTAATAAGGATACTGCAAATGCCATTTTAATTAAAGTTAATCAAATTGGTACTTTAACAGAAACATTTGATGCAATGGAACTAGCAAGAAGCCATGGCTATACAGCTATTGTTTCACACCGTTCTGGGGAAACTGAAGATACAACTATCGCTGATATTGCGGTTGCCTTTAATGCTGGTCAAATTAAAACTGGCTCTATGAGTCGTACAGATAGAATTGCTAAGTACAATCAATTAATGCGTATTGAAGAAGAACTTGGTGATGAAGCAATTTATCCTGGTATTCATGCTTTTTATAACATTTATAAAAATTAAAAAAAGGTCTACGTTATGTAGATTTTTTTCTTTTTTTGATAAAGATAACATTTTTACTTAATAAGAAATTGGGAATGGTAAATTATAAAAAATATACTATAACTAGTATTTATAACATTGAACTTGGTTACCTTAAAAGTCACTAAAAAGTGCGTTTTTTTGAGCATTTTGACGATTATTTGACGGTTCTTTCTTTACGCCTTAATAAAACTTTGTTATACTTTGGTAGGTGAGGATTATGGCAAAACAAAATACTTATGATGAACATTCAATTAAAATATTGGAAGGACTTGAAGCTGTTAGAAAAAGACCTGGTATGTATATTGGTTCAACTGATAAAAAGGGAATGCACCATTTAGTTTGGGAAATTGTAGATAATTCAATAGATGAGATTATAAATGGTTATGGTAATTATATAAAGATTCTTTTACATAAAGATGGTTCTATCACAGTTGCTGATAATGGACGAGGAGTGCCAATTGGAATGCATGAAAGTGGTAAAAGTACACCTGAGGTTATTTACACTATATTACATGCTGGTGGTAAATTTGAAGAGGCTGGTTATAAAGTGAGTGGGGGCTTACATGGTGTTGGTGGTAGTGTTGTAAATGCTTTATCAACGAAGATGGAGGTTACTATTTATAGAGAAGGTAAAATTAGTCAAATTAAGTTTGCGGATGGCGGACATGTGGTAAGTCCTTTAAAAACGATTGGCGAGTCTAAAAAAACAGGGACAATTGTAACATTCTTACCAGATAAAGAAATATTTCATAATGCAAATTTCTCTTTTACAACTATTTGTGAAAGAATGCAAGAAAGTGCTTTTTTACTTTCTAATGTTACAATTGAGGTTATTGATGAAGAAGATAATTTAAGTGCTAAATATCATTATGAGAAGGGTATTGAATCATTTGTTGAATATATTAATGAAAATAAAAATACTATAAGTAATGTTATTCATTTTAAAAATACAAAAAATAAAATTGAAGTTGAAATAGCTATGCAATATACTGATTCTTATAATGAACAAATTTTATCTTTTGTAAATAATGTTAAGACAAGTGATGGTGGATCACATGAGGTTGGTTTTAAAACAGGGTTAACTAAGGCTTTTAATGATTACGCTAAAAACAATAATTTATTTAAAGGTAAAGATACTTCTTTAGATGGTAGTGACGTTCGTGAAGGCTTGTCAGCTATTATATCGGTTAAAATACCAGAAGAATTATTACAATTTGAAGGGCAGACAAAAGGAAAATTAGGAACACCAGAAGCTCGTAGTACAACAGAAAGTATTACTTATGAAAATTTAAAGTTTTATTTAGAAGAGAATAAAGAGATGGCTCTGGCAATACTTGAAAAAGCACAGAAAAGTAAGATGGCAAGAGAAGCGGCTAGAAAAGCCCGTGAAAGTGTTCGTAAAGGAACTGGTAAAAATAATAAAGAACGAGTTTTAAGTGAGAAACTTGCTAAAGCAACGGGTAAAAATTATATGTTAAATGAACTATTCTTAGTCGAGGGTGATAGTGCAGGTGGTTCTGCTAAAAGTCATAGAAATAGAGAAACACAAGCTATTTTACCTTTACGTGGTAAGGTTTTAAATTGTGAGAAAGCAAGTAGTAAAGATATTGAAGGTAATGCCGAGTTAAGACAACTTGAGTATGCAATAGGAGCAGGTCTCGGGGCTGATTTTGACTATAAAGAAAGTAACTATGGCAAAGTTATTATCATGACTGATGCCGATGTTGATGGGTCACATATTCAAATTCTTTTAATAACTTTCTTTTACCGTTTTATGAGACCTTTAATTGAACAAGGTATGCTTTATATTGCTACACCACCTTTATATTCTATTGAAACTAGTAAAGGTAAAGAGTATATTGCTACAGATGAAGAATTAGAAGAACGAAAGAAAGATTTAAAAGGTAATTATAAGATACAACGTTTTAAAGGACTTGGTGAAATGGATGCAGATGAATTATATGAAACAACAATGGATAAGAAAAATCGTCGTCTTTTAAGAGTTACTTTAAATGATGCGGCTATTGCTGAGAAAAGAATTCATGTTTTGATGGGTGATGAAGTAGCGCCACGAAAAGAATGGATTAATGAAAACGTTGACTTTACCTTAGAAGATGATTTTAGAAAGTAGGGTATGATGGCAAAGAGTAAAGAAACAGAAGCTATAATAGAGAAAATATATGATTATAGTTTAGAAGAAATAATGGAAACGGGATTTGGTCGTTACTCTAAAGAAATTATTCAAGAAAGAGCCTTGCCAGATGTCCGTGATGGTTTAAAACCAGTTCAAAGAAGAATTTTATATGCAATGTATTTATCGGGATTTACACATAATAAGCCTTATAGAAAAAGTGCGAAAGCAGTTGGGGATATCATGGGTAATTTCCATCCCCATGGTGATTCTTCTATATATGATGCGTTAATTCGTTTAAGTCAACCTTGGAAAATGCGAGAAACTTTAATTGATATTCATGGAAATAATGGTTCAATTGATGGTGATGGACCAGCCGCGATGCGTTATACAGAAGCAAGACTTTCAAAATTTGCTGAGGTTATGTTAGAAGGCATTAAGAAAAATACTGTAGAAATGACTTGGAATTTTGATGATACTGAAAAAGAACCAACTGTATTACCGGCCTATTTTCCTAATCTTTTAGTAAATGGGTCAACTGGTATATCAGCAGGTTATGCGACAAATATTCCAACACATAACTTAGGTGAGGTAATAGACGCGACAATAAAAAGAATAGAAGCGCCAAATTGTACTTTAGAGACTATTATGAGTATTATGCCAGGACCTGACTTTCCAACGGCAGGTGTTATTGAAGGAAAAGAAGGGTTAGTAGAAGCTTATAAAAAAGGTAAAGGTAAAGTAATATTAAAGGCTAAAACGGAAATAGTAGAAAAAGGGAGTAAAAAACAAATTATTATTCATTCAATACCATATGACGTGGTTAAAGAACAGTTAGTTAAAAAAATAATTGATATTAAACTTGATAAAAAAATAGAAGGTATTAATGATGTTATTGATGAATCTAGTCATGAACATATGGCAAGGATTGTTGTTGATTTAAAACAAAATGCTAATGCTGAATTAGTACTTAATTATTTACTTAAAAATACTGATTTACAAGTTAATTATAACTTTAATATGGTGGCTATTGTAAATAGAAGACCAAGACTTGTTGGCGTACTTGATATACTAGATGCTTTTATTAATCATCAAAGAGAGGTTATTACAAGAAGAACGGCTTTTGATTTAGAAGTAGCTAAGAAAAATTATCATATTTTAGAAGGACTTTTAAAAGCTATAAGTATTTTAGATGAAGTTATCGCTTTAATTCGTAGTAGTAAAAATAAAACTGATGCGAAAGAAAATTTAGTAGAAAAATTTGCTTTTACAATGGAACAAGCGGAAGCAATTGTAACATTACAATTATATCGTTTAACTAATACTGATATAGTGGCTTTACAAAGTGAGATGGAAAAATTACAAAAAGATATGTATATTTGGGGAGAAATACTTAATAATGAAAGTGCTTTAAAACATGTTATGAAACAAGAACTTAAGGCTATTAAAAAAGAATATGATGACCCAAGAAGAACAGAAATAAAAGATGAAATAACCGATATTAAAATTGACTTAAAGAGTATGATACCTGATGAAAATGTTGTAGTTATGATTACTAATGAAGGATATGTTAAAAGAGTTAGTATGAAAACTTTCCAAAGTAATAATGAAGAACCACCAATGAAACCAGGGGATTACATTAAAAATATGTTTGATGTTTCAACAAGAGATCACTTAGTATTATTTACTAATTTAGGTAATTACTTGTTTATTCCTGTTTATAAAATACCTGATTCAAAATGGCGTGAACTTGGTAAACACATTAATAACTTAATTACTTTAAGTCCAAATGAAACAATAATTGCTTCATTTATATATCATGAAAAGAAAGAACTTATAATGGTTAGTTTAAATGGTATGATAAAAAGAATTAAAATGAGTGATTTATTTGTTACAAGAACAAGTAAGGCTATGATTGCTATGAAACTAAAAGATAATGATATGGTATGTGGTGTTACAGAAGCATATAAAAATGTTTTAGTTGTTACACGTAATGGCTACTATGTAAACTTTAATAAATTAGAAGTTCCTTTAGTAGGTGTGCGTGGTAGTGGGGTTAAAGCAATTAACTTAAAAGATGATAATGTCGTTTCATTAAATTCTTATATGGATGCCGATTACTTAACTTTATTTACTAGTCAAAATACAGCCAAAAGAGTAAAGATGAGTGATATATATGAAACTGGTAGAGCTAAAAGAGGACTTACTCTTATTAAGAAAGTTAAGAGTACAAACTATGAAATTTTAAAAGTTTTAGTTGTTCCTTCTAAAGAAGAACTATCTTATATAACAGAAGATGGTAGTGTAAATATAAGAATTACTGAAGTACCTATTATGGATACATCTAGTACTGGTAGCGTAGTTACTAAAAAGACTATATTAGATGTTTTACCTAAACTTAGTTTAGAAAGAGTGGAAGAACCAGTAATAATAGAAGAAGAAAAAGAGCCGGAAATAACTGATGAACAAATAAGTTTTAACTTAGATGAATTTAAACTTTAAGAGGCTTTTAAGGCTTCTTTTTTTTAAGGATGTTTTATAAAAAAAGGTAAATTATATTGATTTTAAGTTTAAAAAGTTTATAATGATAATTGGGAAGGAATTGATTTATGTGGCTTATAATAGTGATAGAAAAGGATATGAAACTAAAGATGGAGGTTTGATTAGAGTAAATGGTGATGAAAGTGAAGTACGAATTGATATTTATGAAGGTAATGAACGTGAACATGGGGGACATACTTGGGATACAATAAGATATAATACAGATACTGGTAAGGGAACTATAGATCAGCATAACGAAGATAAGTCTGAAAAGTCTTCAACTGATATAAGTTGTTTTTTAACTACGGCATGTATAAGATATTTTAAGAAAACATTTGATGATAACTGTTATGAATTACAAGTTCTTAGATGGTTTAGGGATTCATTTGTTTCGTTAGATGATAAAGAACATTATTATGAAATTGCACCAGTGATTGTAAATGCTATTAATGAATTAGATAACGCTGATGTTGTTTATGAATACATTTATACCAATATAGTACATTATTGCGTCTGTCAGATTGAACAAAGAAATTATGATAATGCGTATAATAGATATAAAAATGGTGTTTTAGAATTGGAAGAGAGATTTGCAAGACCTGTACTGGAAAAAAGATTGATTAGAATATTAAAATTGGTTAGATAAGTTATGATTAAGATAAATAATGCAAGTTATAATGTAATAAACTCTAAAGTGAAGTATGCTCAATCAACTTATAATGGGTACAAAGGTTATGCAATTTTAGTGACGCTGGATATAGTCAAAGATGAATTTAAGGGGTATGTTAGTTTTTATGTTGATTTCTTTTTAAATGACGATTTTAAAAATATAGAAAATAAAAGTTATATAGAAAATTTAAATGAATTTGATTCTAAAGTAAGCATGTTAGAAATTTTGACAGAAAGTGATTTTACTGATTATGTTCATGGTAAAGTTTTCCTTAATTTTGGAAATATTATAAATAAGCAAATAAATATGGATTTAAGGATTGATAGTAAGGAATTAAAATTAGATTACCATGGGCTATTAGATTTGAATTAAGGGACTTAAGTCCTTTTTTCTTTAATAGTTAAACTTTACTTGCATATACTTTATTAGGTGACTATGTATGGATAAAAAAGAAGAATTTAAAGTATTTGCTCGTAAGCATCCTGAACTTGTTTCTTTTGTTAAAGATAAGAGTATGACATGGCAAAAGTTTTATGAAATATATGATATATATGGAGAAGATAATAAGGCATGGGAAAGTTACTTAAGTAGTAGTAATGGTAGTAGTACAACGGCTGATACCTTAAATGATTTTTCTAATAAATTAAAAAACATTGATATAAATTCTATTCAAGAACATATTAAAACGGCAGAGAAAGCATTAGGTCTTATTAGTGAATTAACTGGTAAAGGTGAGGTTACAACTCCGTTAAGTGCAACTGTACCTAAAGTACCTAGACCAATTAATAAATTTTTTGAGGATTAATAATGGAATTATTCTTAATTAAAAATTTTTTAGATAATCCTAAAATGTATGAATATTTAAAACAAAATTCACTTTGGTATAAAGCATTAAATCGTGATGCGTCTTTGTATAAAGAGTTTGAAAATAAAATGAAAGAATTATATCATGAAAGAACTACTGATAAGATAAGTGACGTCATAGATAATATTGATTTAATTGAAAGTGTTATTATGTCTTTAAAATAATTAAATTGTTTGATAAAATGAGTTTAGAAGGTGAGTGTATGAAAAAAGTTTTGAAGTCTTATAAGAAGACAATTATTTTACTGGTGATGGTTATACTTGGTGTTATATGTGGTTTAATATTTAAAGAAAAGATGAATATTTTAAAGCCTTTAGGTGATTTGTTTTTAAATTTATTATTAGTTAGTATAGTTCCAATGTTGTTTTTTACGCTTTCTAGTAGTATTGCAAATACTAAGAATACCAAAAGACTTAAAAAGATTATTAAAATTTCTTTATTATTATTTTTAGTTTATAGTGTAATAGGGGTAATAATGAGTTTCTTGGTTCTTGTAAAAATACCTTTAATAAGTGGCGGTGATATTCCTTTAGTTAAAGAGTTATTTGCAAGTACAGAAACTATTAATGAAATGTCTTTCTTAGAAAGATTAGTTACAACTATTTCTACTAATGATTTTGTTAATTTATTATCAACTAAGAATTTAGTAGCTTTAATGATTGTATCATTGTTATTTGGTCTTGCAACTTTAAAGAGTGGGGAATCTGGTAAGGCTATTAGGGAGTTTTTAAATTCAGGTACTAGTGTTATATATAAATTTATTGAAATTATTTCTTATTATGCTCCTATAGGTTTATTTGCTTATATGGCTAGTTTAGTTGGTTCTTTAGGTAGTGTTATTTTAGCCGGATTTTTAAAGACTACTATTCTTTATTTTGTAGTTAGTATAATGTTTATGGCTATTGTTTATAGTGGATTTGCTATTATAGTAGGTGGTATTAAAGGATTAAAGACATTTTGGCGTGAGGCCATACCCGCAATGCTCACAAGTCTTGCTACTTGTTCTTCAGCTGCTAGTGTACCTATTAATATGAGTTGTGCTAAAAAAATGGGTGTACCAAGTGACGTTAGTGAGGTTACAATTAGTTTAGGAACTAGTTTTCATAAAGATGGTTCAGCAATTGGTAGTGTCTTTAAAATCATGTTTTTGGTTTCTTTATTTGGTATTAATATGAGTACTGGTTTAGCTTTTAAAGTATTATTTGTATCTGTCCTTGCTACTTTACTTGTTAGTGCAGTGCCTATTGGTGGGGGAACAATAAGCGAAATGTTAATTTTAAATTTAATGGGTATGCCAGTAGAGGCTTTACCAATACTTACAGTAATTGCCACAGTTATAGATGCACCAGCCACTGTATTAAATGTTATAGGTGATACGTCTGTTTCTATGGTAACTGCCAAAGTTATCCAAAAAAATAAATAGTGCATGTCATAATGATATGTGCTTTTTGCTTTTTATGTTTGCAAAACTTTTTAAAATTAATTTATTAAATAGTTTGATAAGTATCTTGTTATAATATTAAAGATATGCTATTATTTTCTTAGTAAAAGATAATAAGAGAGGAAGAAAAATAGTATGGAAAATAATAAAATAGTAAAATTAAAATCTAAAAATGGGGGAGACTGACCGAAAATTCATAATAATAAATCCTATAAATAGAACGACAACACACCTATAGTTTGATATAATAA
>CAKOMI010000008.1 GCA_934096605.1 uncultured Bacilli bacterium
TGAGTACATTATATACTTTACGAACGATGTACGCAAGATTAAAATTGCAAATTTGACAAAAAAAGTCCAGTTTTATGGGCGTTAGTTAGATTTTTTATTTTCAAAAGTGTTTAAGTTCCGTGCTGCATTTGAAGCACTTGGAAATGTAGGATTACTAAAAAAACTACCGTTTATAATTATCACCTCTAGTTAAATTTATGAATATTTTTTTTATTTAGAACTCTTGTTATTTTACTATTATTCTTGTATACTCTTTATTATAAGGAAGTGCTTTGATGAAAAAGAAATTATTAAATTTTTTAACACTATGTTTGTGTTTGTTTATATTTATATTTGGTATTAGAAATGTATTTGCTGATTCTGGTTGGGATTCGTCTTATGATAGTGGTAGTTCTTGGAGTAGCAGTGATTCATGGAGTAGTAGTAGTTCTTGGGATAGCGATTATTCATATGGCAGTAGTAGCAGTAGTGGAGGCGATTTAAGTGCTGGAGAAGCATTTATCATAGCTATATTTTTGATAGGTGGTATGGTTGTTTTTGCAATTTTAATTTTAAAGAATACTGATAGCTCAACTACAAATGATGCTTATTCTTATTATAAAGATATTTCATTAGAAAATTTACAAAAAGTTTTACCTAATGAAACTTTGGAAGACTTAAAACTTAAACTATATCAAAAATTTAAAGATATACAAGATGCATGGGAAAACTTTAATTATGATGCTTTAAGAGAAATGTGTACTGATGAACTTGCAGAAAGTTATATATCACAGTTGGATACTTTAAAATTAAAAAATGGTAAAAATGTGATGAGTGATTTTAATCCAATTGATATTAAAATTACTAGTGCTAAGTTAGATAATGATCTTATAAGTGTTGTAGTGTATGCAAATATTACATTCTATGATTATGTAATTAATGAAAAAACTGGTGAAGTAATAAGAGGTAATAAATCTCGTAAAGTAAATAATCATTATTTAATGACATTTGTTGTTGCAAATGAAAGTATTACTAAGTGTCCTGGTTGTGGGGCAGAACTTAAAATGAATACAAGTGGTGTATGTGAATATTGTAGAATGAAAATTGTTAAGAATGCTAGTGATTTTGTTCTAAGTAAAAAAACTAATATTAATAGGTGATAAAATGGATATTAAAGAATTTAGTTTAAATGATAAAGATTTTAATGAAAGTATGTTTTTGTCTTTTGTAAATAATGTTTTTGTAAAAGTTTTTACGAGTATAATGATGGATAAGTTAGATACGGTTAAACATTATATGAATGAGTCTGTTTATACTTATTGTAGACATATATTAAATGAGGCTAAAGAAATCGGTGCACGACATATGTATGACGAGATGAATGTTTGGAATAGTAAAATAGAATCTTTAGATATTACCGATGATTATTTTGTGATAAAAGTATTTTTAAGAGCGCGTTATATGGAATACATGCTTGATATGGAAAGTGGTAAGACTATTTCTGGTAATGATAAATCAAGAATAGTTGTGCCATACTTATTAACTTTTAAAAAGAGAAGAGACAGTTATAAAAGAAGCATTATGCCTAAGTGTACTTATTGTGGTGCTTCTATTGATATTCATAATAATGGTATATGTCCTTATTGTAGAGGTGTTTATGATACTGAAAAACATGATTATGTATTAAGTGAATTAAAGAAAATGTAGGAGGGTTTATGGATTTTGATAAGATTAAAGAAAATGTCTTAAAAAAAGATTTTTATAAAAGATATTTGATAATACTTATAGGAATATTTTTGCTTGCTTTAGATTATAATTTGTTTTTGCTTCCTAATAACTTTGTTATTGGGGGTACAACTGGTCTTTCAATTGTTACTAATAAACTTTTTGGATGGAATCCACAGACTTTTTTGTATGTTAGTACAGCTATTTTAATTATTTTAAGCTTTACTTTATTAGGGGTTAAAAAGACTATTACTTCTTTTGTTGGTAGTATAATGTATCCTCTTTTTATAAGTTTTACTATGCCTCTTGCTAAATTGTTAATGCCTTATTTTACTTTTGATTCTATTATTTTAACGATTCTTGTAGCTGGTAGTATATATGGATTTGCTTATGGGATTATTTATAAAGTTGGATTTGATACAGGTGGTAGTGATATTCTAATTAAAATAGTAAATAAGTATTTACATATGCCAGAAGGAAAGAGCTCGGTAGTAGTCCAAGGAATTATAATTTTAATTGGTGGAATAGTTTTTGGTATTAATCAAATGATATATGCAATTATTATATTAGTTTTATATACGGGAATTATGGATAAAATTATAATTGGTATAAGTGATTCAAAAATGTTTTTTGTTTATACAAGACATTCTAAAAAAGTTACAGATTTCATTTTGAATGATTTGCATACTGGTGTTACTATATTAGAAACGGAAGGTGGCTATACAAAAGAAAAACGAGATACTTTAATGTGTGTAGTGCCTAACAAAGATTATTACATATTTAAAGAAACCATTTTAGAGATAGATCCTGTTGCCTTCTTTATTATTCATGATTGTTATGAAGTACAAGGAGGAGTGAAAGATAAGAATTTACCATTTATCTAATGGTTTTTTTGTGGTATTATTAAAGTACGAGGTGGTATAAGTGAAGTTAATTAAAGTTGAACATGCTTATAAAGTGTATAAGAATGGCACGACCGCGGTGGCAGATATAAGTGTTTCAATTGACAAAGGAGAATTTGTTTTTGTTATTGGTTCTACTGGTTCTGGAAAGTCGACATTTATAAAAATGCTATATCGTGAGGAAAAACCTACTAAGGGTAAAGTTATAGTAGGAGGAATTGATGTTGCTAAATTAAGAAATTCAAAAGTATATAAATTAAGAAGAAAATTAGGAGTAGTTTTTCAAGATTTTAAATTATTACCAAAATTAAATGTTTATGAAAATGTTAGTTTTGCTTTAGAAACACTAGGGCTTCCTAATAACGAGATAAGACCTAAAGTTTTAAAAGCGATTGAGGCAGTTGGCTTAAAAGAAAAAACAAGAAATTTACCTAGTCAATTAAGTGGTGGTGAACAACAAAGAGTAGCGATTGCAAGAGCACTTGCCAATGATCCTAAACTTTTGATATGTGATGAGCCAACAGGAAACTTAGACCCTGAAACATCAAAAGAAATTATGGATATACTAGAAAATATTAATCAAACGATGGGGACGACAATTATAATGGCTACCCATGATAAAGAGTTGGTTAATAGAATGAAAAAAAGAGTGCTTGTAATAGAAGATGGTACTCTTGCAAGTGACACAAAGAAAGGAAGTTATAAAGTACATGAGAGCATTAAGGATTCTAAGTAGGAGTATAAGAGATTCATTTAAGAGTGTATTTCGTAATTTTTCTTTATCAATAGCATCTATATTGTGTACGACAATTACGCTTATTTTAGTAGCGCTTGCTTTATTTTTGTCATATAATGTAAGACAAATAACTACTAATTTGGAACATGAACTTACTATAGTTGTCTATTTAAAACAAGATACGACTGAAGAGCAAAAAGTCTTAATTCAAAATGATTTAAAAACTATGGAAAATGTTGATACTTATAAACTGAAAAGCAAAGATGAGTGGAAAGCGGAAATGAAAAAAGAAAGTGATACTTTTAAATCAGTTTTGGATTATTTAGATACTAATCCACTTCTTGATAGTATTACAGTAACTGTAGATGAGGTAAGAAATTTATCGAAAACAGCTGAAAAATTAAGAGGGTATGAGTTTGTTTCTAGTGCTGAATATGGCGAAGGCATGGTTGAAAATATTATTGGTGTTTTTGATGCAATTAGTTTAGGAACAATTGGTATGGTTGTAGCTTTAGTTTTAGTAACGGCTTTCTTAATTGGTAATACGATTAAGTTAACGATTTTCTCAAGGAAAACAGAAATTGAAATTATGCGTTTAGTGGGGGCTAGTAATACGGCTATTAAATTACCATTTGTTTTTGAAGGATTTATTTTAGGTGTAATAGGTAGTATAATTCCTATCGCTTTAAGTATATATGGTTATGTCCTTTTATTTGATAAAACGGGAGGATATTTGTTTACAAAAATTATTACTTTAACTAAACCTTTCCCATTTGTTTTATATGTTTCATTATTCTTATTATTAGTTGGTTCTTTAGTTGGTATGTTAAGTTCTTGGTTTGCCGTTAGAAAGCATTTAAAGATATAATGAAAAAGAAATTTTTAATAATATTTACTTTATTACTTTTTATGCCTAGTATGGTTTTTGCGACTAGTCAACAAACTTTAGGAGAATTAAAAAGTGAATATCAAACCAAATTAAATGAACAAAAAGAATATGAAGCTAAAAGTGAAGAAGCTAAGGCAGCGATAAAACAAAATGAAGCTGCTAAAGCCCAAGCAGAACAGGATATTCATGCAGCTGAAGAAGCAATGGAAACGGCTCAAGTAAATATAGATGAATCTAATAAAAAAATAGAAGAACTTACTAAAAATGTTAAAGAAGTCTTACTTTATTTACAACAAGTAAATGGTAGTAATGCTTATTTGGAGTATGTAAGTGGGGCTAGTACGATTACTGATTTTGTTTCTAGAGTAGCGGTAGCAGAACAACTTTCTCTTTATATTGAAAAAAGTACAAAAGATTTAGAAGCAGAAATAAAGAAAAATGAAGAGTTAAAAGTTGAACTAGAACAAAAGAAAGTTAATTTGAATAAACAAATTACTATATATGAAGCAACAATTAAGGCTAAAACGGAAGACGTAGCTAATTATGATAAATATGCGCTTGATATTAATACACAAGTTAAATCACTAAAAACTAATTTAGATAGTGCGGTTAAACGTTGTGAAAAGTATGCACCTGATTTAGGTGATAAAGCAATTATTAATGTTGATTGTATTGATAAAAGTACTGGTAATATTTCTAATGATGGTTGGCTTAAACCACTTAATTATGGCACAATTATGAGTGGAATTGGTAATAGATGGGGTTCTTATCATAATGCACTTGATATAAGTGGTAATAGTCCATTTGAAGGAACACCAGTTTATGCAGCAGCGGCAGGTGTTGTTTCTGGTAAAATTAGTCAGTATTGGTGTGGTGGAAATATGCTATATATTGACGTGGTTGTAAATGGAGTATCATACACGACTTATTATTATCATTTATTGAGATTTAATGTTAATGTAGGTGATGTGGTTGATCAAAATACGATTATTGGTTGGGTAGGTGGATATTCAACTAGTACAAGTCATGGTGGTTATGATAGTTGTACGACTGGAGCACATTTACACTTTGGAGTAGCAAAAGGCTTCTATAACGGTTATTCAATATCAAGAAGTAATGTTATAACTCCACCAGGGTTCCCTAACTTAGAGGGATGGCGTTTCTATTCAAGAACACAAATGTATTAAAATAGGATTGTTAATTACAGTCCTTTTTTTCTGATGATATTGACTAGTTTTTACAAAAATGTGATAATTATTGTGCAAAAGTTTGCAAAAGTGTGATTTTTGATTAATGTTTAAATAATTATAGGAGGTTTCATATGACTTTTTCGACGAGATTAAAAGAAGAAATTACTAGTTCATCACTTAATTATGTTTCTACTTATAGTGAATTATCCGCAATTATAAGATATGATGCGGCTATTAAAGAAAACTCTATAACCCTTACTTTTGAAAATGCAAGTGTAGCAAGAAGAGTATTTAAAGATATAAAAAGTTTATTTAATATAGTGCCTAAAATAATAGTTCGTAATCAAAAGAGATTTAGAGCTAAACAAATATATATATTAGAAATTAAAGATAATGTTAAAGAAATACTTAAGAAACTTAATATTTATGATAATGGTAGATTTTTAGATATGAATAGTAATTATTTATTAGATAAAGAAGAAAAAAAAGATTTTGTAAGGGGGGCTTTTTTAGTAATTGGCTCTATTAATGACCCAAGTACAAGTGGTTATCATTTAGAATTTGTTTTTAATAAATTAAATGATGCTTCATTTATGAATAATCTTTTACATGAAATGAAATTTGATAGTAAAGTTATTGAACGAGGAAATCATTATATGCTTTATTTAAAAAGTTCTGAAGAGATAAGTGATATGATAAGAATGTTTGGGGCTTCTAATTCTTTGTTTTATTTTGAAGATATAAGAATATATAGAGATCATAAGAATATGGTTAATAGGCTTAATAATTGTGAGATTGCTAATCAAGAAAAAAGTACTAAAACAGGTATGGAACAATTAGAACTTATAAAGTTTTTAAGAGATAATGACTTAGTAGAATTATTAGAAGAAAAGACAAAACTAGTTTTAGAATATAGAGAAAAATATCCAGAAAGTTCTTATCAGGAATTAGCAGATATTATTTCAGTAGAGACAGATTATCATATAGGGAAATCAGGTATTAATCATCATTTTATTAAAATGAAGAAACTAAAAAATAAATTTTTGGAAAATGAAAAGAATGAATAGGTTGGTTCATTCTTTTTTAACGTAATCAATTATGCTTCTTTTGTAAGGCTTTCTTTCATCAGTAAGATATAGGATATAATCTATGCTTGTGTTGTAAAACAGAGCTAATTTAATTAAGCCATCATATGATAGTTGGTTTTCTTCTGTTTCTAATCTTGAGTATTGTTGTTGAGATACATTTAATAATTTTGCTAAGTCTTTTTGAAGTAAGTCTTTGTCTTCTCTAATTTCTTTTAGTCTGTTCATATTCTCACCAAAAACAATTTATCATACACGGAAAAATTGTATTGAAATATACACGGAAAACGGGTACAATAATTATAATAGGTGATGATAAGATGCAACTTAAAAAGTTTAGAAAGCTTAATTATAGAAATAATCTTATAATTGTTATTTTTATTTTGTTAATTATAGGTTTAGCTAGTGTCTATTTATATAAGACATATGCAATTTTTACAAGTAATAAACAATTTAATGTGATAAATGGGACTGTTGGGGACCCAGGGGATATATATTTTGCATATTATGTGGATGGGAAGATAACGAGAAGTATGCCTACTCAGAATACAGGTTATACGTTAAATGAAGAGAAGAGTGAATGTACCAATGGTGTTGTAGCAAAGTGGGATAATGCTAGTTGGCAATTTATAGGAAATTATAGTAATTATAACGCAACCGATTATACAAGGACGAGGTGTAATTTGTATTTTGAGAAGACTAGTAAAATAGTAAGTACGTCTATTGGTGATATAGAGGTAAATACATATACACCTGATTTTAGTAAAAGTGCGTGTGATGATGATACTTGTGAATCACACGAAAAAGGAATATATGAGATGCTAGATGATGATGGTACTAGCTATTATTACCGAGGCAGTGTGGAAAATAATTATGTTAAGTTTGCGGGCTTTTATTGGCGTATCATTCGTATTAATGGTAATGGAAGTATTCGTACGATTTACGATGGCACAGTAGCTCATGACAATGGATCGGCTAGTACGGATAGAGTCTATGAACAGACTGTTTTTAATAATTCTGATGCTGATAATATGTATGTTGGATATGAATATGCAAGTGGACAAGTCCATGGTAACGGTACAATGAGTGGTGGAGCTTATTCAGTTATAAGAATGAAAATAAATGAATTTACTAATACAAAACTAGCAGAATATTCTGATTATATGGATATAAGTTCGGGTTTTTGTAATGATAGAACAACTTTAAATGAAGATACAGAAGTTGGAACTGGTACTACCATATCGTATTATAGTGGTTATATGCGAATTGGATTAAGTCACCCATCATTAAAATGCGATTTACAGGATTATTTTATTGGGACTGGGGTTGGCTTAATCACGGCTGATGAAGTAATGCTCGCAGGTTTTTCGGGAGGATTTATAAGTGGTAATTTTAATTATTCTAAAAGTTCAGTTAATTCATATCTATGTATTGGAAGTGGCTTTTGGACAATGACACCTCTTGGGTACTATACACCTTTTAAAACTGGCAGTCATAAAGGGGCAATGATTTATTTTGTATCTAAAAGAGGTGGGGACTATTTTGCTAATTATCAATTTGGTTTAAGACCAGTTATAAATTTGAAAAATACCTTGAAATTTACGGGTGATGGTACTAAAAATAATCCCTATATTCCTAATTTAAATTAAAAAAAGCCTTTTAACTAGGCTTTTTATCTTGTGCGTTTGTTTTCTTCTAAATCAAATTTATCACTTATATTTGGTAGCTCTGTTTTATTACCATATTTATCAATTTTATATCTTTTAGGAAATAGAAATTTTTGATACGCATCATTTTCTTTAGCAATTTCAGATACTTGTTCTTCTAATGTTTCTCCTTCCATATAGTAGACTTTTTGATAAACCTCTTTGACAGCTAACATGATGGTTTTACCACTAATTGGTTTATTTACTTTGGAAACGATGTAGTTACCTATTTCATCTAATATCTCTTTTTCATGTTCATATTTTTCATCAAAATAATAATTATTAATTTCTGGATATTTGCTTTCTAATTGAATTGTAAATTCTGGCGATAGTTTTTTTAAATCTTCTAATAAATTAATGATAATTTTTGATATATAGTCTGTATTAGTATTAAAGTGTTTTTTATTATCTAATGATTTACGATTAATAAAGAAATTTATTTTATTATGAAATTCTTCTAATGAATTAATATTAAATAGTTCGAAAGTATCGATATTTGTATCAATGAAATTGTAACGCCTTGTATATGTTTCTTCTTCATTTGTTAGGGCTAAATGTGTATAGATATCATTATTCATAAAATTATTCCATGTAGGGTCAGTTATGTAGAAACCATCAATCTTATATTTAGGATCGACAATATTGACATAGGCTCTTGCATGATCGCTTCTTGATGAAACTTCTATTTCATCAGGGCTTGTATTATCATACGATGTATCAACTGATACGGACCTTTCAATCGAATTTATTCCTACTTTATTTAGTAAATCCATTAATAAAGCTTTGTATGACACACATACCATATATTCGTTATCTAAAATGGAATATAAATCTCTTGCTGATTCTTGGTCAACTTCATTTTCTTTGTAAGTTTTAAATTGTTTTACGACATTATAAATGTAAATATATTTTTCAAATGGTGAGAGGGTTTTAGTTGGCTTTAGTATATCGTAAAGGGTTGTTTCATATCTTAAGAAATCTTTTATTTGATATGGTTGGCCTTTTATTTCAACAAAAATATTTTCTTGTTTGTATGTTTCATTTTCTTTTATTTTAGCAAATATTTTTTCTTTGTTTTTAGTATATATAAGTATATGATTTGGTTTTCCTAATTCTTTTAGTCTTTTAGATATTGGTAAAGCATCTTCTACATTATCTTCTTTAATTTCTAATGTTAGATTGGGATTTTTGAGATACTTTAGATTTTCTAAATCATTAGCGGTTATTTTATCTAGTAATATGGCATCTTCTACATTAATTAAATTTTTATAAGAATAGCTACTAATTAATGGTTTATCATAGTTATAGCTAATTGTTGGATCAAAATTTTCTGCTAAATCAGTACTTACGGCATTTGTTTTAATTTTTTCTATGGAACTATTTTTTAATATTTCATAGTCTTCTTTTGATAAAACGTATTTATCATCTTCAGCGTGCTCGGTTAAAGATACCTTTTTTAAATTCGTATTTTTACTAAGAGCATTAATAATACTTTTTGTTATTAACTCTTTGTTTTCAATCATAAATTCATCTTTTTTAATATTACCAATAATAGTTTTAAGAATTTTTTGAATTTTGTTTTGATGCTTTTTATAATAATTAGGATTAATGTATAAAGTGCTTTGCTGAATAATAAATGGTAAGGTTTCAGTAGTGTATATATACGTACGTTTACTAGTTTTTACTATGTCTGAATCTTTTAAATAAACTTTGTTTATTTGTAAGTCTTTAGCAGATTTAAGTAAGTTTTTATAGGTTATTCTTTCAAAATTATCATAAATTTTAGTTATATCAAATTCTGGCATAATTAACCTCCTAGTTGTGTTTATCGTAGCAGATGATTTTGGTTAAGTCTATACTATGCAATTTCTTTTACTTATTTTTGACAATTATACTATAGAATTTCATCAATAAGACCATAATCTAGTGCTTCTTTAGCATCAAGATAGTAATCACGGTCTGTATCTTTTACAATCTTTTTGAGGCTTTGATTGGTGTTATTAGCTAGTATTTGATTTAGCTTGTTTTTGGTTTTCAAGATTCTTTCACAGGCTATTTTCATGTCACTTGCTTGTCCTTCCATACCACCTAGTGGTTGGTGAATCATTACTTCAGCGTTTTTTAGAGCATATCTTTTATTTTTTGTGCCACTTGATAGGAGAAAAGCAGCCATGGAGGCAGCCATGCCAATGACTATTGTTTTGATATCACTTTTTATATAGTTCATCGTATCATAGATGGCAAGGCCACTTGTAACGGAGCCACCTGGACTATTGATATAAAGATAAATATCATCATTATTTTTTGAATCTAGGTATAAGAGTTCACTGATAATAATATTGGCTGTTACATCGTTAATTTCACCTGTTAAAAAGACAATACGGTCTTCTAGGAGTCTTGAGTATAAATCATAAGCTGTTTCATGATTACTACTTTTTTCTAAGACTGTTGGAATTATGTTCATATATATCACCCTTATATATAATGTATTAGAGTTGGCCTTTTTTATTCAATAAATAATGTCTAGTTTTGTCGAACTCATAAATTTCGTTTCCTATATTATATATACTTATAAAAGTTTGAAAAAAAATATTAAAAAATAAGGTGAAAAGTGCTTGACTATGGCTTATGTTTATTGTAGAATGAACTACGTATGACGGCTGTGATGTGTGAGGTTACTGATACACTAGGCAACGTTGCTTAGAAATATGAGAGAACTTACGACGGAGCAAGTCTATACAAGATATAGGCGAAAGGAGGACATATGTTATGTCAAAGAGCAAAGTTCGTATCAATTTAAAAGCATTCGATTCTAAAGTTTTAGATATGGCTGCTGGTAAAATTGTGGAAACTGTTAAGAGATTAGGAGGTACTGTTTCTGGACCTGTACCACTTCCAACTGAAGTTGAAAGAGTTACTGTTTTAAGAGCTGTACATAAATATAAAGACTCTCGTGAACAATTTGAAAGTCGTACTCACAAGAGACTTATTGATATTTTAGATCCTAGTAAAGAAATTATTGATGCTTTAACAAGACTTGATTTACCAAGTGGTGTTGACATTAATATCAAATTATAATTAGAAAGGAAAGAGACATGAAAGGAATCTTAGGACGTAAAGTTGGAATGACTCAAGTTTTCAGTAAAGATGGTAAATTAATTCCTGTTACAGTTGTTAGTGTTGAACCTAATACTGTAATGCAAGTTAAAACTGTTGAAACTGATGGCTATAATGCTATTCAACTTGGCGTAGTTGACAAAAAAGAAAAAAATTCTAGTCGTGCAAGTGTTGGACACGCAAAAAAAGCTAACACCACTCCTAAGCGCTTCTTGAAAGAAATTCGTGACTTCGAAGGATATCAAGTTGGAGATAAAGTAAGCGCAGATATATTTGAGGTTGGCGATATCGTTGATGTTACTGGTACATCTAAAGGTAAAGGATTTGCTGGTACAATCAAAAGACATGGTCAAAGTCGTGGACCTATGACTCATGGATCTCATTATCATAGAGGACCTGGTTCTTTAGGAACTATGCTTCCAAAAAGAGTATTAAAAGGTAAAAACTTACCAGGACATATGGGTAGTGAAACTGTTACTGTACAAAACCTTGAGATAATTGAAGCTAATGCAGCTGAAAATTATATTTTAGTAAGTGGTAATGTGCCAGGTGCTAAAAAAGGCTTAGTTACTATTTGCAGTGCAGTTAAAAATAATGTTAAGAAAAATCCAAAAGAGATTATTTCTTATGAAGAAGTTTCTGCTCCAGTAGAGAGTGAAGAAGAAACTACTAAAACAGAAGAATAGAATCAGAAAGGAAAGATAATTATGGCAAAAATTGAAGTTAAGAATTTAAATTCAGAAAAAGTTCGTGATATCACTTTAAATGATTCTGTTTGGTCTGGTGATGTTCATGAAGATGCACTTAAAAAAATGGTGCGTTTGCAACTTGCAGCTACTCGTCAAGGAACTCGTAAAACAAAAAATCGTAGCGAAGTTTCTGGTGGCGGTAGAAAACCTTGGAAACAAAAAGGTACAGGTCGTGCAAGACAAGGTAGTATTCGTGCTACTCAATGGGTAGGTGGAGGCGTTCCTCATGGTGTATGCCCACGTGACTATAGTTTCAAAATTAATAAGAAAGAAAGAGTACTTGCTCTTGTTAGTGCTTTAAGAGACAAAATGAGTCAAGGAAAAATTGTTATTTTTGAAAACTTAGAATTACCTACTTTAAAAACTAAAGATATTAAAGAGTTAGTTAAGACTGCTAATTTAGAAGGTAAAGTATTATTTGTTACTGAAAGTGATTGTGAAAATTTATACATGGCTTGTCGTAACTTAGGATATGCATATCATATTGTTGCAGATGAAATTAACGTCTTAGATATTTTAAATGCTGATACATTAGTAATTGATGAAGCAGCAGTTAAGAAAATCGAGGAGGGTATGTTAAATGCGTAATCCAGATATTATTTTAGGGCCAGTTATTACAGAAAAGAGTATGACTCAAAACCAAGAAGGCGTTTATACATTTAAAGTAGACAAAAGAGCTACTAAAACACAAATCAAAAGCGAAATTGAACGTCAATTTGGTGTTAAAGTGGTAAGTGTTAATACATTAATCACTAAACCTAAGGCTCGTCGTGTTGGTAAGTACACTGGTAAAACAAAAACTTACAAAAAAGCTATGGTGAGACTTGCACAAGGCTCATCAATAGAAATGTAGGAGGGATATTATGGCAATTAAGAAATTTAAACCAACAACAAATGGCCGTAGAGGCATGAGTACTTTAGCCAATGAAGAGTTAACTACTTCTACTCCTACTAAATCACTTTTAGTTAAAAAGACTAAAACTGGTGGACGTAATAATCAAGGTAAACTTACTGTTCGTCACATTGGTGGGGGAGCTAAAAGAAAATATCGTGTAATCGATTTTAAAAGAAATAAAATTGGTGTTACAGGACGTGTTGCTACTATTGAATACGATCCAAACCGTAATGCTAATATTGCTCTTATTAACTACTTAGATGGTGAAAAGAGATATATCATTGCGCCTAAAGGATTAAAAGTTGGTATGATTATTGAAAACGGTGAAAACGCTGATATTAAAGTTGGTAATGCTTTACCACTTATGAGTATTCCAGTTGGTACTGTTATTCATTGTATTGAACTTAATCCAGGTAGTGGTGCAAGCCTATGCCGTAGTGCTGGTGCTTCTGCACAAATCTTAGGACGTGAAGGAAAATATGTTTTAGTTCGTTTACAATCTGGTGAAACAAGAAAAATCTTAGGAAACTGCATGGCAACTATTGGTGTTGTTGGTAACGAAGACTATGAACTTGTTAACTTAGGTAAAGCAGGACGTAAAAGACATATGGGTATTAAACCTACAAACCGTGGTTCTGTTATGAACCCTAATGATCACCCACATGGTGGTGGTGAAGGTCGTGCTCCAGTAGGACGTAAGAGTCCAATGACTCCATGGGGTAAACCTGCTCTTGGTTATAAAACAAGAAAAAATAAAAAGGCTTCTGACAAACTTATTGTTAGTCGTAGAAAGAAATAGGAGGACAAAAAATGGCTAGAAGTTTAAAAAAAGGACCTTTTGCAGATAGTTATCTACTTAAAAAGGTTGATAAATTAAATGAAAGTAATAAAAAAGAAGTAATTAAAACTTATTCTCGTCGTTCTACTATTTTTCCTAGTTTTGTTGGACATACATTTGCTGTTCATAACGGAAAAGATTTTATTCCCGTTTATGTAACTGAAGAAATGGTTGGACATAAATTAGGAGAATTTGCGGCAACTCGTAAGTTCGGCGGACATGCAGGTCAGAAGTAGGAGGTATATATGGAAACTTATGCAATACATAAAAGTGCTATGATAGCTCCTAGAAAGGCTCGTATGACTATGGATTTAATCCGTGGTAAAAGCGTTAGTTCTGCTAGAAGTATTCTTAGTACAACGAATACAAAAGCAAGTCGTTTAATCTCTAAAGTATTAGAAAGTGCTGTTGCTAATGCTACTAATAACTTTGGAGCTCAAGAAAATGAATTATTTATCTCTGAATGTATGATTAATCCAGGACCTGTTTATAAAAGAATTAAATTTGCAAGTCGTGGTAATGTTGATAGAAGAGATAAAAGAACAAGTCATATTATTGTTAAAGTAAGTGACGGGAAAGGAGACAATAACTAATGGGACAAAAAGTTAATCCTATTGGATACCGTTTAGGTGTTAATAAAGATTGGGAATCTAAATGGTATGCATCAAAAAGTGATTTTGGTACAACTTTAAATAAAGATTTAAAGATCCGTAAATATTTAGAAGAAAAATTAAAAGATGCTGCTGTTGCTTCTATCCTTATTGAACGCAAGAAAAATCGTGTAGAAATTACTATTAATACTGCTAAACCAGGTGTTATTATTGGTCGTGGTGGTGAAGATATTGATAAACTACGTAAAGATTTATCTAGACATGTTGGTGAAGAAGTTTATGTTTCAATCCAAGATGTTTCAAAAAGTGCTGATTTATGCGCTAAATTAGTTGCTGATAATATAGCAATGCAAATTGAAAACCGTGCACCATTTAGAAGTGCTCAAAAACGCGCTATTAGAAACACTATGAAAGCTGGTGCTAAAGGTATTAAGACCTTAGTTTCTGGACGTTTAGGTGGTGTAGAAATGGCTCGTAGTGAAGGTTATACAGAAGGTACTGTTCCTCTTCACACAATTCGTGCTAACATTGATTATGCTCAAAGTGAAGCTGATACTACTTATGGTAAAATTGGTGTTAAAGTATGGATTTATAAAGGTGAAATACTACCATCAAAAAGAAATGTAAAGGAGAGTGGTAAAGATGTTAATGCCAAAAAGAACTAAATATCGTAAACCACATCGTCTTACTTATGATGGACATGCTAAAGGAAATACTGAATTACAATTTGGTGATTTCGGTTTAATGGCTAAAGAAGGAAATTACGTTAGTGCTCGTCAAATTGAAGCAGCTCGTATTGCGATGACTCGTTATATGAAACGTGGTGGTAAAGTATTTATTAATATTTTCCCTCATTTAGCTCGTACTAAAAAACCTCTTGAAACTCGTCAAGGTAAAGGTAAAGGTAACGTTGATGAATGGGTAGCTGTAGTTAAAAAAGGAAAAATCATGTTTGAGATTTCTGGTGTTAGCGAAGAAGTTGCTCGTGAAGCACTTAGACTTGCTTCTCACAAGTTACCTGTTAAATGTAAATTTGTAAAAAAAGAAGGTGAAATCTAATGACTGCTCAAGAAATTCGTAAAATGACTGATGAAGAAATCATTGAAAAAATTAAAGAAGGTAAAAGTGAACTTCTAAATATGCGTATGCAAAATGCAAGAGGAGCATTAGAAAAACCTCATAAAATGAGCATGATGAAAAAAGACATAGCTCGTATGATGACAATTTTAAAAGAAAGAGAACTTCAAAAGGGAGGTAACAAATAATGGCAGAAAATAGAAAACAAGAATTAGTTGGAAAAGTTGTTAGTGCAAAAAACGATAAAACTATTACAGTATTAGTAGAAACTCATAAAAAACATCCATTATATGGAAAACGTGTAAAGTATTCTAAAAAGTATGCTGCACATGATGAGAAAAATGTTGCAAAAGTAGGAGATACAGTAAGAATTAGAGCAACAAGACCATTATCTAAAACTAAAAGATATGAACTTGTTGAGGTTTTAATTGAAGCTGTTATCCTTTAGGAGGTAATCTTATGGTAATGCAAGAATCTAGACTTAAAGTTGCTGATAATACTGGTGCTCGTGAAGTATTAGTAATTCGCTGCTTAGGTGGAAGTAATAGAAAAACTGCTAATATTGGTGATGTTGTTGTTTGTACTGTAAAAAAAGCTATTCCAAATAGTAACTTAAAAAAAGGTAAAGTTGTAAAGGCTGTTATTGTTAGAAGCGTACAAGGCGTTAGAAGAAATGATGGAAGTTATATTAAATTTGATGATAATGCTTGTGTTATTATTAAAGATGATAAAACTCCAGTAGGTACACGTGTATTAGGTCCAGTTGCAAGAGAACTTCGTGAAAAAGATTTCATGAAAATAGTTTCTTTAGCAAGTGAAGTTATATAGGAGGTTTACATGAAAATAAAAGTAAATGATCAAGTAGAAATAATTGCTGGTAAAGATAAAGGTAAAACTGGCAGAGTTCTAAGAACTTTAAGAAAAAAAGATAAAGTTGTTGTTGAAGGATTAAACCTTGTAAAAAAACATACTAAACCTAATCAAAATAATGAAGGTGGAGGAATATTTGATATTGAAGCTCCAATTCATGTATCTAACGTTAAAAAAGTAGAAACTAAGAAAGGTAAAAATTAAGGTGGGAATGTATGAGTGCATATAAAGATTTATATAAAAAGGAAATTGTTCCTGCATTAATGAAAGAATTTAATTACGCTTCTGTAATGCAAGTTCCTAAATTAGAAAAAATTGTCATTAATATCGGTGTTGGTGAAGGTCACATTGATGAAAAATATATTGATGCTGCTTTAAAAGACTTAGAGACTATTACTGGTCAAAAAGCAGTTGTTACTAAAGCACATAAGTCTATCGCTGGATTTAAAATTCGTGAAGGACAATCTATTGGTGTTAAAGTAACGTTACGTGGAGAAAAAATGTATATTTTCTTAGAAAAATTAATTCGTGTTGCTCTTCCTCGTGTAAGAGATTTCCGTGGTGTTTCAAAAACTGCTTTTGATGGACATGGAAATTATACACTTGGTGTAAAAGAACAATTAATTTTCCCAGAAATTGACTATGATAACGTATTAAAGATTCGTGGTATGGATGTTGTAATTGTTACAACTGCTAAAACTAACGAAGAAGCAAAGGCATTACTTGCAGGATTTAAAATGCCTTTCAAGAAATAGGAGGGACACTATGGCAAAAACAAGTTTAAAAGTTAAACAATCTAGAACGCCTAAGTTTAGTACAAGAGCTTATACGCGTTGCGAAAGATGTGGAAGACCTCATGGTGTTCTACGTAAATATCATTTATGTCGTATATGTTTTAGGGAACTTGCTAATGAAGGTAAGATTCCTGGCGTTAAGAAAGCAAGCTGGTAGGAGGTTAAGTTATGGTACAAGATAAAATTGCTGATATGCTTACAAGAATTCGTAATGCAAATCAATTAAAATATGATACTGTTGTTGTACTTGGAACAAAGATGACTTTAGGTATTGCTGAAATTTTAAAAAGAGAAGGTTATATTGCTGATTATGTTTATGAAAAACATACAAATGGTGATACAATGACTTTAACTTTAAAATATGGTGATCGTAAAGAAAGAGTTATTACTGGTTTAAAAAGAATTAGTAAATCTGGATTACGTGTTTATGCTAAATCTTCAGAAATTCCTTATGTATTAAATGGTCTTGGAATTGCTATTATTTCAACTTCTAAAGGCTTAATGACAGATAAAGAAGCTAGACAAGCTAAGTTAGGAGGCGA
Source organism: uncultured Bacilli bacterium (assembly GCA_934096605.1). GTDB lineage: Bacteria > Bacillota_I > Bacilli_A > RF39 > UBA660 > Ventrenecus. The sequence goes on from CAKOMI010000008.1 coordinate 17,706, forward strand.
AGTTCTTGCCTATATTTGGTAAGCATGTTTATGAGTAGAATCGGAAATAGAAAACTTCAAATCCCAAATGGTGTGGAAGCATCTTTAAAAGATAATGTGTTTACTGCTAAATCTAGTAAAGGAACACTTACTCTTACAGTAGATCCATTAGTAGATGTAGTTATTACTGATGGTACTATTGAAACAAAAGCTAAAGATAATAGTGCTCGCGCAAATGTTATTTATGGCACAGTTAATTCACTTATTAATAATATGTTAATTGGTGTAAGTGAAGGCTATACTAAAGGATTAGAAATCGTTGGTGTAGGTTATCGTTTCAATGTTTCAGGAAATAAAATTGGTATAAATGCTGGTTTTTCTCATCCTGTAGAGGTTGTATGTCCTGAAGGCGTTGAAGTAAAAGGTATTAGCAATACAGAAATTGAACTTTCTGGTATTGATAAACAAAAAGTATCTGAATTTGCGGCTAAGATTCGTGAAATAAGAAGTCCAGAACCTTATAAAGGAAAAGGAATTCGATATAAAGGCGAACATGTACGTCGTAAAGAAGGAAAGAAAGCGGCTAAGTAGGTGATAATATGATTAAGAAAGAATCTAGAAATGTTGCAAGACTAAGACGTCATGCAAGAGTTAGAAAAAATATTAGTGGTACAGCAGAAATGCCAAGATTAAATGTATTTCGTTCTAATAAAGAGATTTATGTTCAAGTAATCGATGATGTAAAAGGTGTTACTTTAGCTAGCTCTTCTTCTAAAATGTTAAAAGTTAACGGTGGAAACATTGAAGGTGCAAAAGCAGTTGGTGCTGACATCGCTAAAAAATGTATTGATAAAAAAATAGAAAAAGTTGTTTTCGATAGAGGTGGATATCTTTATCATGGACGTGTAGAGGCTTTAGCTGATGCTGCACGTGAAAACGGCTTACAATTTTAGGAGGGTTATTTATGGCTAGACAAAATATGGATCCAAAGAAAAAATTATTAGAAGAAAAAGTTATTAATTTAGGACGTGTTACAAAAGTTACAAAAGGTGGTAGACATTTTCGTTTTTCTGCTACTGTTGTAGTTGGTAACCGTAAAGGTTTAGTTGGTATTGGTACTGGAAAAGCTAATGAAGTTAATGATGCAATTGCAAAAGCTTCAAAAGCTGCAAACAAAAATGTATTCCGTGTAGCATTACAAGATAATCGTACTATTCCTCATGAAGCTACTGGTAAAGTTGGTCGCGCAGTTGTTTTAGTAAAACCTGCTAAAGAAGGTACTGGTGTTATTGCTGGTGGTGCTGCTCGTGCTGTACTTGAACTTGCTGGTGTTAAGGATATTGTTTCTAAAAGTTTAGGTAGCAACACTCAAGTTAACGTTGCTAAGGCTACATTAGAAGCTTTAAAATCTGTTAGAACACCTGCTAAAATTGCTCAATTACGTGGTAAGAAAGTAGAGGAGTTATAATATGAGATTAGAAAGTTTACCTAAAACAAAAGAATTAAAAGTTACTAAACGTGTTGGTCGTGGACCTGGATCTGGTATGGGTAAAACTTCTACTCATGGAGAAAAAGGACAAAAGTCTCGTAGTGGTGTAAGCATTAGTGCTTGGTTCCAAGGTGGACAATCTCCATTGTATAGAAGATTACCTAAAAGAGGATTTAAAAATACTCGTTTTGAAACTAAATATGCTGTTATTAATTTAAACGACTTAGAAACATTCTTTAATGATGGAGATGAGGTTACACCAGAAATCTTAAAAAGTCGTGGTATTATTAAAAAACAATTAAGTGGTGTTAAAGTTTTAGCAAATGGCGAATTAACTAAGAAATTAACTGTTAAAGCTAATCGTTTCTCTAGTCTTGCTGTTACTAAGATTGAAAATGCAGGTGGAAAAACTGAGGTGATCTAGTATGGCTAAAAGGGAACTCAAGATTTTTTCCAAAGACGCGAAAGATTTAAGAAAGAGAATTCTTTTTACCATTTGTGTTCTAGGTATATATTGCCTAGGTACAGGGATTACCATTGTATGGGCAACACCTTGGTTAAGCACTTTATATGGAGGTTTAGATTTCCTTGGTGTGTTTAATTTAATGAGTGGTGGAGGTTTTGAAAGATTCTCAATCTTTGGCCTTGGTGTTACCCCTTATATTAATGCATCGATTGTAACTCAGTTACTAACGATGGATATTATTCCATACTTTAAGGAATTAAAAGAACAAGGTTATGTAGGAAGACAAAAAATCAATCGTATAACTAGATATTTAGGAATTGCTCTTGCATTCGTGCAAGCTTATGTTCTTACAGTCTTCCTTTTAAAAGTAACTGATGTTTCCATGATATTAAAAATTACTTTAATTATGACTGCTGGTACATCTTTATTACTATGGCTTGGAGATCAAATTACTAATAAAGGAATCGGTAATGGCCAATCACTTTTAATTATGGCAAGTATTGTGTTATCACTACCTTCTGTTTTTACAGGTGCTTATCAAGCATTAATTGGGGCTGGTACATATACTTCATGGGTTGGTGTATTATTCTTTATAATTTATCTTATAATGTATTTCTTAGTAATTGTAGGTGTAGTTTGGATTAGTCTTGCAGAAAGAAAAATAAGAATTCAATATGCAAATAAGACTGTTAGTGCATATGGAGCAAAAGAAAGTTATTTACCACTTAAAATTAACTATGCTGGTGTTATGCCTGTAATATTTGCTTCAATGTTACTTACTATTCCATCAATTATTGTTAATATAATTGGTAATCAAAATGCAATTGATTTTGTTAATAACTATATTATGTATACATCATTAAGTGGTTTTGTGATTTATATAGCACTTATTATTTTCTTCAGTTATTTCTATACTTTTATGGCTATGAATCCTGAAGAAATGAGTAAAGACTTAAATAAAAGTGGTGCATATATTCCAGGTGTTAGACCAGGAGTTGAAACTACTAAATATATTAGTACAGTAGTAAGTCGTTTGACTTTAGTTGGTTCACTTTTTATAGCTCTTTTGGCTGGAGCACCAATTTTGATTTCGAATCTAACTGGTCTTAGTCAATCTGTTGCTATAGGTGGTACTGGTATACTTATTGTTGTTGGTGTAGCTATTGAAACATACAAACAAATTGAAAGTGGTCTTGTTTCCCGTAAATTTGCCCATAGGAGAGTTAAATAAAAATGAAAAATATAATTTTTCTTTCTCCTCCTTGTGCTGGCAAGGGAACATTTAGTGATTATTTAGTTAAAAATTATGGATACATTCAATTATCAACAGGTGATATGCTAAGAGAAAAGGCAAGTATCGATAAAGATTTAGCCCTTTTTTTGAAAAGTGGAAAACTTGTTAGTGATGATATGATTATGGGTATTATATCTGATGCTTTAAAAAATATTAGTAATGATACACCATTTATTTTAGATGGTATACCAAGAACGTTGCAACAAGCAGAAAAACTTGATATAATATTATCTGGTTTAGAAAAAGAGGCTGTAGTAGTTTATATTGATGTGGATAAAGAAATTCTGTTAGATCGTGTATGCGGTAGAAGAATTTGTAGTAAATGTCATCGTAGTTATAATATAAACATTGACTCTTTTAAACCAAAAGTTGAAAATAAATGTGATGAATGTGGTACTCTTTTAATACAAAGAGAAGATGATACAATAGAATCTTATATGGTTCGTTATAACACATTTATAAAGAGCACTTTGCCTTTAATAGATTTTTATAAAGAAAAAGGCGTGTTTACTAGTATTTCTAATAATGATGTAGACCAAAGTAACGCTCTTAAAACATTGCGGGGTGTCTTAGATGACAATTAAAAGTGATCGGGAAATTAAACTTATGAAAGAAGCTGGACACATAAATTACCTTGCACATAAAGAAGTGGAAAAATATATTAGACCTGGGGTTACAACAAAAGAACTTGATAAACGTATTCATGATTTTGTTGTAGCTCATGGGGCTTATCCATCATGTCTTGGATATGAGGGGTTTCCTGCTAGTGCGTGTATTTCTGTGAATGATGAAGTTGTACATGGTATTCCATCTAATAGAAAATTAAAGGATGGTGATATTGTTAAACTTGATTTTACAGTTCGTAAGGCTGGTTATGAGTCAGATATGACAAGAACTTATTTAGTTGGCAATGTTAGTGATACTATAAAACAAAGTGTTATTGATACTGAACAAGCACTTTATGAAGGTATCAAACAGGTTCGTCCTGGAGCCCGAATAGGCGATATAAGTTATGCAATTATGTCTTATGCACATAGTCATGGCTTAAGCGTAGTTGAAGAACTAGTGGGACATGGGATAGGAACTGAAATGCATGAAAGTCCAGATGTACCAAATTATGGTAAACCTAATACAGGAATGGTTTTAAAAAAAGGCATGACTATTGCAATCGAACCAATGCTTAATTTAGGTGAACGGTACGTAGAAATGTTAGATAATGACTGGACTATTGTTACCAGAGATGGTATGCCATCTGTTCATTTTGAACATACTGTATGTGTTACAGAAGATGGTTATGAAATTTTAACAGGAGAATGATTATGGCGAAAAAAAATGATCGAAAAAGTAATTTACAAAGTAAAGATGTAATTAAAAAAAGACAACCTAGTAATAATACTAAATCTGATAAACTTGAAGTGGAAGGAAAAGTAGTAGATGTTACTAAAGGCGGAGATTATATTGTTGAGTTACCAAATGGTTATACTGTAGAGGCCTACGTTTCTGGTAAAATGCGAGTGAACATGATTCGTATTCTACCAGGTGATACAGTTACTATTGAGCTTTCTCCTTATGACTTAACACGTGGGCGTATTACATGGAACAAAAGATAATGGAGGTAAAAAATGAAAGTTAGAGCTTCAGTAAAAAAAATATGTAGAAAATGTAAAATTATTAAAAGAAATGGAAAAATCATGGTTATCTGTGAAAATCCAAAACACAGACAAGTACAAGGTTAGAAAGTGAGTTATTATGGCAAGAATTAAGAATATTGAATTACCAAATGAAAAACATGTTTGCATAGGTTTAACTGCTATTTATGGTATTGGTAGACCTTTAGCAAAAACTATTTGTAAAAATGCAGGTGTTGATCCTGAATGTAAAGTTAAAGATTTAACTGATGAAGATATTCAAAAGTTACGTAAAGAAATTGATAATCATACTGTTGAAGGTGATCTTCGTCGTGAAGTACAAATGAGTATTAAAGAAAAAATGGAAATTAACTCATATCAAGGAGTTCGTCATAAAAAAGGACTTCCTGTTAGAGGACAAAGAACAAGTAGAAACGCTCGTACCAGAAAAGGTAGAGGTAAAGTTGTTGCTAATAAGAAAAAATAGGAGGTTTAATTATGGCATATAATAGAAGAAAAAGAAAAGTAAAGAAAAATATTCCTGAGGCTGTTGCACATATTCATTCTACTTATAATAATACTATTGTAACTCTTACTGATAAAGATGGTAATGTTATTAGTTGGGCAAGTGCTGGTACTATTGGTTATAAAGGTTCTAAAAAGAAAACTCCTTTTGCTGCTGGAACTAGTGCTGAAGCTGCTGGACGTGCTGCTATGGACTGTGGAGTTAAAAAAGTTGAAGTTCATGTTAAAGGTTTAGGTGCTGGAAGAGAAAACGCTATCCGTCAATTACAAGCTGTTGGATTAGAGGTTACAAGTATTATTGATGAAACACCAATCCCACATAATGGATGTCGTCCACCAAAAAGACCTAGAAATTAATGATGGGGGGAAATGTGAATATGATTAAATTTGAGAAACCTGATTATAAAATTACTGAGTATCAATCTAGCAATCATTATGCTAAGTTTGAACTTGAACCTTTAGAAAGAGGATTTGGTACTACTATAGGTAATGCACTACGTCGTGTTATGTTATCTAGTATGCCTGGATGTGCTATTACAACTGTTAAAATTGATGGTGTTCTTCATGAATTCCAAAAAATTGATGGTGTATATGAGGATGTTACAGCAATAGTACTTAATCTAAAAAATGTAGTATTAAAAAATCATACTGATGAAGCAAAAACACTTCGTTTGGAATGTAATACAGAAGGACCTGTTACTGCTGGTATGATTACACATGATGCCGATATTGAAATTTGTAATCCTGATTATGTTATTTGTAATTTAGTAAGTGGTGGCAAAATTTCAATGGAACTTACATGTAATAATGGCAAGGGCTATGTTGATTCTAAGGAAAATCAAAAAATGTATGCTGAAGATAAACCTGGTGTAATTGCTATTGATTCTTTATATAGTCCAGTTGAACGTGTTGCTTATGAAGTTGAAGGGGCACGTGTTGGTCATAATGAAAATTTTGATAAATTAATTATGGAAATTGAAACTAATGGAAGTATTACTCCGGAAGAATGTATGGCTTTAGCTGGTAAAATATTAATTGAACATTTTAGTATTGTTGCTGATTTAAATGCAATTAGTGATGTTTCAGGACTTATGAGTGAGAAAAAGGTTGATACTATTACTAAAACCTTAGAAACACCAATTGAAGAAATTGAATTCTCTGTACGTGCTTATAATTGTTTAAAAAGAGCAGGAATTCATACGGTTCAAGATTTAATCAATAAAAAAGAAGTAGAAGTTACTAAAATACGTAACTTAGGTAAAAAATCATTGAAAGAAGTACTTGATAAAGTAGAAGAAATGGGACTTAAGTTCCGTGATTAAAGGAGGTAAGATGTATGGCATATAGAAAATTAGGAAGAGAAACTCGTCAAAGAAGAAGTATTTTAGCAGGTCTTACAAAGACTGTTATAATGAATGGTTATGTAGTTACTACAGAAGCAAGAGCTAAAGAAGTACGTAAATTTGTTGATAAAATGATTACCTACGGAAAAAATGGAACTTTAGTTTCAAGAAGAAAAGCTTTAGCTTTCTTACATAATGATAAAGACGTTGTCGCAAAAGTATTTAATGAATTAGCACCTAAATATCAAGATAGAAATGGTGGTTATACTAGAATCATTAAAATTACTGAGCGTGTTGGTGATGACGCTTTACAAGTTCGTTTAGAATTAGTTTAATTAAAAACTGGAATTGCTCCAGTTTTTTTGTTAATAAAAACCAATTAGAAAAGAATTAATGCGAAAATCTAGTTACTTTTAATTGGCAACAATTTGTAATTCAATATTTTCAAAAGTCCTTGATTTTTATAGGTATTTATGGTAGTATCTTAAGTGCATTTATGTTATGCTTAAATGCACTTAAGTGGAAGGGAGTCACGCGGACTTGCCCAGACCACTTACACGTTTAAAACTTAAATATTCCAAAGAAAGGAGTCGGTTTTCGTGGCAAAAGAAGTCGTAAAGAAAGTAAAATTACAAATTCCTGCTGGTAAAGCTAATCCAGCTCCACCAGTTGGTACTGTTTTAGGACCTGCAGGTATTAATATTCAAGATTTCTGTCAAAAATTTAATGACGCAACTAAAGATAAAATTGGTGATGTTGTACCATGCGAAATTTCAATTTATGATGACAGAACATTTGACTTTGTCTTAAAAACTCCACCAGCATCATTCTTACTTAAGAAATTTGCTAAAATTCAAAAAGGTGGCAAAAAAGGTGCTAATGAAGTTGTAGCTACTTTAACAAAAGATGATATTCGCGCTATTGCTGAACTTAAATTTCCTGATTTAAATTCTTATGAAGTTGAGAATGCTATGAAAGAAATTGAAGGAACTGCACGTAATATGGGTATTTCTGTTCTTGGCGTTAATGATGCTGAGATGGCTGAACAAGCTAAAGAAGCTTTAGTTGAAGAAGCTGAGATGGAGAAAAGAGAAGAAGAACTTGCTGAAATGGAAGCAGAAGTAAAAGAAGCTGGTTCTGCTGAAGTTGAGGTTATCAGTAAGAATAAAGAAGACGAATCTAAAGAAGATTAGTTTATAATTAAGTCCGCTAATAAACCACAGTTAGGAGGGAAATAATGAAAAAATTTGGTCGCAAATATGTGGAAGCTAGTAAGAATGTTGATAAAAACAAACTTTATAGCGCTTTAGATGCAATTAAACTTGCTCAAAGTACATCTATTACTAAATTTGATGGAACTGTTGATTTTGCAATTAAATTAAATGTTGATCCTAAAAAAGCTGATCAACAATTACGTGGTTCTTTCATTATGCCAAATGGTACTGGAAAGACTAAACGTATTTTAGTTATTGCAAAAGGTGCAGCTGCTGATGCTGCTAGAGAAGCAGGTGCTCAATATGTTGGAGATAAAGATATGATCGAAAAAATCCAAAAAGAAAATTGGTTTGATTTTGATGTAATCGTTGCTACTCCAGACATGATGCCAGAATTAGGTAAAATTGGTAAAATTTTAGGACCTAAAGGTTTAATGCCAAATCCTAAGACTAATACTGTAACACCTAACCCTGTAAAAGCAATTGAAGACATCAATAAAGGTATGGTTGAATTCCGTACTGATTCATATGGTAATATTCATGGTATGCTTGGTAAAGTTTCTTTTGACGCTAATGCATTAAAAGAAAATTTACAATATGTTGTAAGTACTTTAACACGTATGAAACCATCTACTGTTAAAGGTAAATATATTACATCAATTAGTGTATCATCTACAATGGGTCCTGGTATTAAAATAGATCAAAATTCTTTTGACATTTAATTCAGAATCGATTATAATATTGTTCGAAAAAAGCAATGACCGAAGACAGCAAGGGGTTTAACCTTAATAATCTTGCCGAGGGACGCTTAACTTTAGGCTGTCCTTTAGTCGGATAGCTTTTTTTGATAGATTAAGCAAAGGAGGAAACGATATGGCTAGCACAAAAATTCTTGATGGAAAAAAAGTAATAGTTTCAGAAATTGAAAAAAGTATTGCTGATAGTGAATCAGTTATCTTATTTCAATATCAAGGCTTAACTGTTGCTGAACTTTCTGAATTAAGAAGAAACTTAAAGGGTACAGATGCTACAGTTAAAGTTTATAAAAATACCCTATTAAAAAGAGCTCTTGATGATATGAATTATAGCTTTGATGGTTTCTTAGAAGGTCCTAATGCTATTTTATTTGGTAAAAATTTACTTGAACCAATTAAAGTATTAGCAGACTTTGCTAAGGCACATGATAAGTTAGAGATTCGTATTGGTATCATTAATGGTTCAGTAGCTGATTTAGCTACAATTAATGAATATGCTGCTATACCATCTAGAGAAGGATTACTTACAATGCTTGCTGCTGGTATGATGGAACATGTTCGTAACTTATCTATTGCATTAAATTTATATGCTGAGGAAAAAGAAGAAAATTAAGAAAGGAAATGATTAGAAATGGCTAAAATTAAAACTGAAGATTTTATTGCTTCACTAGAAGAAATGACACTTTTAGAAATTAAAGAATGGGTTGACGCTATGAAAGAAAAATTTGGTGTTGATCCAAGTGCTGTTGCTGTTGCTGCTGCTCCTGCAGCTGAAGCAGAAGCTGACAACGCAAACAAAACTGTAGTATTAAAGAGTGCTGGAGGAAACAAGATTGCTGTAATTAAACTATTAAAAGAAATTACAGGACTTGGATTAGTTGATGCTAAAGCATTAGCTGATAATGGTGGAAATGTTAAAGAAAACGTTCCTGCTGAAGAAGCTAACCAAATTAAAGCTCAATTAGAAGAAGCTGGCGCTGAAATCGAACTTGCTTAATTGAATTAGAACTACTTAGGTGGTTCTTTTTTCTTGTACTAATTTTTAAAATTCGTTATAATATACTTGTTATTGATGGGGTGAAGAAAATGAAACTTTTAAAAAAAATCATATCAATTATAATATTTATTTTACTTATTAGTTGGCTTGGTATTTTGGTGAGAGATTATTTTAAGGCACAAGAGGCTTTAAAACCTCTTATTTGTATCTCAGAAGATACTAAAACCATAAATAATGGTGAATATTATGAATGTGTTAGTCTTGGTTATAAATATTATGAATATACTAAGGATGGAAAAACATCTTATGGATTAAATGCTTTAATAGCTAAAAATACCGTTATAGAAAGTACTGGTGAATAAAATGAAACTTAATAATCATGGATGGGGATTAAAAGAAATGCTTTTTTTCTCAGCAATATTACTTTTTTTTGTTTTACTTGTTTCTGTGCTAATAAATAGTTTATATTCACAGCTAGATTTATCTAATAATGGTAGTAGTAGTACTCCATCTAGTTCAACTAATAATGGATATACTTATAAAGATATCGAAACTAATTTAAAAATTGCGGCACGAAGATATATAAAAAATCATGCTGATGATGATAGTGAAATTTTAACTAGTGATGAACTTATAGAAAATAAGTATTTAACGAGTAGTAAACTTAAAACTGGTAATGATACGTGTGAAGGATATGTTATGATTACTGATGATTATGAAGCTTTTATTCATTGTAATAATTATGAAACTGAGGGATACTAATGAATGTTAATTATAAAAAAATGCGAATGATTAGTTTTGTATGGGGGGTTGTTTTAGTTTCTTTGGTTTTAGGACTTACTATTATAGGTCTTATTTATAAAAAAGAAAGTAAGGAATATAAAGATTTTGAAAGTCTTTTAGTTGATAAGGCTAATGCTTACATTATAGAACGTAATTTAGAGTTTGATTCTATAAAGATTACTGGTGAAGAATTAATTGATGCAGGACTTTTGGATACTTTAAAAGTTAAGGATAATGAATGCGATGCATTTGTTATTGTGAAAAATGATTCTTCTAAGTATCTTTATAAGGCTTATATTAAATGTGATAAATATAAGACTAAGGGTTATCAAAAAGCAATTTAGTGCAAATATTTTAAATTTATTAATAGTTATACTAAGACAAAAATATATGGTAATTGTATTGATGTTGTTTAAAAAAATGTACGATTTTATTTGACAATGTAACTAATAAATGGTAATATATTTTTGATTTTAAATGTTGGTTTTACTTAGGTAAGGCCTTATTTAAAGAAATGTTTGATACACCAGGGTGTGTGTAAATGGGAAGGAGAGAAATTATGGCTACTATTAATCAACTTGTAAAAAAGGGAAGAAGTAAAAAAACTCGTAAAAGTAAAAGTCCAGTTTTAAATGTTGGGTTAAATACTTTAGAGAGAAAACAAACTGATCAATTTAGTCCTCAAAAACGTGGAGTTTGTACTCGTGTTGCTACTAAAACACCAAAGAAACCGAACTCAGCATTACGTAAATATGCTCGTGTTAGACTTTCTAACGGTAAAGAAATCGATGCTTATATTCCAGGTGAAGGACACAACTTACAAGAACATAGCGTTGTTTTAGTACGTGGTGGACGTGTTAAAGACTTAATCGGTGTACGTTATCATGTAATTCGTGGTACATTAGATACTCAAGGCGTTCAAAACCGTAAACAAGGACGTAGTAAATATGGTACAAAGAGACCAAAAACTAAATAATAGAAGGAGGAAATAATTATGCGTAAGAGAAGAGCAGAAAAAAGAGACGTATTACCAGATTCTATTTATAAGTCAAAAGTTGTTACTAAACTTATAAATCAAATTATGCAAGATGGTAAAAAAGGAACAGCTCAAAAGATTCTTTATGAAGCATTCGATATTATAACTGAAAAAACAGGTCGTCCTGCAATTGAAGTTTATGAAGAAGCTTTAGAGAATATTAAACCTGCCTTAGAGGTTAAATCTCGTCGTGTTGGTGGTAGTAACTATCAAGTACCTATTGAGATTAACGATGACAGAAGTCAAGCTTTAGCTCTAAGATGGTTAGTTAATTATGCAAAAAATAGAAGCGGCAAAGGAATGGCATTTAAACTTGCTATGGAAATTATTGATGCTGCAAATGGCACTGGTGGTGCTGTTAAAAAACGTGAGGATACTCACAAAATGGCTGAAGCAAATAAAGCATTTGCTCACTATAGATGGTAGGAGGTTTTACTATGACAAGAGATGTTACTATTGATAAAATAAGAAATATCGGTATTATGGCTCATATAGATGCTGGTAAAACGACAACTACTGAAAGAATTTTATTCCATACAGGTGTTACTCATAAAATTGGTGAAACACATGATGGTGAATCACAAATGGACTGGATGGAACAAGAAAAAGAGAGAGGTATTACAATTACCTCAGCAGCAACAACTGCCCATTGGAAAGGATATCGTTTTAATATTATCGATACTCCAGGCCATGTAGACTTTACTGTAGAAGTTTCTCGTAGTTTACGTGTGTTAGATGGTGCTGTGGCTCTTTTAGATGCACAAGCTGGTGTAGAACCTCAAACAGAAACAGTTTGGCGTCAAGCTAACGAATTTAAAGTTCCTCGTATGATTATGTGTAACAAGATGGGAAAAATGGGTGCTGATTTTGAATACTCATTAAAAACTATTAAAGATCGTTTAGGTGTTGATACTAAACCAATTGAATGGCCTATTGGTGCTGAAAATGATTTTAATGGTGTTATTGATTTAGTTACAATGAAGGCTTATCAGTATGATGGCGGAGAACATGAAGACGCTAAAGAAATTGAAATTCCTGAAGATTTAAAAGCTTTAGCTGAACAAAAACATAATGAACTTGTTGAAACTGCTGTTGAATTTGACGATGCAATTATGGAAAAATACTTAAATGGTGAAGAGGTTACTATTGAAGAAGTAAAAATGTGTATTCGTAAAGGTACACTTGAAAATAAATTCTTCCCAGTATTATGTGCTGATGCATTAGGAAATAAAGGTATTAAGTTATTACTTGATGCTATTGTAGATTACATGCCTGCTCCAACAGATATTGAAGCAATTGATTGTACAGATTTAAAAACTGATGAAGATGTTAAACGTCATCCAAGTGATTCTGAACCATTTACAGCACTTGCATTTAAAATTATGACTGACCCATTTGTTGGACGTCTTGCATTCTTCCGTGTATATTCAGGACATTTATCTAGTGGATCATATGTTTTAAATAGTACTAAGAATGTTAAAGAAAGAATTGGTCGTATTTTACAAATGCATGCAAATAACCGTAAAGAAATAACTGATGTTTATTGTGGTGAGATTGCTGCTGCTGTAGGACTTAAAAATACAACTACTGCTGATACATTATGTGATGAAAAAAATGCTGTTATTATGAAAGGTATGGAATTCCCATTACCAGTTATTGATGAAGCTATTGAACCAAAATCAAAAGCTGATCAAGAAAAACTTGGCACAGCATTACAAAAACTTGCAGAAGAGGATCCAACTTTCAAATATAAAACTGATATTGAAACTGGCCAAACTATTATTAGTGGTATGGGTGAGTTACACTTAGACGTTTTAGTTGATCGTATGAGACGTGAATTTAACGTTGAAGCAAATATTGGTCGTCCTCAAGTTGCTTACCGTGAAACATTAACACAAACTGGTGAATGTGAAGGTAAATATATTAAACAATCTGGTGGACGTGGACAATATGGACATGTTTGGGTTCGTTTCGAACCAAATAAAGATAAAGGATATGAATTTGTTGACGCTATCGTTGGTGGTGTAGTTCCTCGTGAATATATTCCAGTAACCGATAAAGGATTACAAGAAGCAATGGCTGGTGGTATTCTTGCTGGTTACCCAATGGTAGATGTTAAAGCAACTTTATTTGATGGTTCATACCATGATGTCGATTCATCAGAAATGGCATTTAAAATTGCTGCAAGTATGGCTTTAAAAGAAGCTAAAAATAAATGTAAACCTGTATTACTAGAACCTATAATGAAAGTAAGTGTTACAGTTCCTGATGAATATATGGGAAATGTTATGGGAGACTTAACAAGCCGTCGTGGACGTCCACTTGGTCAAGAATCTCGTGGTAATGCTTTACAAATTACAGCAATGGTTCCACTTGCGGAAATGTTTGGTTATGCTACAACATTACGTAGTAATACTCAAGGTCGTGGTAATTTTGTTATGGAACTTGACCATTATGAAGAAGTTCCAAAATCAATCGCTGAAGAAATTATTAAGAAAAACAGCGCTAATTAAAAATAATACTTGAAATATTATCAAGCATTAGATAAAATAAATAAGTGAAAGGAGAGATAGAAATGGCAAAAGAAAAATTTGACCGTTCAAAAACACATGTTAATATTGGTACTATTGGACACGTTGACCATGGTAAAACAACATTAACAGCTGCAATTACAAAAATGTTTGGTAACTTTGTTGCATATGAAGATATCGATAAAGCACCAGAAGAAAGAGAAAGAGGTATTACAATTAATACTGCTCACGTTGAGTATCAAACTGAAAAACGTCATTATGCTCACGTAGACTGCCCAGGCCATGCTGACTATGTTAAAAACATGATTACTGGTGCTGCTCAAATGGATGGTGCTATCCTTGTAGTTTCTGCTGCAGATGGTCCTATGCCTCAAACAAGAGAACATATCTTATTATCTCGTCAAGTTGGCGTTCCTAAGATTGTTGTTTACATGAACAAATGTGATCAAGTAGATGATCCAGAATTATTAGATTTAGTAGAAATGGAAATTCGTGAGTTATTAGGCGAATATGGATATGACAGTGAATGTCCAGTAATCCGTGGTTCTGCATTAAAAGCTCTTGAAGGAGATCCTGAAGCTGAACAATCTATTCGTGATTTAATGGCTGCAGTTGATGAATATATTCCAGATCCAGTTCGTGATACAGATAAACCATTCTTAATGAGTATTGAAGATGTCTTCACTATTTCAGGACGTGGTACTGTTGTTACAGGACGTGTTGAACGTGGACAATTAAATCTAAATGATGAAGTTGAAATCGTTGGATTAAAGGATACTAAGAAAACTGTTGTTACAGGTATTGAAATGTTTAGAAAATCACTTGACTTTGCTCAAGCTGGTGACAATGCTGGTGTATTATTGCGTGGTATTGCTCGTGAAGATGTTGAACGTGGACAAGTTCTTGCTAAACCAGGAAGTGTTACACCTCATCATAAATTCAAAGCTAGCGTATACGTATTAACTAAAGAAGAAGGCGGACGTCATACTCCATTCTTCTCAAATTACAGACCTCAATTCTATTTCCGTACTACTGATGTAACTGGTGTTATCGAGTTACCAGAAGGTGTAGAAATGGTTATGCCTGGCGACAATGTTGATATGACTGTTGAACTAATTGCTCCAGTAGCATTAGAGAAAGGTACTAAATTCTCTATCCGTGAAGGTGGACGTACTGTTGGTGCCGGAGTTGTATCTGAAATCGTTGAATAATTAGAATTTAAAAGTACTGATTAATTTCAGTGCTTTTTTCTTGACAAACACCTGTGGGGGGGGGGTATACTATTAGTATAGTATGGATAATAGTATATAGTCCAAGATAAGAATAGGTAATAGTTATGAAAAAAGAAAAGAATAAGACAAATAAAGTTCTCATAATTCTAGGTATACTAATAGGTATACTTTCTTTGCTTGGGCTTTCATATGCTATATGGCTTTTAAATTTAAAACAAACAAATCCTAACTTAGTAAAATCAAGTTGTTTAAAATTATCACTTACTAACGAGAAAAATGATATAAATATTGAAAATGCTTATCCATTATTAAATGAGGAAGGAAAAAGTCTTACACCATATGAGTTTACAATTGAGAATACATGTGATTTATTTGTAAGTTACAGTGTTAACTTAGAGGTTCTAGATGAAACAACATTACCAATTAAATATGTAAGTGTTTTATTAAATGAAGAGGGAGTACAAAGATTATCAAACTTTGATACAGTAGAGGCTACTTTAAAAAATATAAGTATTTCAAAAGAACTATATAAAGGCGGTATAGGAGCAGGGGAGACCAATAACTATAAATTAAGATTATGGCTAAGTGAAGATGTAGGACCAGAAGACACAGATGCAATGAACAAGATATTTACCTCCAAAGTAACAGTAACTGCAAGTGCAGGAATATATGACCCATTAAAACAAGGATATGACAAGATAAGTGATGCAATACTTGCTAATGAATATCAAACAAGTCCTGAAATATCAAAGCAAAAAATTGCGACTAAACAAAGTCCAGATTTTACTAAGACAGCTCCATTAATTATATGGAATGAAAATATAAGTGATTCTTTAAAGACTGTTACTGCCACGATGCCACACCCAGATTTAGTAGCCTTAAAAGACACTGATGAAAGATTTAAAAATTTAACTAATGATAATGTATTACTTACAATAGGTACTGGTTATGTATTTAATAAAGATACAGGTAATTTTAATTTATTAAACACAACTTTAATAGATCCTACTACTATTAATTATTCAGATGGTAATAAGTATTATTATTGTAAGAGTTATTTTACAACTAATGCTGATGAAATTATTAATATTTCACACGCTATTGGTTCTTGTTCTAGTATTTATGAATTAACTAGTGCTACAAAAGCTGATAGTTCTTTTGACACTCTTGCTGGTAATAAATTTAAGGCTCAGACATTTAGAATGCAAGCTACGGAAATTACCCAAAAAGAAAGTGAAAGTGACAAATCAGATAAAGGATTATATCAAATAGCTGATGATGATGGAATAAGTTATTATTACCGTGGTTCAGTAAATAACAATTATGTTAAGTTTGCGGGATACAACTGGCAAATAATACGTATAAATGGGGATGGTAGTATACGGCTTTTATATGCTGATAATAATAAATCAGATAACATTGGAAATTCTCTGTTTAATAAGTTAAGAAATAATCCTGCATACGCAGGTTTCATGTATGGTAATACATTAAATGTTAGTTATGAAAAAGCAATTGCAAGTGAACAAGATAGTGATGTTAAAATGGTACTAGATAAGTGGTATAAAGAAAACATTTTGGGTACAAGTAATGAATCACTTATCACTGATACTGGATTTTGTAATAACAGAAGTATTGCATCTGGAAATGGGTATAGTGATTCTGCTACAACAAGGTATAGTCAAAACTTTTTATATCAAAGTACTGGGTTTAATTTAACTTGCCCACAACAACAGGACTTATTTACTTTAAGTAGTAACAAAGTAGGAAATAAAGCACTTACTTATCCAATAGGATTAATAACAACGGATGAACTTGTACTGGCTGGATTAAATTCAAGGTATTTGAATAGATTATCCTATGTATATAGTACTAATCGCTATTGGTCAATGTCACCTTATGCTTATAATGCAGATAGTTCTGCGTTAAGTGTTTATGGGGTAATTGATACTGGTTCAATAGCGGCTTATTGGGTTGATACTAATCTTGGCGTAAGACCTGTTATTAATATTCGAGGTGACTCTAAAATAAGTGGTGGAATTGGTACAAAGGATAATCCTTATCAAATTAGTGTAGGTTAATTTAGAGGTGAAAAATTGTTAAATGACATATTAAAATCTCTTAAAATCAAACTATAATGACGAATTATTTTACATAGAAAAGACATGTACTAATTAAGGTATATGTTTTTTAATACTAAAAATATTGATTGAAGAAGAATTAGAAATTAATATAAGATATAAAAAAAGAAGTGGCTTACAGGGCTCTTATCCACCACTTCCTACCTAACGAGGTGATATTGTCATACTATTAAAACAAACTAAAATCAATACGAAAGAACAAGTTTTTAGACATAAAAGTAAAATAATTGTAAGTAATCAAATAAAAAGATTAAAAAAAAGAAAATAAATTTGTACAAAAAGCACATTTTTATATTCTATTTATTTGTAAGATTCATAGTAAAATAATTTGTCATTTCTAGGGTAAAATAAATCGTCATTCTACAAAAAATTTTCTTGACAAATACCTTTGGGGGGGGGTATACTATTATTATAGTATGGATAATAGTATATAGTCCAAGATATGAATAGGTAATAGTTATGAAAAAAGAAAAGAATAAGACAAATAAAGTACTCATAATTCTAGGTATACTAATAGGTATACTTTCTTTGCTTGGAATTTCTTATGCTATATGGGTTTTAAAATTAAAACAAACAAATCCCAACTTAGTAAAATCAAGTTGTTTAAAATTATCACTAACTAATGAAAAAAATGATATAAATATTGAAAATGCTTATCCATTATTAAATGAGGAAGGAAAAAGTCTTACACCATATGAGTTTACAATTGAAAATACATGTGATTTATTTGTAAGTTATAGTGTTAACTTAGAGGTTCTAGATGAAACAACATTACCAATTAAATATGTAAGTGTTTTATTAAATGAAGAAGGCGTCCAAAGATTATCATCATTTGATACAGTAGAATCTACTTTAAAAAATATAAGTATTTCAAAAGAACTATATAAAGGCGGTATAGGAGCAGGGGAGACCAATAACTATAAATTAAGATTATGGCTAAGTGAAGATGTAGGACCAGAAGACACAGATGCAATGAACAAGATATTTACCTCCAAAGTAACAGTAACTGCAAGTGCAGGAATATATGACCCATTAAAACAAGGATATGACAAGATAAGTGATGCAATACTTGCTAATGAATATCAAACAAGTCCTGAAATATCAAAGCAAAAAATTGCAGAAAAGCAAAGTCCAGATTTTAGTAAAACAGCTCCATTAATTATATGGAATGAAAATAAAAGCGATTCTTTAGAAAGTATAACTGCTATAATGCCGCATCCTGATTTAGTAGCCTTAAAAGACACTGATGAAAGATTTAAAAATTTAACTAGTGAAAATGTTTTACTTACAATAGGCACAGGGTATACTTTTAACAAAGATACTGGTAAATATGATTTAGTAAATACTAATTATTTAGATCCAACAACATTAAATTATAATGGTAATACTAAATACTATTATTGTGATGGTGGTTATGTTACTAGTCAAAATGATGTTATTAAGCCTTGGCGTAGTTCTTCTGCTTGTACGAGAGTTTATGAAATTAATAGTGTAACATTTACTGATGAAGATGCTACTGGGTTATATAAAACGACATTTAAGGTGAGAAAATATAATTTAAGTGTATATGCGATGAGACAAGTAGAAAGTGAAAGTGATAAATCAGATAAGGGATTATACAAAATGGAGGATGATGATGGCATAAGTTATTATTATAGAGGATCAGTAAATAATAATTATGTTAAGTTTGCTGGATACTACTGGCGAATAATACGTATTAATGGAGATAAAAGTGTTCGTCTTTTATATGCTGGTGATAAAATTAGTACATCAGGATTAAATTTGGTTACTAAATCAGGAATGTCTTTTAATAGTCAAAAAGATAATCCGGCTTATGCTGGTTATATGTATGGTAATACTTTGAATGAGAGTTATGATAAAACTACAGCTAATGAAGTAGATAGTACGATAAAAACTGAACTAGATAATTGGTATAAGGAAAAATTTGTTGGAACTAATTATGAAAATAATATTGCTTCAGCTTCTTTTTGTAATGACAGAAGAATTTATAATGGAGATGGTTTTTCTAATAATACAATTACAAATTATATGCCGTATAAAAGAGTTTATGAATCAAAAACACCTGATTTAAAATGTATGGAAAGCAATAATATGTTTACTACTTCTATAAGTAATAAAGGAAATAAAGCCCTAACTTATCCAGTTGGGTTAATAACAGCTGATGAATTAATGTTAAGTGGTTATGCTGATGGTTTTATTAACAGGGCTTCTTATACTTATTGTTCTTATTCTTATTGGACTATGACGCCTAGATCTTTTAATACTAATAATCAAGATATGCATGTTTTCGCTTTAAGTGGTGGGGGATATATTCTTGGTACATTAGCAAATGCAAGTATTGCAATTCGACCAGTTATAAATATTTTGGGTGACTCTAAAATAAGTGGGGGAATTGGTACAAAGGATAATCCTTATCAAATTAGTGTAGGTTAATTTAGAGATGAAAAATTGTTAAATGACATATTAAAATCTCTTAAAATTAAACTATAATGACGAATTATTTTACATAGAAAAGGCATGTACTAATTAAGGTATATGTTTTTTAATACTAAAAATATTGATTGAAGAATAATTAGAAATTAATATAAGATATTAAAAAAGAAGTGGCTTACTGGGCTCTTACCCACCACTTCCTACCTAACGAGGTGATATTGTCATACTATTAAAACAAACTAAAATCAATACGAAAGAACAAATTTTTAGCCATAAAAGTGAAATAAGTGTAAGTAATCAAATAAAAAGATTAAGAAAATAAATTTGTACAAAAAGTACATTTTTATTTTCTATTTATTAGTAATATTCAGAGCAAAATAAATCGTCATTTTCTACAAAAAATTTTCTTGACAAATACCTTGGGGGGGGGGTATACTATTATTATAGTATGGATAATAGTATATAGTCCAAGATATGAATAGGTAATAGTTATGAAAAAAGAAAAGAATAAGACAAATAAAGTACTCATAATTCTAGGTATACTAATAGGTATACTTTCTTTGCTTGGAATTTCTTATGCTATATGGGTTTTAAAATTAAATCAAAATAACTTTAATATAGTTAATTCAAGTTGTTTAAAGTTAAATTTAATTAATGAAAAGAATGATATAAATATCGAAAATGCTTATCCATTATTAAATGAAGAAGGAAAAAGTCTTACACCATATGAGTTTACTATTGAAAATACATGTGATTTATTTGTAAGTTACAGTGTTAATTTAGAAGTGTTAGATGAAACAACATTACCAATTAAATATGTAAGTGTTTTATTAAATGAAGAGGGAGTACAAAGATTATCAAACTTTGATACAGTAGAGGCTACTTTAAAAAATATAAGTATTTCAAAAGAACTATATAAAGGCGGTATAGGAGCTGGGGAAACTAATAACTATAAATTAAG
The DNA here is from genome assembly GCA_934096605.1 of uncultured Bacilli bacterium. Classification (GTDB taxonomy): domain Bacteria; phylum Bacillota_I; class Bacilli_A; order RF39; family UBA660; genus Ventrenecus. The sequence continues at coordinate 38,531 of CAKOMI010000008.1, forward strand.
ATTATGGCTAAGTGAAGATGTTGGACCAGAAGACACAGATGCAATGAACAAATTGTTTAATGCTAAAGTAACAATAACTGCCAGTGCAGGAATATATGACCCATTAAAACAAGGATATGACAAGATAAGTGATGCCATACTTGCTAATGAATATCAAACAAGTCCTGAAATATCAAAACAAAAAATTGCGGAAAAGCAAAGTCCAGACTTTACTAAGACAGCCCCATTAATTGCATGGAATGAAAACATAGGTGCTTCTTTAGTGGATGTAACATCTACAATGCCACATCCTGATTTAGTAGCCTTAAAAGACACTGATGAAAGATTTAAAAATTTAACTAATGAAAATGTTTTACTTACAATAGGTACTAGCTATATTTTTAATAAAGACACAGGAAAATATGATTTAACTAATGTAACCCAAAAAGACCCTACAACGTTAAATTATAATGGTAATAATAAATATTATTACTGTGGCTCTAGGTATAATATTAATTCCTCTGATGTTATTACAACAGTAAGAAATACAAACTGTGCTACTTTGTATGAAATAAGAAGTGCAAGTATTAGTGATGAAACTGCAACTGGGACAACTGGTACTTCATTTAAGACTAGAAAATATAATTTAAAGGGATATGCCATGAATCAAAAAGAAAATGAAAGTGATAAGTCAGATAAAGGACTTTATCAAATGGCAGATGATGATGGTATAAGTTATTATTACCGTGGTTCTGTAAAAAATAATTATGTGAAATATGCGGGATACTACTGGCGTATAGTACGTATAAATGGTGATGGAAGTGTGAGACTTTTATATGATGGTAAAACGCCTAATGTAAGTGGAGATGGTTTTAATATTTTATCTTGGAAACCATTTAATAATAAAAAAGATAACCCTGCTTATATTGGCTATATGTATGGTAATACTTTGAATGATAGTTATGATAAGTCAACAGCTAATGAAGTAGATAGTAATGTAAAAATTGAGTTAGACAACTGGTATAAAGCAAATATTTTAGATACTAATAATGGAGCTATAATTGCTGATGCTGGTTTTTGTGATGATAGAAGTGTATCAAGTGGTAATGGTTATTCAACAAATGGTTCAACTACAATTTATAATGTTTATAATAGATTTTATAAATCTAAATCACCAACATTAAGATGTTCTTTATCAAATGATTTATTTACTACATCTACAAGCAATAAGGGTAATAAAGCACTTACTTATCCTATTGGTTTACTTACTGTTGATGAGTTAATGATGAGTGGATATGCAGATGGTTATATTAATAAATCCGCTTATACAATTAGTGCTAATTCATATTGGATTTTATCTCCATGTATGTATACGGTTGATAATGCATCTTCTTATGCTTTTCAATTATATAATGTAGGTTATCTTGGTGGGTTTAATAGTGTAACAAGTGGTGGTGGAATAAGACCGGTTATAAATATTTTGGGTGACTCTAAGATAAGCGGGGGTATTGGTACTGCAGGTGATCCATTTGTCATTGCTTAAAAAATAGAAGACTTTAATTAGTCTTCTATTTTAAATGGCGTATTATCAAAATCTTTATCTATTAATAATTCATGGA
>CAKOMI010000009.1 GCA_934096605.1 uncultured Bacilli bacterium
CTTGGGAATGTTTCTGTGATAACTATATTGAAATGTCTAAATTTAGTTTAGATGATAATACTACTAAGAGTGTTTTACTATATGTCTTAACAGGTATTTTAAAAATGTTACATCCTTTTATGCCATTTGTAACTGAAGAAATTTATAGTAATTTAAGTATCAAAGAAACCGAATCTATTATGATGAGTACTTATCCTAAAGTAGAAAAAAAATATAATTTTAGGACTGAAGAAGAATTAATAGATGATACGATTAACTTTGTTCGCAGCTTCCGTAATTTACGGGCTACTAACAATACTCCAAAAGATGCTCAAGTATTATTTAATACAGAACATGACCCATCTTTAATAATAAATCTATTAAAATTAAATAACCATGTCATTACTAAGAGTCTAGAACTAGACAATTACACAGTTAATTCTAAGTTTATAAACGCTACTGTTTTCTATACTAAAGAAGAAAGTGAATCTGATATTCTAAAGAAAGACAATTTAATTAAGACTTTAGAAGCTTCTATTTTAAGAAGGAAAAAATTACTAAGTAATGAAAATTATGTTAATAAGGCTCCTAAAGAAGTAGTAGCAAAAGATAGAGAAAAACTAGCTTTGGAAGAAAAACAATTAGATGAATTAAAGAAAAATTAAAAAGGACTATCACAATGAGTCCTTTTTTACATAAATTAATTTTGTAGTGCTTTTAATTCAGCTTCTGATAGACCAGTGTAAGTCATTATTTTTTCTAAGTCTTCATGATTATTAAGCATAGCCTTAGCAATCTCTAACTTAGATTCTTGAACGCCTTCTTTGTGAGCATCTTCCCTGGCTTCACTAATTTCAGATTTAACATAAATTTCATACTCTTCGTCGTTTGATAGTAACCCTACAAATTCTTGATTGGTATTTAATTCCATAAGTTTATCATAGTACTTTTTAGCTAGCTTATCAGTCTTAGACAATTTAAATAAATCTTCTTTGTTCATATCAAGCATGGCTAAATGTTTGTACTCATCATTACAATACCATTATAATAATTCTTAAGTAATTTGTCCATATTGACATTAATGATCATTCTCTTGTCAGAATAACAAATGCCTTCTTCATCACGATAAGTAAAACGTCTTAAAATTGGTCCACCTAAGTCTTTAATAAAATTATAGTTAATTAGAATAATCTTATCAGTCTTTGTATAATCATCACCACGTTTAATAATCTGGCTAGAATAAGTTTCTAAAAAGACTAAGTTTCTTTCTTTAGTTATGTAACTAAAAGAGGAATTAACTTCACACAAAATATATTTATCTTTATCAATTTCGATTAAGACATCTAGCATTTTAACTCGTTCATTAACGGTTTTAACAGCTAACTCAGTAATATGAAACTTAGTAATACTAATTGTTTCTTTTAAAGTTTCTTTCAAGATACATTCAAATAACTCTTTGTCTTCTTCATTTACAAAAACAGCCTTAAATACCCGATCACGACTAGCAGTATACCACTTATTTAGCTTTGCTTCTTCTTGGGTCATACATAACCTCCCTTCTAAGAGATAAGTATCTCTACTTATATATACACGGCGATTAGTCGATTTTCTTTTTTTTGATACCAGTTTCTTTAAAAAAAATCCCAAACCTTGTTATTACTTAGTATGCAAGCCTATCTAACACACAGACAACTACTTAACTTTATCGTGACATTTAAAGTAACTTTTGCTAAAATACTAATAGATAGAAGGTATGTCTATGCAAAAGAAAAAATATATCTTATCAGTTATCCTTTTTTTAACTTTAACATTTGGTACATATTACTTTATATTTAAAGATTATCCTATAAATTCTTTAATATCCTCATTAAAATTATGCTTGCCACCATTCATCATTTTATCGGTTATAGCTATGTTTTTCTGGGCTTTCTTTGAAGCATTATATTTAAAAAGAATGTGTTTTTATATGGGTTATAAAATAAATTTTTATCAAGCCTTTGGCTATGTATTCACCGAATGTTACTTTTCTGCTGTTACTCCAAGTAGTATTGGCGGACAACCTGTGCAAATGTTAGAAATGAGTCATGATAATATTCCGTATCGGGTTTCTAGCGTCATTATTCTACTTAATACCCTTTTATATAAAGTTGCCTTAATAATTATTGCTACCATTGGTTTTATATTATTCAAAAACACTATTTTTAAAGTAAACAACCTTTTCAATATCTTAGTAATATTAGGCTATGTTACAACAATTACCCTTATTATTTGTTTTTTATTTTTAGTCTATTCTAAGAAATTACTTTATAAAATTATTAAACTAATTATTTTTTTATTAAAAAAATTACATATTATAAAAGATTATGATAAACTAGAAAAAAAGCTAGAAGATTCTTTAAAAGATTATCAAGCTTGTGCTTCCTTAACTAAAAGTAATCCCTATATATTACTTGAATCTTTACTTATTTTAATTATGCAAAGATTAAGCATTTTAATAATTAGTTATTTTATTTATAAATCATTTGGTTTAAATGACAAGAGTATCTTTCTTATCGTAGCTTTCCAAGCTTGTATAACTTTAGGGTCTGATTTCATGCCTTTTCCTGGTGGTGTAGTAGTGGCAGAAGGTTTGCTTTTAGAAATTAATAAATATATTTATGGTACCACGCTTGCCACGCCAGCTATGATTTTACTTAGAACAATTAGTTTTTACTTAGTTGTTTTATTCTCATTGATATTTTATTTAATATTTCACTTTAAAAAAAGAAAGAAAGGAACTACATTATGAAAAAAGGTTTTACTTTAATTGAACTCATTATTACTATTGGCTTATTAGCGGTGATAGGGACTGTTATATCAACGAATATTCTAGGTACATTAGATAAGCAACAAGAAAATACTTATAATAACTTTAAAGAAACACTAGAAAATGCTGCTTGTACTTATGTTGAATCAAATGAATACATTAAAAATAATGGTCGTTGTAGTAAAAGTAATGGTTGTACAATAACTATAAGTAAGTTATTAGAAAAAGGATTAATTGAAGATAATGACTTAATAAATCCTAAAACTCAAAAAAAATTAGTAGCGGCTTCTTCAACTATAGAGGTGTCTTACCATGAAAATCAAAAAAAATGCACTTTAAAAACTATTGTTGAAGAGTAAATAATGTGATAAAATTATTTAAGAAAGTAGAGTGAGCTTATGAAAGAAAACAAAAATAAAACCTTATTAATAATACTAGGAACATTAATTGTTACTTTTACTGTAATAGGCGTTTCATATGCCGTATGGCGTTTAATACTTAGTCAAACTAATAAAAATAGTCTAGCTACTACCTGTTTTAGTGTATCTATGACTGATAGTAATGCCATAAGTTTAGAAAAAGCTTATCCAATAATTGATGAAGAAGGAAAGAAATTAACGCCTTACACATTCACGATCACTAATAATTGTGATTCATATGTTAAATATGAGGTTAATTTAGAGTTATTAAATACCTCAACATTAACCAATATGGATTATATAAAATTAATGCTAGATGATGAGTCTCCAGCTGTAATAAGTAGTTATGACGTGACTACTAAAACCATAAGTGACGCAACTACGGCCTATAAAATAAAAACCGGTTATTTAGACGCTAATGAAAGTAAAACATACAATCTAAGACTATGGGTTGATGAATCAGTTACTATGACAACAGAAGGTATCCAAAACAGATTATTTGAAAGTAAGATAACAGTAAATGCAAGTTATGCAAAAGAATTACCTAAACCAACAGCAGTAGAGTACATAACGACATTAGCAGCAACAGATACAACAAACTTAGCGACAGATGACTATGGTAACACGAGATATATTGGTGCTAATCCAAATAATTATGTGAGTATCGATGGCGATATATGGCGAATCATCGGTACAATGAAAGACATAGATGATGGTACAGGGAATAAAGAAGACAGAGTAAAATTAATTCGCTCAGAAGCAATAGGTGAGTATTCATGGGATACGAGTGAATCAAGTATTAATGGTGGTTATGGTGTCAATGAATGGAGCCAAGCTGATTTAATGAAACTACTAAATCCAGGATATGAAAGCGAAACAGTAGGTGGCTCATTATACTGGAATAACAAATCAGGAAAATGTTATAATTTTAAAAACAATGCAACAACCAGTTGTAATTTCACAAGTACAGGCATAAAAGACAAATTAAAAACATTAATAAGTGATGCCGTATGGAATACAGGAACTTCTGAAAATCAACATGCAACTAGTAAAAGTTTTTATGAATTAGAAAGAGGAACTAATACTGGAAAGGCTTGCTCAAGTGGAACATATTGTAACGATAATGTAATGAGAACAACGACATGGACAGGTAAAATAGGTTTAATGTATCCAAGTGATTATGGTTATGCGACTAGCGGTGGCAGTACAACAGACCGAGCAACTTGTTTAAATACTGCTTTATATAGTTGGGATGACAGTAGTGTAAGTGATTGCAAAAATAATGACTGGTTATTATTAAGTAGTACACAATGGACAATATCGCCGGTTGCGACCTCTTCCAATGGGCTCTATGCGTTCGATGAGATCTACTCTGGCAGCGTCTCCACCACCTTTGCGTTCAGCGAATATGGCGTCCGGCCCGTCGTTTATCTGACATCGAATGTGAAAATATCAGGGGGAGAAGGGACAAGTGAATCACCATTTTCACTTGAACTTTAGTTACTAAGCCTCGCTGGCGGGAGTATATCCGCCCGAGGATGTCCATAGGCGAAGCCTAGGGTCGGTCAAATTTAAAAAAGAAAGAAAATATCAAAAATAACTCCGCGTTTTAGTGGGGTTATTTTTTTGCAAAAACTACAAGTTTTGATGGGATTATAAATGTTAATATAGAAAGTCATAAATATGTCAAAGTTAAAAGTTGATAATTTCTATCAGTTTTTTGTATATCTGATATACTTTTATCATCTCATAATAGATAAGGAGTTGATATAGGTATGAGAAAAGATATTACAATTGAAAAAATGAAGTTAGGAGGTGAAAAAGTGAATAAAAGTGAATTATCTAGAAGATATGGTTGTTGTTGGGAAACAATAGATCGAAGATTTAATCCAGAAAAATATAAAAAAGAAAAAAAGATTAGAGTTTATACTTCAAAGCTAGATCCGTACAAGACCAATATCGATGCAAAGTTAGACCAAGATAATGTGCCTGCTACAGGCATATTTAACCTTTTAACCTTAAAATATGGTTATAATGGCAAATATGGAATCGTACGTAAATATGTTAGTACAAAGAAGAAAAAAATAATAAAAGAATTAACAATAAGATTTGAAACTGTGAAAGGTTATCAATCTCAAGTAGATTGGAAAGAAAAAATGAAATTACATGATAAAAGTGGTAATGAATATATTGTAAGTATATTTTTAATAGTACTGGGACATTCAAGATATAAGTATATTGAATTAACTTTTGATCAAACACAAAACACATTATTTAAATGTTTATCAAATTCATTTAGGTACTTTGGAGGAACTACAGAAGAAATATTATTTGATAACATGAAAACTATAGTAGATAGAGCTAAAAGTGATTTTAGCGAAGTGGTAATTAATTCAACTGCAATGCAATTTTCAAAGGATGCAGGCTTTAAAATAGTAACATGCAGACCATATAGGCCTGAGACTAAAGGGAAAGTAGAAACACTAGCCAAAATAATGAATAGATTAAAAGCATTTGATTATGAGTTTGATGATAAAGACGATTTAATAAAAATAGTAAAAAATTTAAATTATATTTTGAATTATGAAGAAAAGTCTCAGGCTTTAAATGATATACCAATAAATTATTTTGTAAAAGAAAAAGAATATTTAAAACCTATAAACTATGAAATTTTAGAAAATTATTATCTTCCACAAAAGAAGACATATAGAGTATCTAACGAATCTATGATTTCATATCAAGGAATTAAATATTCAGTACCAATACAGTATGTTGGAAAAGAACTTACTGTACTAGAAGAGGATAACGTCATCCACATTTATTATAGCACTGATTTAATAGTTTCGTATAAGAAAAACGCTAAATATCGCTATAATTACAAAGAAAAAGATTATATTGATATACTAAAACATAGTAGTTTTAATAATAGTACAGATGAAGAAATTCAAAAATATATTAACCAAAATTTAAAATCATTAGATGGAATAAACATAGAAAAAAAGGAGAAAATTGATCTAATGATTGAGTATTCGACAATACTCTACAACATGTGATCTTATGCGACAAAACTTCCTAAAATATCCCCCTTGTCTAAATTACAAACATGGTTTAGGATAACTTATCAAGGAGGACAACTATGAATAAAACAATCACAAAACCTAAAAAGTTTTATACTTGTAAAAATGATTCAGCCTTTAAAGAAATATTTGGTAATATTAAGAATAAAAAATTATTAATCTGGCTATTAGAAAGGATATTACAAGTTAGAATTGATGAGTTAACATATTTAAATGTCGAAAGAAATAATAATGATTTAGTAACAAAAAGAAAAAGGCTAGATATATTAGTGGAAACAAATGTGGGTAGAATCAATATAGAAATGAACGCGACAAACAAAGAATACTTACATCCAAGAAACTTTTGTTACTTAAGTAACATTTATAACAAGAATACTAGTATATCTGAAGATTATAATGAAGACACGCTTACCATTCAAATTAATTTTACATATGGTATAAAAGATGATAACAAGATTTTAAGAATATATAAGGTCCAAGATGATGAGCAAAAATGTTATATAAAAAACTTTGAAATATACGAATACAATATGGACATAATAATGAATTTTTGGTATTCTTTAGATATAGAAAAAGTTACTGAATATTCACATTTAATAATGTTAGACTTAGAAAAAAATAGTTTGAAAGAACTAGTTAAATATGATGGGAAGGTTGATGAATATATGGAAAAAATTACTAAGTTAAATACTGATGCTAACTTTTGGGAAGTATTTACACCTGAAGAAGATGAAAGATATATTAGAAATACTATCAAAAGAGAGAGTGAGAAAAAAGGTAAAAAAATCGAAAAAATTACTATTGCTAAAAATATGCTTGCCAAAAATTTAGACTTAAATTTAATCATGGACGTAACGAATTTGTCTAAGAATGAAATATTAAAGATTAAAGAGAGTTGCTGATTCACATGCCAAAAAAATATAATATTATTACTTTATGTGGGTCAACTAAGTTTAAAAAAGCTTTTTTTGAGGTTCAAAAAGAATTAACTTTAAAAGGCAATATTGTTTTATCTTTAGGGTTGTTTGCTAAATCTGGTGATGAAGACATATTTGCTAATATGGATGCAGAAACATTCAAAAAAACTAAAGAAATGTTAGCTGACATGCACAAAAGAAGAATTGATTTATCTGATGAAATATTTGTTATCAATGTTGGGGGCTACATTGGTAATAGTACTAAAGAAGAAATAGAGTATGCTAAAAAAACAAATAAAAAAATAACTTATTTAGAACCAGTAAAGGACAAAGAAATTAAGAAAATATAAGAAATCTTAATTTTTTTTATAAAAATAATTAGCAATGCGTATTGACAAGTGCTAAAATGCATATTATAATGTATGTAGCATTTGAGTTTTACAAGTGCTAAAGGAAGTGAGCTTTAGTGAATGATAGACAAGCAAAAATTTTAAAAGAAATTGTAGAGAACTACATTGAAACAGCTAAACCTGTTGGTAGTAAATCTCTAATGAGTAAATTAAAGTGCTCATCAGCAACAATTCGTAATGAAATGGCTCACTTAGAAGAACTAGGATTCTTAGAAAAAAATCATATTTCTTCTGGCCGTATTCCATCAGAAAAAGGTTATAAGTATTATGTAACACATTTAATGAAACCTAAAGAGTTATCAAAAAGTGATGTTATTGCCTTACAAACCATCTTTCAAAACCATGAACTTACATTATCAGATGCTATCACATCATGTGTTGATATTATAAGTGATATGACTAATTATACTAGCGTTATCCTTGGTAAAAATAGTCTAGAAAATGCCTTGCAACAAGTAAGCATTATTCCCTTGCAAAATCAAAGCATTGTTGCCCTTGTTTGTACTGATAAAGGTATTGTTCAAAATAAAACTTTTGTTTTAGCAGATAATATATCTGTTAGTGAAGTTGTTAAAACTTGTGAAATAATTAACAAAATGTTAGTTGGCACACCAATTGATGAAGTATCAAGAAGACTAGAATTTGATATTAAGCCAATTATTGCCGAAAAGATTGAAGCCTACGAAACTATCTATTCTATATTCTCTAAAACATTTAGTGATTTTGCTAGTAAACAAACAGAAACCGTTCATGTTAGTGGCAAAAAATATTTACTAAATGAACCAGAATATAACGATGTTGAAGAAATCAGAAATATCATTAAAAAATTTGATGATCCAACACTGATAGGTAAGATTGAAAGTGATTCAAGTGAAGAAGGCGTAAAAATCTATATTGGCGAAGATAGTGAGTTTGATCCTAATGTCACAGTTATAAAAACAACATATAAAATAAATGGTGAAGAAGGTACGATAGCTATTATTGGCCCTAAAAGAATGGAATATGACAGAGTGGTAGGTTTACTATCATTTCTAAATAAAGAATTAAATGAAAGCGAGGGTTCTCATGAATAACGAAGAAGAAAAAAAAGTAAATACTGAAGAACTAGAAAAAAAAGAAGAAAAGGCCAAAAAGGAGCATCCTAAGAAAGATAATAAAAAATGCCTTGAGAAACTCCAAAATGAATTAAAAGAAAAAGATGAGAAAATATTAAGATTGTCAGCGGAATTTCAAAATCTAAAAAGACGTACTGATGAAGAAAGAATGAAACTTTTAAAGTATGATGGTGAAAAGTTTATTACTAGTATCTTACCAGTATTAGATAACTTTGAACACGCAATTGTTATGGATGATACTGATTTAACTGATGAGGTTAGTAAATTCCTAAGTGGCTTTAAAATGATTTATGGTAATCTACTAGAAACCTTAAAAAACAATGAAGTTACTGAAATAGAGTGTTTACATGAGCCTTTTGATGAAGAATGTATGCACGCTGTCTTAGTTGATAGTGTAGACGACTTTGAAGATAATGTTGTCATTGACGTCTTGCAAAAAGGCTATAAATATAAAGATAAAGTAATAAGACCCGCAATGGTTAAAGTAAATCAAAAGAAAGAAGATGATACAAATGAGTCAAAATGAGTATGAAATAGCATTACAAGCTATATATGAAAATTATTTGGATACAAAGGCTACAATCGAAACACTTACTAACATGGGCTTCAAAAATCCAATGTATAGAAATTCAATTGCTTTTTACAACCAAACAATTGCCAATCTAGAAAATCAAATGATAAATATTTATTATAGTATCAATGGTATTCCAAAAAATGCTGAAGAAATTAAAACTATTGAAGAACACAGAGAAGAATTTGCTAAAGCTAAGAGTATTATTGAACCAGAAAATGTAAGAAAATAAAGAAAGGATGATTAATTATGAGTAAAATTATAGGAATAGATTTAGGTACAACAAATAGTTGTGTATCTGTACTTGAAGGGGGTACACCAAACGTTATCCCAAATGATGAAGGAGGAAGAACTACACCTTCCGTTGTAGCTTTTAAAGGCGACGAGGTTATAGTTGGTGATCGTGCTAAACGTCAAGCTGTAACAAACCCAAAAAATACTATCGCTAGTATCAAACGTTTAATGGGTTCTGGTAAAAAAGTTACTGCTAATGGTAAAGAATGGACACCAGAAGAAATTTCTGCCAAGATTTTAGGTAAATTAAAAGCCGATGCTGAAAGCTATTTAGGCGATAAAGTAACTGAAGCGGTTATTACTGTGCCAGCATACTTTAACGATGCGCAACGTCAAGCTACAAAAAATGCTGGTAAAATTGCCGGTTTAGACGTTAAACGTATTATTAATGAACCAACAGCCGCAGCTCTTGCTTATGGCCTTGATAAACAAGATAAAAGTCAAACTGTTTTAGTTTATGACTTAGGTGGAGGTACATTCGATGTATCTATACTAGAACTAGGTGATGGAGTATTTGAAGTTAAATCTACTGCTGGTAATAACAAACTTGGTGGTGATGATTTTGACCAAAGAATTATTGATTACTTAGTTAAAACATTTAAAGAAGAAAATGGCATCGACTTATCAGGTGATGCTATGGCTATGCAAAGACTTAAAGATGCAGCTGAAAAAGCCAAAAAAGATTTATCTGGTATGAGTAGTACCCAAATAAGCCTACCATTCTTATCACAAAATGAAAATGGCCCATTACACTTAGAACTAGATTTAACTAAGGCTAAATTTGAAGACTTATGTCGTGACTTATTTGATTCAACTTTAGACCCAGTTCATAAAGCTTTAAGCGATGCTAAACTTTCTAGTAGTGATATTGATGAAGTAATATTAGTTGGTGGATCAACACGTATTCCATATATTCAAGAATTAGTTAAAAAAGAACTTGGTAAAGAACCACATAAAGGTGTTAACCCAGATGAAGTTGTTGCTATGGGTGCTGCTATCCAAGGTGGTGTCTTAACTGGTGAAATGGATGACTTAGTCTTACTTGATGTTACACCATTATCACTTGGTCTTGAAACACTTGGTGGTGTTATGACTGTCTTAATTCCAAGAAATACAACTATTCCAACAAGTAAGAGTCAAGTATTTAGTACAGCGGCTGATAATCAACCTGCTGTTGACATTCATGTCTTACAAGGTGAAAGAAAGATGGCAAGTGATAACAAAACTTTAGGTAATTTCCAACTTTCAAATATTCCACCAGCACCAAGAGGTGTTCCACAAATCGAGGTTAAATTCGATATTGATGCTAATGGTATAGTTCATGTAACTGCTAAAGACCTAGGTACTAATAAAGAACAATCAATTACTATTTCATCTAGTACAAACTTAAGCGATGAAGAAATAGATAAAATGATGAAAGATGCTGAAGCAAATAAAGAAGCTGATGAAAAACGTAAACAAGAAGCTGATACAAGAAATGATGCTGACGCCATGATTTTCCAAACAGAAAAAGCTATTAAAGACCTAGGTGATAAAGTAGATAGCAAAGATAAAGAAGAAGCAGAAAGTAAAATCAAAGACTTAAAAGATGCCTTAACAAAAAATGATATTGATGATATCAAAAAGAAAACTGAGAGTCTTCAAGAGGTTGCTATGAAACTTGCTACTAAAGTTTATGAAAATGCCACTGCCAACAATAATGCTAGTGCTTCTACTGAAACTACTACCGAAGAAAACTCTTCATCTAAAAAAGATGATGTTGAAGAAGCTTCATACGAAGAAAAATAATTTACTAACGGGAAAGTTCTAGGTGACTAGAACTTTTATCCGGTTATAGAAAGGAATATACTGTGGAAAAACTAAAAGAACGTTCTAAAATAAATAAAAATGATTGTTGGGATATAAGTAAAATAATTAAAAATGATAATGAATTTGAAAAACTCTTATCGTCAGTAAATGATAAAAGTGCAGCTAAAGTAGCAATGAAAGGACATATACTAGATTCTAGTGAGTCATTAGAAAAATTTATTAAATTAGATGAGAGTGAAGAAAGAGAGTATGCGCGACTTCTAATTTATACCAAGTTTTTATATGATGAAGATACAACCAATAATGCCTCTAAAGAAAAAATGCTTAAAGTTGAAAACTTAGGCCGCATGATAAATGAAAATGAATCATTTATTTTGAGTGAATTTATGGCTAGTGATTTAGAAAGCGTTTTAAAACTTATCAATAATCATCCGTTTTTAAAAGACTATAAACTTTATTTTACAAGACTATACAAAGATAAAGAAAGAGTTTTAAGTGAGAAAGAAGAAAGTATTATTGCTCTTGCTATGAATGCTTTTGGCACACCAGATGATGCGTTTACCTCTTTGGACGTTGCCGATGCTAAGTTTGCTCCTGTTTCTGGTAAAGAACTAAATCATTACAACTATGCTTTATATTTGGAAAATAAAAGTCAAGATATTAGGAAAGAAGCTTTTTTAAACTATCATGCATATTATGCATCTCATAAAAACACCTTTGCCTCTTTATTAAAAGGTAATTACGAAGAATTAGAGTTTGTTAGAAAAATAAGAAAATATAATACTGCTTTAGAAATGGCTTTAGATAGTATTAATGTTTCACCTAAAGTCTATGAGAACCTAATTGCAAAAGTTCATGAATATAACTACATTAATATTGATTATCAAAAACTTAAAGCTAAAAAACTTGGTTTAAAAGAATACCATTTATACGATACCTATGTTCCAGTTGTCGCATCTCCTACTAAAAAATATACTAAAGAAGAAGCTATTAATACGATAACTAATGCTCTTAATGTTTTAGGTCCAGATTATTTAAGTCATTTTAAATATATGTTTGATAACCAATGTATTGATTTCTATCCTAATAAAGGTAAACATAATGGGGCTTATCAGTGGGGTAGTTATGACACGAGTTCTTACGTTTTACTAAACTTTAATGGTACATTTGATTCAGTAAGTACAATGGCTCATGAACTAGGTCATGCTGTTCATTCTATGTATTCTAAAGAAAACAATTCTTATCCATATTACGACTATGAAATATTCTTAGCTGAGATTGCTTCAACTGTAAATGAAACATTACTTTCTGTTTACATGTATGATAATGCCAAAACTCCTGAAGAAAAAATATTTTACTTATGTGAATTCTTAGATAAAGTAAAAGCAACTATTTATCGCCAGACTATGTTTGCAGAATTTGAGAGTATTATGAGTAAAAAATGCCAAGATGGTGTTTCTCTAACTGAAGAAGAATTTAGTAATACTTATTATCATTTAAATGAAGAATATTTTAAAGATTCTGTTATTGTTGATGAAAGTATTCGTTATGAATATATGCGTATAAGTCATTTTTATAGTCCTTTTTATGTTTATCAATATGCTACTGGCTTAATCGCCGCTATTTGTATTGTAAGTGATATTTTAAGTGATTCTAAATTTAAAGATAAATATATTAAATTCTTACAAAGTGGCTGTAATAAAGACGTTTTAGAGCTTTTAAAAATAGTTGATATTGATTTTACAGAGTATACTCCTTTTGATAAAGCTTTTACTTTTATCAAAGAAAAATACAATGAATTAAAAACATTATTAGAAAGTAGTGATTAACGATGAAAAATAAAGATTATTATGAAATGTTAGGCGTTGATAAATCAGCTTCTGCTCAAGAAATAAAGTCTGCTTTTCGTAAACTTGCTAAGAAATATCACCCTGATAATAAGGAAACTGGGGATGAGGCTAAATTTAAAGAAATAGGCGAGGCTTATGCTGTTTTAAGTGATGAACAAAAAAGAGCTCAATATGATCGCTTTGGCTCTAGTGCTTTTGATGGTACTGGTGGGGTCCAAGGTGGTTTTGACCCAGGCGATGTCGATTTAAATGATATTTTACGTCAAGTTTTTGGCGGCGGCGGCGGTTTTTCTGGTGGCTTTGGCTTCGACGATTTCTTTGGCGGTTCAAGAAGCACTACAAGTACGCGTGAAAGAAAAGGAAGAGATACTTTAGTAAGACTTGATTTAAGTTTTGAAGAAGCGGCTTTTGGTGTTGATAAAGATATTGAACTTACTTTAAATGACACATGTAATGAATGCCATGGTAAAGGTGGTTTTGGTGTTAAAACTTGTGAATATTGTAAAGGTCAAGGTTATGTTGTAACTGAACAAAGAAGCCTATTTGGTGTTGTTCAAAGTAGAAGTGCTTGTCCAAAATGTGGTGGCGAAGGTCATACAGTTGAAAGAGTTTGTACGACTTGCCGTGGTACAGGTCAAGTAAGAAACAAAAAAACGATTTCCGTTCATATACCAGAAGGTGTTGACACAGGTCATCAATTAAGAATATCTGGTAAAGGCGAAGCTGGCACTAATGGAGGACCAAATGGTGATATCTATTTTGAAATTCATGTTGCTAATAGTGATTTTTATAAAAGAGATGGTAGTGACTTATATATAAATTTACCACTTACTATCACCGAAGCCATATTAGGTTGCAAAAAAGAAGTTCCAACAATCTACGGTAATGTCGTCATGGATATTAAACCTGGTGTTCAAAGTGGCGTTAAATACAAATTAAAAGGCAAAGGCCTAAAAGTACCAAACTCTATTCGTAAAGGTGATGAATACGTTGTTATTGACATTATAATACCTTCAAAACTTACAAGAGAACAAAAAAAGATAATTGATGAACTATCTCTTACTGAATTAGATAACTCATCTGAATTTAAAGAATTTAGAAAACATTTATAATAAATTAATAGTCTTTAATAACTATGAAACTACAGTAAATCTGTAGTTTTTTTGATGCTTTTACGATTATTGGTGTTATCGTTGTTGGTATTGTAATACTTGGTATAGCTTTTTACTTAGTAGTATCTGTAACGTCTAAAAAAATGGCTTGTGAATCTTCTGGAGGAAATATTACAATCATGTATAACGATAAGGATCTTACAGGCTATAAGGCTTCTGGCATATCATATGATTTTGATGGCCAAAAAAATATGCTGAACAAGTAGGCGTTGATGCTTATCTAAACGAATTTGCTACCTGGTTTAGTAGTAATACTACAGGTAAATGCACTAAATAATCAAACATTAAGAGTGGTGTCAATAACTTGTCATCATTCTTTTTTTATAGTTTATATTTTGCTATACTTATTTAGAAAGGAATGATTGATATGCAAAAAGAATGGTTAGGTTTTAATGAAGGAATATGGACTAATTCTATTAATGTCTCTGATTTCATTAAAAGAAACTATACTAAATATGATGGGACTAGTAGTAATGAATCATTTCTAGTTCCTAAAACTAAAAAAACAGCAAGTGTTTTAAAAGAATGTACTAAATTATTAAAAGAAGAATTAAAAAAACATGTCTTAGATATTGATACAGAGCACATGTCTGGTATTGATTCTTTTGAGCCAGGTTATATATGTGCAGATGATAATGTTATTGTAGGCTTACAAACTGATGCACCTTTAAAAAGAATTGTTAATCCTTATGGGGGCATTAGAATGGTTTATAGTGAACTTGCTTCTTACAATTATAAACTTGATCCTAATGTCGATAAATACTTTAATGAATTTCGTAAAACACATAATCAGGGTGTTTTTGATGCGTATCCAAGCGTTGTCAAAAAAGCTCGTCATGTAGGACTCTTAACAGGATTGCCTGATGCGTACGGAAGAGGTCGTATTATCGGTGACTACAGAAGAGTGGCTTTATATGGTATTGATGCTTTAAAAGAGGATAAAATGCAAGATCTTGCAAGTCTCGTTGGCCCAATGACTGATGAGCTAATTCGCTTGCGTGAAGAAGTATCTATGCAAATAAGAGCCTTAGATAGTATTAAAAATATGGCGAAACGTTATGGCTTTGATATATCTCATCCGGCCTCTAATGCTCGTGAGGCTGTACAGTGGACATACTTTGCTTATCTTGCTGCCGTAAAAGAAAACAATGGCGCGGCCATGAGTCTAGGTAGAGTTGATGCCTTCTTTGATATTTATTTTGAAAGAGATTTAAAAAATGGCCTTTTAACCGAGGCAGATGTTCAAGAAATAATAGACGAGTTTGTTATTAAACTAAGACTAGTAAGACACCTAAGAACTCCTGAATATGACGAGTTATTTTCAGGCGATCCAACTTGGGTTACATGTGCGATAGGTGGTTGTGCCTTAAACGGAGACACATTAGTTACTAAAACAAGTTATCGTATAATTCACACGCTTACTAACCTAGAACCTGCTCCTGAACCTAATATGACTGTTTTATGGAGTGAACATTTACCTGAAAATTTCAAAAGTTATTGTGCTAAAATGTCTATTCTAACAGATTCTATTCAATATGAAAATGATGATATTATGCGTCCTATCTATGGTGATGATTACGCTATTGCCTGCTGTGTTTCTGCGATGCGAGTAGGCCGTGATATGCAATTTTTTGGTGCCCGTTGTAACCTTGCTAAAGCTCTTTTATATTCATTAAACGGGGGCTACGATGAAATTAAAAATGAACGCGTTTTAGATGACATTCCATTTAATACAGAGAGTATTTTAACTTATGATAAAGTTAAGAAAGATTATTTTAAAGTTTTAAGTGTCATTGCGTCTATCTATAGTGATGCGATGAACACGATCCATTACATGCATGATAAATATGCTTACGAAAGTAGTCAAATGGCCCTTCATGATACCCAGGTTCGGCACCTAATGGCTTATGGTGTTGCTGGTCTAAGTGTTGTGGCAGACTCACTATCGGCTATTAAATATGCTAAGGTTAAACCAATTCGTAATGAACTTGGTATTGCTACCGACTTTGAAATAACTGGTGATTATCCAAAATTCGGTAATGATGATGACCGTGTTGATGAAATAGCCTGTGAAATCACATCTTACTTTTATGAAGAACTAAAAAAACATAAATGCTATAAAGATGCTGTGCCAACTCTATCAGCCCTTACCATTACCTCTAATGTGGTTTATGGTGAAAAGACTGGTTCAACACCAGATGGTCGTAAAAAAGGTGAACCATTTGCGCCTGGTGCTAATCCAATGCATGGCCGTGATGAATCAGGAGCCATTGCTTCATTAAACTCTGTTGCCAAACTTTCTTATACCGAATGCTTACGTGATGGTATATCTAATACTTTTAGTATTGTCCCAGACACATTAGGTCATACCGAGTCTGAAAGAATAGCTAACTTAGTATCTTTATTAGAAGGCTATTTCTATAAAGGAGCTCATCACTTAAATGTCAACGTTTTAAATCGTGAAACTCTTATCGATGCCATGCATAATCCTGATTCATATCCTCTTTTAACAATTAGGGTATCAGGCTACGCCGTAAGATTTAATCGTCTAACTAGAAAACAACAAGAAGAGGTTATTAAAAGAACCTTCCATACGAGTATCTAATGAACGGTTTTATAAATAGTATTGAGACATTTGGCCTTGTTGACGGGCCAGGTATTAGAACCGTTGTCTTTATGTCTGGGTGTAAATTAAGGTGTCTTTATTGCCATAATCCGGAAATGTGGAACATGTGTGGTAACCAAATGACAACTGATGAACTACTAAAAAAAATCATTTCCAATAAACCATATTATAAAAGAAACAATGGGGGAGTTACATTTTCTGGTGGTGAACCCCTTTTACAAAAAGACTTTTTACTTGCTATTTTACCTAAATTAAAAGAAGCAGGTATTCATGTTGCCCTAGACACATCTGGTGTTGGTATAGGGGATTATGACAAAGTTTTAACGTATACAGATCTTGTTATATTAGATATTAAGCATACTAATACTTCTGGCTACGAACACCTAACAGGCTATAAAATGGATGAGGTTGAAAACTTTATTAAACACTTAAATAATTCCCATTGCGAGGTTTGGCTAAGACAAGTCATTGTACCTGGTCTTACTGACCAAAAAGCATATATAGACTCCTTAAAAGCATACATTAAAAAAATTAACAACGTTACTAAAGTAGAATTCTTACCATTTCATCATTTAGGTTTCTCAAAATATATTGACTTAAATATTCCAAACCCTTTACTTGATACTCCTGAGATGGACAAAGATGCATGCGAAAAACTATATGCCTACTTTAAGCAAATAGATTAATATCTGTATCTTCATCACTATTAATTTCACATAAAATGGTAATAACCGAACCAACTATAAAAAGAGCACACGCAACAAAACGAGCATTTTTAACAATTAACTCTTTTAAAGTAACGTTACTATTAACCTCTTTAACGTCCTGATAAGCTACGATTAAAAAATATAAATAAATAAAGAAACCTACTGATAAAAGACAAATATTAATTGTTTTATATTCTTTTTTAGCCAACATATCATTATTTAAAATAGCTTTTCGTTCCAAAAAATTAGAAAAAAGAGCTAGTCCCGCAATAAAAAGGTAAACTATCCATATAAAATCTTCTATTTTTAACTCTTTTAACGTCTTATTAATATCTTTCATATTAAAATATATGAAACTTTGTTATATAATAAAAAATGTGAGGTGAAATTATGCACGAAAAAAATAAATATCAACGAATGACTAAAGAACAAAAAAAACAATGTAAAGAATTCTACTATAATACCCCTAAAGGAAAAAGTATGTGTTCTAGATTAAATAGACTAATTATTATTGGCAGTATTGGTTTATTATTTTCTATTTTCTTAATCATCAGTGGTTACATAACTAAGGAAATATCTTGGGCAACTTATGCTCTGGCGGCTATTTTAAGTATTTTTTCTTTAATATATATTATTAGTTCTATTGTTTTACGTGGTAAATGTTTAAATAATTATGCTATTAAATATATGAAATGACTTTATTCGACAAAAGTTCCTATTGCTTATTGGGAACTTTTTTTATATAGTATAGTTGCTTAAAAGACATGAACTCCTATAAAGGAGAGTTATGAAAAAATTTATTTTATTTATATTTATTATCTTTTTAACTAGTATTAAAGTAGCTAATGCTGAAATTAGAATGATTGATAG
Source organism: uncultured Bacilli bacterium (assembly GCA_934096605.1). GTDB lineage: Bacteria > Bacillota_I > Bacilli_A > RF39 > UBA660 > Ventrenecus. The sequence continues at coordinate 18,623 of CAKOMI010000009.1, forward strand.
GACTGGTTATGCTTTTACTATTGATGGTAAATACACACCTTTTAATTTATATTATGATGATGAAACTAATTACCCATTATTTAGGTTAGATTATGGTACCGAGTATGAAGAAGGATTCTTTTTTGAAAGTACAAACGATTCAATTTATAGTGAAAGTGAATTAGAAACTATTAAAGAAAGTATTTACTATATTACTGATGGTAGAAAATTTAGTGAACTATCTATAACTGAGCTTATTGGTATTCAAGCTCTTATTTGGGATATCTATAGTACCCATACAGACAAAGTATTAAATTGGACTTGTGATATTGGTTTCTTAGTCGATTATCGCCCTAAAATGGCCCTTAAAAAAGAACTTCATGATACACCTGCTATCTATAACTACGAAACTCGTGTTAATACCCCTTTAAAAGTAGCGTTTTTACCCTTTTTTAAAAATGCTTATTCTTTAAGTGGAACGTACGCTGGGCTTACCTTTACTAAAAATGCCAATGAAATTGTCTTTAATCCTACTAAAGAAGGCTCTTATACTTATGAAATAACTAGTGATAGTTTTAATGAAGACGTAAGGCTTTTTAAAGGCGAGCATAGTAGTTTAATTGAACTTGTTAAAATGCGTGATACTGCGCCCATTATTAATATTAATGTTTTAAGTGAGGAAGAAAAACCAACTCCTGTAAATGTGAGTGCTGAGCCTGGTATTGACATTACATTCTCTAAAAATACTTATTATGAAAATGAAGACGTCACATTTAACTATACTCTAAAAGAAGGGTATGAACTTTCTTCTATTACCTATGAAATTAATGGCACTAGTACAAATGTTACTAATAACACTTTTAAATATCAAAAGGATGGTATATTAAAAATAACTACTAAAAAAATACCAGTAAGTCACAGTATTACTATTATTAGTGATAATAATGTCTTAGTAAAAAATACTCATTTATCAAGTATTGCTGGTACTAAAATAGAATTAGATTATGAACTATTAAACGCCTATACTTTAGATAGAATAGAATTAATAACCAGTACAAAAACCATTACTTTAGATAGTAATACTTTCATTATGCCAAGTGATAATGTTTTTATTCATTTCGTTTTAAAAGAAAATAAGAAATATCAGCTTTTTTATCAAAATGATATTGTAAGTGTTGATTTAAAGTCTAGCTACTCAGGTGGTGAGGTTGTTAATATTAATCCTGTTTTAAAAGGGTGCTATGTTATAGACTCTATCTATTTATATACTGAAAATGGCGGGTTATTTAAAATTACGGCTAATACTTTTACGATGCCGAGTAGTAACGCTTATTTAAAAATTTTAACTACGAATATTAGTGATGAAAGAGAAAAAACAAAAGAAGAAGATCCTAAAAAATATATGTCTACTACTAGTAACAAATCTTTAGATGATGTGCCTAAAACTGGTGATAACGAAGTTTTAATTAGCCCAAGACTCATTTTATTAACTATTTTAAGTTTAATAGGTATAAGTCTAAAATTGACTAAAAAAGTGTAAAATTTATGTAAAATTTCAAAAAAATTGTCGGTTTTGGCAATTTTTTTTGCTTAAAAAAAAGAAAATCAAGGGGGTATCTTGAATATTTATATATATGGGGGAGTGTAATTATGCCGATGATTAGCGAGAATAAAATAAATGAAATTAGACAATCAGCTGATATAGTGGATATTATTAAAAATTACATTCCACTTGAACTTAAAGGTAAAAACTATTTTGGGGTTTGTCCATTTCACCAAGATCACTCACCAAGTATGAGTGTTTCCAAAGAAAAACAAATGTATAAATGTTTTTCTTGTGGGGCCGCGGGTAATGTTTTTACATTTGTAAGTAACTATGAAAATATTAGCTTTCTAGAAGCTGTGGCTAAAGTTGGCAATATCGTGGGTATTCCTGTTGGGGAGTACACTATAACAAAACCTAAAGAAAAATACCAAAAAGAATATGATACGATGGATTTAGCCTTAAAATTCTATCAAAATGCTCTTAGTACTAAAGAAGGGGCACTAGCCCGTGACTATCTTTTAAAACGAGGTCTTGATGCCGAAATGCAAAAAGTCTTTGATTTAGGTCTTAGTACTACTAATGATAAATTATCTAATTTTTTGCACCATAAAGGCATCGATGACAAATTGCTTAGTGAATTAGGTCTTGTTACGGAAGAAGACGGTCGCCTAAAAGATACTTTTAATAGTCGCATCTTGTTTCCAATTCATGATGATGTAGGCCATGTCGTTGGTTTTACGGGTCGTGTTTATAAAAGTGATTACAAACCTAAATACTTAAATAGTAAAGAAAACCATATCTTTAGAAAAGGTAATATTCTGTTTAATTACCACCGGGCGCGTGATGCCATCCGAACGAAAAAAGAGGTTATCATCGTCGAAGGTAACATGGACGCTATTAGAATGTATGTAAGTGGCATTAAAAATACCATTGCCCTAATGGGTGTAAGCTTAACCAAAGAACAAATTGACTTACTAAGAAAACTCCATGCCACCATTATATTAATGCTTGATAACGATGAAGCTGGGCGTACGGCAACCCTTACAAATGGCGAGGCCCTAGAAAATGCTGGTCTTACTTGCAAAGTTGTCCGACTAAGTGGTGAAAAAGACCCAGATGAATATATATTAAAAAATGGTGTCGACAAAATGCTTAGCAATATTCTTCATGCTGAGTCCTACTTAGAATTCAAAATTAAAGCCTTAAAAGATAATAAAGATTTAACCGATACAACAGTTATGTCAAGCTATATCAAAAGCGTTTTAGAAAGTATTAAAAAAGAGGATGCCATAACTAAAGAGGTTACCATAAATAAACTAGTAGAAGATTACAAACTAGATAAAGATATACTTAATAATGAACTAAAAAAAATATCTACTACTAATACTTCAAATATTACGGTTGTAACCAAAGAACCAAAGAAAAAAAATATATCCAAAGAAGAAATAAGTGCTAAATCTATTATTTATTACATGATGAATGATTATAAATATATAAAAATATACCAAACTAAACTAGGGTACTTTAAAGAAGCAAATTTTAGACAAATGGCCAACGAAATACTTTATTACATGCATGATAAATCCACAATAGACTTTGCCGACTTTATGTCCTATGTTGAGGTAAGTCCCTTAAAAGAAGAATTCTTATCCGTCATCAAAGACGTAAAAGATACTGATTTAAAAGAAAGTACCATCATGGATTATATTTTAAATATCAAAGAAAATAGAATAAAAGAAAGTATTAAAGAATGCTTAATAAAAAGTAAAGATTCTGGTGATATGTTAGAAAAAGAAAATTATGCTAACAAAGTTATCCATTTAAAAGAAGAATTAGAAAGTATTATAGAAGAAAGAAGTGTGAAAAAATGACAAAGTTTGAAATGAAAAAGAATGAGTTGATTGAAAAGGGTGAAAAAGACGGGTACGTCTTAATAGGAGAGATAGTAGAAATTTCTAAAGAATGTAAAATCACTGAAAGTGAGGCTTTAGATTTTCAAAGAGAATTAAGTGAACATAATATTGAAATACTTGATAAAGCTCCTATTAAGAAAAAAACTGAAAAAGTTGCTAAAGTAAGTGAAATAAAACCTTTTGAAGAAAGAAAAGAAGAGTTAATAAAATTAGGTAAAGAAAAAGGCTCAATTACTTTTGAAGAATTAGCTGGGGCCCTAAAAGGTTTAGACGTTGACAATGACTCACTAGATGAGCTATATACAGCTTTAGTTGATAATAACATTGAAATTGTTGGTGAAGATGATGCCTCAAATGGTAAAATGAAAGAAGAAGAACCAGTGATTTTAGATGATGCTGAAATAACTAAAGACGTTAATATTAATGACCCTGTAAGAATGTATTTAAAAGAAATAGGTCGTATTTCCTTATTAACACCTGAAGAAGAAATGGAATTATCTGTACGTGTTGCTGAAGGTGATGAAGAAGCTAAAAATAAGCTTGCTGAATCAAACCTTAGATTAGTTGTTTCCATTGCTAAACGTTATGTTGGTCGTGGTCTTTTATTCCTAGACTTAATCCAAGAAGGTAACATTGGTCTTATGAAAGCCGTTGATAAATTTGACTATGATAAAGGTTATAAATTTTCAACTTATGCTACTTGGTGGATTCGTCAAGCTATTACAAGAGCCTTAGCTGATCAAGCAAGAACTATCCGTGTGCCTGTTCATATGGTTGAAACAATTAACAAAATGGCTCGTATTCAACGTCAGTTAACTCTTGAGTTAAATCGTGAACCAAGTGAAGAAGAACTAGCTGAAAAAATGGGTATTACGGTTGAAAAAGTTCGTGAAGTTATTAAAATTAGTCAAGACCCAGTTTCACTTGAAACACCAATTGGTGAAGAAGATGATTCCCATTTAGGTGATTTTGTTAAAGACATTAATGCCATGACACCAGAAGAATATGCTACCAATGAAATTCTAAAAGAAGAAATAAAAGCCGTTTTAGAAACATTACAAGAAAGAGAACAAGAAGTTCTAGAACTTAGATTTGGTCTTATTGATGGTACAAGTCATACACTAGAAGAAGTTGGTAAAAGATTTAATGTTACTCGTGAACGTATTAGACAAATAGAGGCTAAAGCTCTAAGAAAACTACGTCATCCATCACGTGCTAAAAAACTAAAAGACTTCTTAAATGATTAATATGCAAAGTAAAAGAATTAATACTATCTTATCTCTTTTAAGTTCTAAAGATAAAATCATCGATATTGGTTGTGATCATGCCTATGTTGCTATTTTAATGGCTCATAAAGGCTCTAAAAAAATACTGGCTACCGACATTCATGCTGGCGCTCTTAAAATAGCTAAGGAAAATATAGAAAAAGAAGGCTTAGAAAATATCATTAAAACCAAGCTTACTGATGGCTTAGTAGGTATCGATACCAAAGAATATAATACCCTTGTTATTGCTGGTATGGGAACGTCTACTATAATAAATATCTTATCACTAAAAGAAAAACTTTCGTCTATTACTAAAATGATTATTCAATCTAATAATGATTTAGATATGTTAAGAAAATATATGGTATCTATTAATTGCAAAATAAATAAAGAAATAGTAGTTTATGAAAAAGGACATTACTATACTATCATCGAGTATGTAAAAGGAAGGGATAATCTAAAACCATATGAATATTTATATGGTAAATATAACGAAGATAATAAAGAATACTATGAGTTTTTAAATCAAAAAATAGACAATCTACTAGCTAAAGTACCAAGTACTAAAAGCTCTAAATTAAAAGAAGAAAAAGAATACTTAAGTCATTATTTATAAAAAGAAAACGGGATTATTTGTATTTTTAATTTGAGGTGTTACATTGCTAACGCTTCTTTTTTTAGTTTCTAAAACATTTCTTTTATTATCACTAGTTTTCTTAGTATTATTAGGTGTACTAAGAATCTCTTTAGCTACCCCAAAAGCACTTTTAGCATTACTAATCATCGGTTTTACTTGGACATATAAAGGTATTAACTGATTAGCCACTGATAAAGTCTTAGAAACACCACCAATAACCTTTGTTAAACTAAGTCCTGATTTAACGACACCTGGATACATATTAACACCTCGCCTTACTATAGTATATGCAAAATATCACATTATTTTATTGAATTTAGAACTATTTTATAGTAAAATTTTAATTAGAGTAAAGGTAGGTTACAATATGAAAAAAGATAAGAAAAAGACATTACTGTTATTTATTAGTGTATTATGTTTATTTATTGGAGGTTCTTATGCTTACTGGTTAATGACATCCACTCAAACCGATTATAACGTTGCTACCAGTGAATGCTTTAAAGTAACGCTTACTAATGAAAGTGATGCCATAAACTTACAAAAAGCTTATCCTATAACAGATGAAGAAGGTTTAAAAGAAACTGGTTATTCTTTTACTATTAAAAATACATGTAACACTTATGCTGCTTATCAAGTAAATCTAGAAGATATACTAGATGATGAAATAACTAAAAGATTAAGTAATAAATATATTAAACTATCTTTAAATGGTAGTACGCCAAGAGTATTAAGTAATTATACTAAAGTAAGTCCTACCATTGATGATGCTGATGCCTCATTTAAATTAACTAGTGGCTCTCTTGCGCCAAATGGAGAAGATGGGGACTCAGTAGACTATAACTTAAAACTATGGATGGATTATGATACACCAGCCATAGACGAAGCTATGAATGCCGCTTTTAAAAGTAAAATTAGTGTCATAGCAAGTTATATAGAAGCGGACAATCTAACAAATGAAATAACAATTGCTTATAATTCCAAAACAACTAATTATAGTAAAGATAGTGAAACAATAGATATAAATGCCACAAGTACTAACTATAATTTAATCGAGTATAGTACTGATAATATAACTTATACAAGTATTGATACGCCTAGTAAAGACGTTATAATAACTAAGACGTATACAGAAGATAAAGATGAAACTATTTATTTTCGTGATGAAATGGGTAATTTAAAAAGTGAAAGTGTTGTTTTATCTAAGTTAGATAAAACAGGACCAGTTATAACAGTTACAGCTTCAAGTGACTGGGGTTCTAGTAATACAGTAAATATCACTTTAGAAGATGAGAAATCAGGTCTTGCTGGCTACGCCTTAACAGAGACAGAAACTGAACCTAGTGAATGGACAAGTGTTACTGGTAAAAGCACAACTATAACTAAAGACGTTACAAATAATAAAAAATATTATGTATATGCTAAAGATGCTTTAGGTAATATTAGTCATAAAGATGTTGAAGTAAGTCATGTTGATACGACTGCACCAACCATTGTTAGCTTAACTGAACAAAGTGGTTATGGGGCAACAAGTACTATAACAGCCGTAGCAAAAGATACCGAATCTGGTATAACAGGCTATGCCTTCACTGAATCTAGTACAGAACCTACTAGTTGGACAAGTGTAGATAATGTTATAACAGAAAGCACTTATACTTATAAGGCTAGTAAAAACGGAAACATTTATTTCTGGGTAAAAGATGGGGCAGGACATATAGTAAATAAAGCAATAACTGTTAGTAAAGTGGACGCAACAGCACCTACCGTAACACTTAGTTTAAGCGATGAAACAACTTGGACTAAATCAAAAACATTAACAATGAATTTTAGTGATAGTGATTCAGGACTTGCAGGTTATGCACTTACAACAACTGAAACAACACCAACGACATGGACAAGCATAAGTGGAACAAGTGTAAGTAAAACACAGACAATAACAACTAATGGTACATATTACGTATGGACAAAAGACAATGCTGGATTAGTAAGTCATGTTAACAAAACAATATCTTATATTGATACCACAGCTCCAACCGCAAGTATGACATTAACAAAAACAAGTGATTCAATAACGGTTGATGCTAGTGCTTCAAAAGATTTAGAAAGTGGTATTGCAAAATATGAATATAGTATAGATGGCACAACATATTATTCATCAACAAATTCAACCTATACATTTACTGGTCTAAGCGTTGGAACTTATACTATATATTTAAGAGTTACTGATAAAGCTGAAAATATAGAAAATATTGATACTAAAATAGCTATTACAGTACCACTAACGACAACAATAACAAAATTAGCAGCAACAGATACAACAAATCTAGCGACAGATGATTATAGTAATATAAGATATATTGGAAAGAATCCAAATAACTATGTCAGTGTGGATGGCGATATATGGCGAATCATTGGCGTTATGAAGAATATTGATGATGGTACAGGCAATAAGAGTGATAGGGTAAAATTAATTCGTTCAGAAGCAATAGGCGGTTATGCTTGGGATACTAGCAATTCAAGCATTAATGGTGGTATTGGTATAAATGAATGGAGCCAGGCAGATTTAATGAAATTATTAAATCCAGGATATGAAAGTGAAACAGTAGGTGGGTCTCTATACTGGAATAGTGGGTCAGGAACATGTTATAATGGAGGGAACAATGCAAAAAGAGCCTGCAATTTCACAAGTACGGGCATAAATGACAAATTGAAAACATTAATAGGTGATGCCGTATGGAATACAGGAAGTAATGGAAGCTTCTATTTAGGCGATAATGTAAAAACGGCCAAATTTTATGAATTAGAAAGAAGCACAAATACTGGCAAAATTTGTACAAGTAGCAATGATTGTAATGATACAGTAGAAAGAACCACGACATGGACAGGAAAAATAGGTTTAATGTATCCATCAGATTATGGGTATGCAACAAGTGGAGGCAGCAAATTAGACCGAGCAACATGTTTAGATACGAATTTATATAACTGGAATGACTTTTCTGATTGTAAAGAAAACGACTGGCTATTTAAGAAAGGTTTGCAATGGACATTATCGTCGATTGCTTACTCTTCTGCTGCGTCATTTGTATTCTATGTGTATCCAGACGGGAACGTCGACGACCGCGCTGCGGCCTATGGTTATGGTGCCAGTCCTGTCGGTTATCTGTTACCCTCTGTAGGAGTACAAGGAGGAGATGGTAGTTCTTCTAATCCATATACGCTATCAAATTAAAAAATAAATCATCTAAATAATAGAAAGGGGAATATCATGAATAATGTAAGTGTTAATGAAAGTAGTCCATTAAAGCCTTTGAAGTATCCAGGGCTTGGGCTATTTGCTAGTTTTAAGTATGTGTTTTTAGTTGTTCTTTCTATTTTTAAATATGCTATACGTGGGTTTACTTTTGTTTTCATAGATATTCCTGTTACTATTTGGAATAATGCTAGTAATGTAGTGTTTAAAGCTTATAGAAGTAGTACTAGTAATAAGTCTAAAGAAAGTACTGATAAGAAGAAAAGTCTATTAAATATGGATGTTTCTGATTTACTTAGAAATACACATTATATGAAGAAAAAGATGGCTTTATTAGAAAAAGAAAAGTTAAGTTTATTGGCTGAGTTACAAGGACCTGGAGCTGTTCGTTCTAAAGAAGCGCATGTTTATAAATTTACGGCTAAAGCACGTGATGGTAAATTAGAAACTGGTTATATTAATGGGTTTTCTAAATTAGATGTTAATACTTTTTTAGTACAAGATGGATATGAAGTATATAAAATAGAAAATAATAAATATATTGAAATGTTTTATGGTAAATCTAGTGTTTTTGCTCCTAAATTAAGTACTAAAGATTTATTGTTTTGGTTAACTCAATTATCTACTTATATAAAAAGTGGTATTACTCTTACTGAGTCTATTCGTATTTTAAACTTACAAATGAATAAAAAAGCAAGTTATAAAAGAGCGTTTAGATCAATAATTTATGAACTTACTATGGGTAATTCATTTTCTACAGCTCTAGAAAAACAAGGGGAAATGTTTCCACCTCTTTTAATCAATATGATAAAAGCGGCTGAAGCAACTGGTGAATTAGAAGAAACTCTAGATGACATGGCTAACTACTATGAAGAAATTGATAAAACGCATAAACAAATGATTTCGGCTATTACATATCCGACTGTTATCATGATCTTTAGTATTGCCGTTATAACCTTTATTCTTGTTTGGGTTATTCCTGAATTTGTTAAAATCTATAAGAGTAGTGGTTCTGAAATTAAAGGCTTAACTCTATTTGTTATTCATTTAAGTGAATTCTTACAAAACTATTTAGCTTTATTAATATTGGCAGTATGTGGTGTTATAATAGTTCTTGCTTTATGCTATAAAAGAATTAAAGCTTTTCGTAAAGCTATGCAAACATTTGCTATGAAATTACCTTTAGTAGGTAAGATTATTATCTATAATGAAATGACTATCTTCTCTAAAACATTTTCTTCTCTTTTAAGAAATAATGTCTTTATCACTGATAGTATTAACATATTAAGTAAAATAACTAATAATGAAATATATAAAGAAATAATGTATAATACTATTGATAACGTTATTAAAGGTGAAAAAATAAGTAAGGCATTTGAAGGACACTGGGCTGTACCAGATGTGGCTTATTACATGATTGTTACAGGTGAATCAACTGGTGAACTTGCTGAAATGATGAGTAAAGTAAGTAACTATTACCAAGAAATGCACCGTAATATAATTAATAATTTAAAATCATTTATTGAACCAGTTCTAATCTGTTTCTTAGCAGTAGTTGTTGGTATGATTATATTAGCTGTTATTGTGCCAATGTTTGACTTAATGAATCAAGTTAAGTAGTATAGGGGGACTTATGAAAATATATTATGCTATTATCTTTTTCTTGTTGGGTAGTTCTTTAGCGAGTTTTTATGGTGTTGTTGGTAAAAGACTTTTAAAAGGAGAGTCAATCGTAAAACCAAGAAGCCATTGTGATTCATGTAATCACCAATTATCTTCTAAAGAATTAATACCCATTTTTTCTTTTTTACTATTAAAAGGCAAATGTAAATATTGCCATCAAAAGTTAGATATATCGGAGCCTTTACTAGAATTATTCACGGGTATTTCTTTTGCTATTCTTTATTGGTATTATGGGGTTTCTTATAACTTCTGGATATCTCTAATACTTATATCTTTACTAGATTTAATCTTTATAACTGATTTTACAGAAATGTTAATATTAGATTCACCTTTAATTATTTCTTCAATTTTAATATTTTTCTTAAAGCTTTATTACTATGATTTAACATATGCTTTTAAAGGTGTATTAGCCGGTTTAATACTATTATTATTCATGTTATTAGTGGGCTTTATTGGTAAGATTCTCTTTAAAAGAGAAGCCTTAGGTGGTGGTGACATTAAATTATCATTTGTTATGGGGCTTACCTTATCTTTACCCCTTGGTTTTGTAAGTCTTATTTTATCAACGTTTTTAGCTTTACCATATGCCACATTTAGTTTATTTTCTACTAAAGAACGAGAGGTTCCTTTTGGACCTTTTCTAATATCTAGTTTACTTATTGTCTTTTTATTCAGTGAAAAATTTATGAATATATTATATTTATTTTATTTGTGATATAATCTAAGTAGCAAAGGAGTAGTGTATCATGGCAAAAAAAGAACCATTTAAAACAGATAAACCTCTTTATGATTATAGTATCATATATGACTATTCTAAATTACCTGATGAATTAAAACAGCTGATTTTAGAATTAGAGAGTTATGATGAGTCAGGTGATTGGTACCATTATGATATAATACTTGATGAACTAGATATAACGTCCAAATCTTACTGGCGTATGGGTATAATTACCGAATATGATTATAAAATAATATTAAGGAAATACGGGTGGATATATGATTAAAATTACAAATTTTGAATTGATGCAGCCAAGTGGCTTGAGTTATGGTGGCCATGGTGGTAGTAAAAAAGGTATTATCTTAGATGACGAAAGATGGTTTTTAAAATATCCTAAATCTACCAAAAGTATGAATGTTGAAGGCTTATCTTATTCTACCACACCATTATCAGAGTATCTGGGCTCTAAAATATACTCTTCAATTGGCTTAGAAACACATAGAGTATTACTTGGTTATGCCAATAATAAAATAGTCGTGGCTTGCAAAGACTTTTTAAATAGCAATGAAATTATAATTGACTATAACATGATCAAAAATGACTATGAAGAGAATGTAGAAAGAGCAATAGAAAATTTAAGTACAAGTGCTAATTTAAAGCTTGATCACAACATAGAAGAAACATTACTTGTTATGGAAAAAAATTCATATTTCAAATCTATTCCAGCCTTAAAGGAAAGATTTTGGGAAATGTTTATAGTTGATGCATTCATCAATAATAATGATCGTAACGAAGGTAACTGGGGTTTAATATTGAATAAAGAAACTGGTGAATTAAAAGTAGCGCCAGTGTTTGATAACGGGGCTTCATTCTATAATAAATCTAGCGATGAGAAATTATTAGAGCTTTATGAAGATGATTTTAAATTCAAACAGTCAGTTTATGATAATTGTGTTTCCGTATATCATCTAAATGGTAAAAGGATAAAACCTTTAAAAATTATTGAAAGCATGCAAAATGATGAATGTAATAAAGCAATACTAAGAATTGTTCCTAAAATAAATATGCTAACAATCACTGATATTTTTAATGATATTCCCGAAGAGTTTAACAATATCCAAGTTATGAGTAAAATGCAAAAAAAATATTATTTAGAGTCATTAAAATATAAATATGAAAATATTTTATTACCTGTTTATAAAGAGTTATTAAAGAAAATTTAAATTTATCAAGGCTATTAATGCCTTTTTTTCGTTCTAAAAAATCATTTTAATACATAATATGTACGGGTGATATCATGGACGAGATAGAAAAAGCCTTAGAAAGGCATCACAAAAGAACACATAAAGAAATTCATGACGACTTAAAGATAAGTAGAGCTTTTACCAAAATACTAATAAGCATTATCCTCGTTTTATCATGTGCTATTTATATTAATTTAAATGCTAGTAATAAATCTTTCTTTCAAGAAAAAGTTTTTTCTACCAGTCTTGCATTTAATAAATTAAATAATCTCTATCATTCCTTGTTTGGCAATATCTTACCAAGTGTAAGAACAGCAAGTGTTATTAAAAATGATAACTCTAGTACTAGGGAACCATATTTAAACGGCTATAAAATAAGCGAATTTAAAAATAGTCCTGTTTATTCTAAAGCTAGTGGTATATTAGTTTATAATGGTGAAAAAGAAGGGTATGGTAATACTTTGATTATCCAAGGTGTTGATGGTACTGATATATGGTATGGCAGTATTACTGATACCAACTACAAACTATATGATTACATTGAATCTGGCACTATTATAGGCAATACAATAAATGATTACTACTATCTCGTTCTTTTAAAGGAAAACAACTACTTAACTTATGAAGAATATTTTAAAGACGTTTAATTTTCATTTTAGTACTATTATCTTTATTCTCTTATCTTTTCTAGTTGGTTATTTTAAAAACGTTATTTGTATCTTTCTAATTGTTATTATTCATGAAATAGGTCATCTTTTCTTCATTAAACTTTTTAAATACCAAGTAACAAGCATTACCATCTATCCCTTTGGGGGTATTACTAAAGTCTCTAAAAGAATAAACGATTCAATTATTAAAGAAAGAATTATTAGTTTGGGTGGTATTTTCTTTCAATTACTTTTATTTTTAATTATTAAGCTTTTACATTTAAAATATGATTTACTCTTATTTTATAATCAAACTATTCTTTTATTTAATATTATTCCTATCATTCCTTTAGATGGTTCTGTTTTCTTAAAAAGTATTTTAGAAAGTCATATGTCTTATGAAAAAGCTTTAAAATATACAGTCTTAATTTCTTTTTTAATATATCTTCTATTTTTATTCTGTAATATTTATTTTCAATTAAATAACTATTTTATATGTCTGCTTCTTTTATTTCAAATATATACTTTTCATAAAGAAATAGCTACTTTAAAGAATCGTTTCTATTTAGAAAGATATCTATATAATTTCCCATATAAAAATATAATTAATGAATCAACTACTAACTATCATTTACTAAGAAAAAACACCAAACATTTCTTTTATAATGGTAAATATTATGAGTCTGAAAAAGCAATATTAAATAGTTACTTTGCTGATTTTTCTCGGCAAAGAGATAGATAATTGCATAGCATAAAGCATTGATATTTATCATAAAATATAGTATATTACTATTGCATTAAGAAAAGTGCAATAATTATGTAAATGTAAATCGCTTCTAGGTGGTGCGAGCAATAAATGATCCTAGTCGTGAAATGTTAATCGCTTCCGAGTGGTGCGAGCAATAAATGATCTCGGTTGTAAATGTTGGAAATCTCTATTTTTGGTAGAGTTTTCTTTTTCTTTTTAGTGGTTCAAGTTTATCGTGCCTATCCATCCAAAAATCAAATGTTGTACTAAATTTACTTGCCAAAGAAAATAAAAGCCTTTATAATGAGCTTAGGAGTGGTTATTTATGCAAGAAATAAAAGTATTTTATTGTTATGACGAAGAGGTATGTGATAAGCTCTTTCGAAAATTACAAGAAAAAAATTTAGTTGTTACTAGAACTAATAACAACATATTAACTGATAAACAAAACTATTTAAAAGTTCTATCAGTTGGTGAAGGTATTATAAAAGAAATGGGTATCTCACATAACACAAGTGCCTTCGATATAAATGGTAGTCCCATTATCCTAAATTTTCTTAAAGTTATGAAATGTACTACCAGTGAAAAAACTAGTTATACTTGGGAAGTACTAAATGATGATACAGTAGTCCCACCTAATGTTTTAGCTTACGTTAAAGAGTTAGAAAGTGCCTTGAAAAGAAAAGTATGCTTTAAATATAATAATTTAGATGGCAGTATTGATATTTTCGTAAAAGGCAATGTAGGTGAGTTAAAAGATATTATAGATGCTTATTTACCTTTTCAAAAAGAAAATCCATTTGTGTGGGATAAAGTTTATTTTTATGATGAATATGGCGTTTTAGCCCCTAAAAAATACAATAGCAAAGAAGCATTAGTCAATTTAATATCTTATTTTGAAAGATCATTTGCTACAGAATCTTGCTTACTTACGGAATACGAAAGAAGTAAAGTTGTGAAACCTGATCCAAGTACATACGGTCATTTAATCCAATATGAAGAAATAGTTGCCAGTGAAATGACTGTTGAAGCTGAAGGTAAATACATGAGCCCTGTTACTCAAAAAGAAATACCTTTTCATACTATTATAAAAAACGAAAATGGTAAAATATACCTTAAAACAAATTTAGAAAACGATTCTGTAGAAATTAATGAAACTTTTATCCATAGTGGCTTAACCCTTATTCATAATTGCTATGGCTATGGTACCGAATCATTCATGATTCCTCGTGACTTTGCTATTGAAGATGGTCTTAAAAATTTAAAGATAATTCTATATGAGCCATCAATTGCGGCCAACAATTATACTTTAACTAGAAAAAAGTAAAAGAAATATAGAAAACGAATTGACTTACTCTAGCTTTTTTGATAGAATTTTATTGTTTTATGGAAGATTAGCTTTTATAAAACCGCTCGAAAAAGGTTAAAAACACTTATGTGTACCTATTAGGCGTGTCTCAAAAAAAGGTGAGGAGGTAAGAAATGAAAGCTATATTTGTAACAGGTGGAAAACAATATTATGTTTCTGAAGGAGATACTATTTATGTTGAAAAATTACCACAAGAAGCTGGTAGTGAAGTTACTTTTGATGAAGTATTATATGTAGATGGTAAAACTGGAAACCCAACTGTAAAAGGTGCAAAAGTTGTAGGTACGATTGAAAAACATGGTAAACAAAAGAAAATTATCGTTTTCAAATATCGTCCTAAGAAAAAATATCGTAAGACTCAAGGTCATAGACAACCTTATACAAAAGTTACGATTAAAAGTATTGTTGCTTAATGATAAGTATACAAATTACTAAAAAAAATAATAATATTGATAAAATAACTTTAAAAGGTCATGCTGGATATGCGGCTTATGGTAAAGACATTGTCTGTGCTGGTGTGTCTGCTATTCTAACTACTAGTGTTAATGCTATATTATCATTTGATAAAGCGGCTGTAAAAATTCTTAGTGAAGAACCTTTTGAATTACAAATTTTATCACATGATGCGATAACCTCTAAGTTACTTTTAAATATGATTTCTCTATTTAAAGAAATGGCAGAGTCTTATCCTAAAAATATTACAGTTAAGGAGGATGAAAACAATGTTTAAAATGATTTTAAATCTTCAACGTTTTGCACACGTTAAGGCTCAAGGTTCAACTGATAACGGCCGTGATTCTGCTGGACGTAGATTAGGTGCAAAAGCCGCTGATGGACAATTCGTTAGTGCTGGAAGCATTATCTATCGTCAAAGAGGAACTAAAATTTATCCTGGTACTAATGTTGGTATGGGTAAAGATCATACTCTATTTGCTAAAATTGACGGTGTTGTTCGTTTTGAAAGACTTGGAAGAGATAAGAAAAAGGCTAGTGTTTACGAAACAAAGTAGGCACGGCCTTTTTTTTGTCGTTGGCGAAAATTGGTACTAGCAATTTATGGGCAAACATGCTATCATATTATTGTAGTAAAGTAGAAGGAGGTAAATCATATGTGGAAATGGTTTTTTAGATGGTTCTAGTAACCTACTAGCAAAAAGGCTCTCATAAGAGCCCTTTTTTGCCCAATTAATCATTTCTTACTAATGTCAATAATATGTCTAATAAAATTTATTATAATAGATAATATATAAAATAATGATATAATACTTACAGAAAGTAGGTTAGGTTTTATGTTAAAAAAAGAAGAAAGCCCTTTAAATAAAGTAATACTATTATATGTCATTTATTTCCTTTATACTATGCTAGGAAGTATGCTAGCGTCCAAGCTAAATATTTCTAATTCCGCGTATATTATGATGCCAGCTGACGTGTTATTCTTAGTATTTTCAGTTATCATGTACAAGGATAACTTGAAAAATGATTTTCAAAAACTAAAAGAAACTAAATTTTTAAAAACCATTGGGATTATACTACTAGGTATTATATCTATTATTCTTTTAAATGGTATAATGGGTGTAATTACTGATATCATCGTGCCAGACTTAAACATGGATTCCAATACAAGCGCTATGTTATCCCTTCTAAGGACGTCACCAATTTATGCCTTCTTTAAAGTCTTAGTTTTTGCTCCTATAGCTGAAGAAATTCTTTTTCGTGAATCAATTAGTACATGTGTTAAAGATAATATTCTATTCATCATCTTTAGTGCTCTTATCTATACTATGATGAACTTTATCTTTAACTCTTCAACCCTTACTTTAGTTGATTTACTAGTGTATTTTGTTCCAGCGTTATTATTTAGTTTTATTTATGTTAAAAATAATCGGAATATTATAATTGTTATGATAATCAAATTTGTAATGCAATTTATTCCGTTTATTATGTTACTTGTTAAGTAGAAAAGAGGAATGATTAATTATGAAGCAAAATAAAAAGGTTTTCATTTTTACTTTAATGATTATATCATTCTTTTTTTGTAAAAATGTTAATGCCTTAAGTACCCATATAACCAAAACAGAAACCAATGACTATTACTTATATGACGTTGTTGATAACGAAAGAAATCTAACATATTCATGGAAATTTCTAAAAGAAGAAAATAAGAATGTTTCTGTCGAAGAAAATATGTATATTAATAATGATTTGCGACTAAGCATTGATGCTAGTACTAAAGATACCAAAAGAATTAATGAAAAAGTTAAAAATGATAAATTAATTATTACTTTTGATTATCATGGTATGCTTCCTTTAGAGGCTAAAGTAAAAATTGACGTATCAGATAAATTTAATGATGGTGAAAAACTATATCTTTACTATTATAATCCTGATAGTGATGAAGTAGAGTATATGGATAATGACGTCTATGTTAAAAATGGGTCAGTTGAATTTCAAATTAAACATTGTTCTGATTATTTTCTAACAGCCGCGGTTGTCAATGATGCAGTCAATAATCCCCAAAGCGTTAACTATATCATTATTGGCTTAATCGTTGTCGTATTCATATTAATTGCTATTACTTTAAAACAATCAAAAAAATAAAATAAACAATAATTAATATGATATAATATAAAAGAAAAAAGAGAGGTACAAAATGAAAAAAAAGAAAAAACAAACTAATAGTAAACTCCAAAAATTTAGTTTATTACTTTGGGTTATATCCATTATATTTATGATTTTACTAGGTTATTTAATTTATAAGGCTAATGTTTTACCATTAAAGTATTTTCTTATAATTGTAATATTCTTTGTCTTATTAATGTCTATTCATGGTATATTTGTATTAAAAAAGAAAACAAAAACAGCCGTTTTAATATTCTTAAATCTTATTACATTAATATTCATGAGTTGTGAAGCTCTAGCAATTGTTAAAATTAACGAGACCTTAGCCTTCTTAAAAGCTAATTTAGGTGCTCGTTATGAAACAAATATTTATTATGTTCTAAGTAACAAAGACGCAACTTACGAAAGTATTAATGATATTGCTGGTATGACAATTTATTCTTATAAAGACTTAGATGATATGTCTAAAGTAGAGAGTGAATTAACTAAAAAAGTGAATGCTAGTATTGAATATAAAGATAATATAGTCGATTTATTAAATAATATCTTAGAAGACACTAAACTTGTTATTTTAGTAAATTCTGGTAACTATGATGCAATGGCGCAAAATGATGAAAACTATGAGAAGAGAGTGAAAATCATCGATACAATTGATGTTCAAACAGAAATAATAACTACTGATACGGGTATTAATGTTACGAAAGATCCATTTGTTTTGTACTTAAGTGGTATTGATACAAGAAGTGGTAAATTACCTAGTAGAAGCCTTAGTGATGTAAACATAGTTGTTGCTGTAAATCCAAAAGATAAAAAAATATTAATGGTACATATTCCAAGAGACTATTATGTTCAAGTTCACGGCACAACTGGTCTTAAAGATAAGTTGACTCACACTGGTACAATTGGGGGAGTTGACTTAACAATGCAAACCATTGAAG
Organism: uncultured Bacilli bacterium; assembly: GCA_934096605.1. Classification (GTDB taxonomy): domain Bacteria; phylum Bacillota_I; class Bacilli_A; order RF39; family UBA660; genus Ventrenecus. The sequence goes on from CAKOMI010000009.1 coordinate 37,176, forward strand.
ACTTACTAGAAATAAAAATTCCTTATTATGCTAGAGTAAACTTTAACTCAGTCGTTAATCTTGTTGATGCAATTGGGGGTATTACCTTAAACTCTGACGTTGACTATTCATTTAGTTGTTGGACTGATAGAAGCTGTACTTTTAATCCTGGTTTAAATACTGTTGATGGCAAATGTGCTCTAGCATTTGCAAGAGAAAGACACGCTTATTCAACTGGCGATCGCCATCGTGGAGAAAATCAAGAACAAGTAATTGAAAAAGTTATTAATAAAGTTACTTCATCTAGTACAATTATCTCTAATTACAGTGAAATACTAAATGCTTTAAATGGCACTTTTGAAACAAACTTGGCAACTGAAGAAATAACGAGTTTAGTAAAAATGCAATTAAATGATATGGCATCTTGGCATATTTCTAGTTATAACGTTGATGGTACAGGTGGTTTACAACCAACATATAGCTACCCAAATCAAAACCTTTATGTTATGAATCCTAACATGGAAACAGTTAGTGCGGCAGTTCAAAAACTAAATGAGGTTTTAGATGAAAATTAAGAAGTTCATCTCTTGGCTACTATTTATTCTGTGGCTAGGCGTTATCTTCTTTTTTTCTAGCCAAAGTGGTAGTGCAAGTAGTAACTTATCAAATTCTATTTTAATGCTTTTACCCTTTAAAATTTCTTCTTTTACTATCCGTAAACTTGCTCATTTTACTGAATATTTTATACTAGGCTTACTAGGTATGAACTCTCTCAATAAAAGTGGTGCGTTTCGTAATAAAAATATAATTCTTTTAAGTTTGTTCATATTACTATATGCTTTGAGTGATGAAATTCATCAGTATTTTGTTGGTGGCCGGGCGATGCGAGTCCTTGACGTGTTTATTGATTATACCGGTGGCCTAGTAAGCCAAGTTATCTTTAAACTCATAAAAGATAAGAAAAAACATACACTTTTATAGGTGATTCTATGTTTCTTATCTTTTTTATTTTTCTTCTTTTATGTCTTATCATTGATATTTCTTGTGTTATTATATCATCTAGGATATCCAAAAAAGAAAATGATGAAAATAAGAACACAAATTAAATTTCTATAATTCGTTGACTTTTCCTAGGCGAAAATGTGAAATATTCCTAGAAAAAAGAAATAGGCTTTCGTTTTTTTAGAACATGAATATTTAAACTTAGCAAAAAACATTTCCTTTCACGATTAATTTTTATTTCATTTAATCGTGAAAGGAAAATCTAAATTAGATTTCAGCAATATCATCAAAGCGTTATGTTTTTGTTAAAACTTTTGAAATATTATTATAAAAATAAGGTAGAATGGCAATAATAAGAAAGTACTTCAAATAAATGATATATTTATTAGTGCAAACATATGAAATTATTAATCTAAGTTACATATCTAATCAATTTACTATTTAATGCCAACATATTTTCTAGTCCTCTAAGCATAGAATTATTTAGGTGATTCTATGTTTTTTTCTGAT
>CAKOMI010000010.1 GCA_934096605.1 uncultured Bacilli bacterium
CCTTTTAAGCTTTGATAGAATGATAATATTTGACTAGTTTTCATGTTGGTAGCAATATTGTTACTTACTGTATCAAGTAATTTTTCAAATTCACTAAAGTTTGAGGTTTTAACAAGTTTTTTGGCCACGGCTTCGATAATTTGTTGTTGGTGTTTATTACGAGCTAAGTCACTCATTAAAAATCCATGTCTATTTCTAGCATAGGCTAGAGCTTGTTCACCATTTAAATGTTGCCAACCAGTTTTCATACAGACTGGGTGAATGTAGGTTCTATTGGCGTCACTTTCACAAAGATTTCCTTCTCCCCATTGTGAAATATAATAGTCATAATCAGGTGCTTCAACATCAACATCAATACCACCTAAAGTATTTACTAAGTCAATTACACCTTGGAAATTAACTTTAACAAAATAATCAATATCAATACCAGTCAAATTTTTAATCGTATTAACAGTGCTTGCTGTTCCATAGGCTGCAGATGAATTTACTTTATTAGTTGTTATTTGAGAGCCATAGCTACTTATAATTGGTACATATAAGTCCCTTGGAATACTAAACATCGTAGCAGTTAAAGTTTTTGGATTAAATGTTACAAGAATAAGTGTATCACCATTAAATGCGGCATTGGCATCAAGGCCATCTTTTTCTTCTGAATCAACTCCCATAACTAAAACTGTAAATGGTTCAGTTAAACTTTTAGTAGAAGTTAGTAATTCACTTTCTTCAGTTTTCATTTCTTTTTGATATTCTTTTAAAATAGTTGTTTCAGTACCAATATTTTGATACTTATCTTCATTTCCATATATTGTCTTATAATCTTTAGTAATAAATATTGCATCAACCTCTTTATTATACAAGGCTTCAATTAATTCAGTATAATTACTATAATATTTAGTTTCATTGTTCATCTTTTCTTTTTTCATAAATTCAAGTGGTAAAATATAACCAGTTCGGTCTTTTTCATCACTTATTAAACCAATTGTTATATCACTATCATAACTTGTGCCATTTAAACCAAGTAAGACAGTTGTATAAGTACTAGTTTCTTTTGTTGTTAAGTTCTCAAGTTTACCATACAGTTTATCTATGTAATAAGAACCAAAGCCAAATATAAGTGCTAGTAAAAGTGTTATAACACTTATAATAGTAAATCCAAGTCTTTTATTTTGAAACATTTTAGCAAGAGCAAAAACCATATATATTAAGCCATACAAGATGAAGACAATAATCAATATTGTTCTAATAACTGTTTCAATACCAACTAGACTTAATATACTTTTAGTAAAGAGTACTAGTGTTACTATATAAGTTATTAAAGCAAAAAAATACGTAAATTTCATACCTTTTTTAGTGTTTTTAAGTTTTTTTAAGAAGACTCTCATAAAACAACCCCTATCTATTTATTTCTTTATTATACTATCAAATTATACCTTAAAATTTAATAATTAACAATATTTGATAGTTTATTTACAAAAAAAATTTTAGAAGACTTTAAAAAAAGCCTTTTATTTGATATAATTCTGATGTAAATAGGAGGCTAGGATGATATGAAGAAATATAAATTTTTAAATATTTTATTATGTTTAAATATTCTAGTGTGTGTGTTAGTTCCTAGTACTGTTTATGCGACTGATGAGATTAACGCGGTTGTTAATGCTGATGAGGTAAGATTCAGAAGTGGCCCTGGTACTAGTTATTATTCTTTAGGCTATTTATATCAAGGTTATAAAGTTGTTTTAAAAAGTTCTAATAAGAGTAGTGGAACAGGTTGTAGTGCAGGCTGGTATAACATATATTATAATGGTCAAAGTGGTTATGTTTGTAGCACTTATTTAAATGTTGATGGTGAAGAATTTATTGATCCATACGATAGACCATGGACTAGTCCTAAAAAAGCTATTGTTGGCGGGGCTAAGTTTATTTCTTCTTCTTATATTGCCATGGGACAAAATACAAGTTATTTAAAAAAGTTTAATGTTAATCCAAGTAGCTATTATGGCACATATAATCATCAATATATGGCTAATTTAGCAGCGCCTTATAATGAAGCAAGTACAAGTTATAATTCCTATAAAAATAATGGCTTACTTAGTTTAGCTCTGCATTTTCAAATTCCTGTATATAATAATATGCCCGAATATACGACTCACCCAGTAACCGGCAGGGAAGAGGGTGGAACTAGTACGGTTAGCGATACTGACTTTGAAAAGAAATTAGACGCACAAGGATTTCCAGAAACTTATAAAAAATGGTTACGAGTAATACATAAGAATAGACCTAATTGGACTTTTGAAGCGATAAAAACTAATTTAGATTTTAATACATCGGTAGAAAGAGAAAAATGGGTTAGTTCCATTAATAAAAATAGTTGTGCTAAGTGTGTTGATGCTTCTAATACTAACACAGAAGGTAGTTGGTATGTTGGGTCAACTGAGGTAACGGCCTATTTTCTAGATCCTAGAAATTTCTTAGAAGAAGATAGTATTTTAATGTTTGAGGATTTAGGTAATAATTCTTTTTATACGGAAGATATGGTAAAAAGTGTTTTACAAGGTACTTTTATGAGTGGTTGTGATAATATTGATAAAATAAGTTATTCAAGTATGTTTATGACTGCAGCCAAAGAAGCCAATGTTAGTCCTATTTATTTAGCTAGTTTGTCAAGACAAGAGGTAGGAACTACTATAGGGCTTGTAACAAGTGGTGAAGAATTTAGTTATAATGGTAATACTTATATCGGATTTTATAATTTCTATAATATAGGGGCTTATTCATCAGAAAGTAATCCGGCTAAAGCAGGCCTTGTATATGCCGCAACTGGTTCTAGTAAAGATAGTTCTGGTAAGTACGTTGGTAATTTCAATGGTAATAGTAATAACAATAATAATGGTAATAATGGAAATAATAACAACAATAACAATAACGACAATAAACCACAAGTTACACCAGTTAGTACCCATGTTAGTAGAATGAATTTGAAAGTTAAGGGTAGTTATTTAACTAATACAACTTTAAATACAACAATTGGTACATTAAAATCTAAGACGACATCTAGTGAACTTACCTTTAAAAATGCAAGTGGTAGTGTAGTAGGTGATTCACAAAAAGTTGGAACTGGTATAACAATCAGTTTTAAAACCGGTGAAACAAAAACAATTGTTGTTTATGGCGATTTAACAGGTGATGGCGTAATTAACTCAGCCGATTTACTAAGAATGCGTCAACATTTACTTGGCCAAGTAAAACTTAGTGGGGCTTATTTAGAAGCCGCAAGACTTGTTAATACAAGTGGTAATGTTAATTCAGCTGACTTACTTAGAATGCGCCAGTATCTACTTGGACAAAAAAATATAAGTCAAGCTTAAAGGAGGAAAAAAATGAAAAGAATAAAAAGAGAAATTTTTGGTATATTGGTATCAATATCACTTATGGGTGTCGTGCATGCAGCTCCATCTTATAGTATGAGTTTAAGTGCTACTAGTATTGAACAAGGTAGTTCTGTAACAGCTACTCTTACTATTAGTGGGGTAGCAGCTTGGAATGTTTCTTTAGAAGGAAATGGGTCGACTAGTGGGTGTACTCAAAGATATGCTGATGCAACAAGTAATGGCGGAAACACAACTAAGTATTTAACTGTAACATGTCGTTCTACTGGAATTGGTCAGATTAGTTTTCGGGCAACCGGGGATGCAACTAGTAGTGATGGCAAGACAAGCAACATTAGTGCTGTAAGAGTTGTTACCGTAACAGCTCCAAGACAGAGGGATGCTAATAACAACTTGAAATCTTTGAGCGTTAAAGGTTATAAGTTAAGTCCTGATTTTAATGCTGATACTTTAGAGTATAGTGTTGACGTACCAAATACAGTTAATAAAGTAACAATTGAAGGGGAAAAGGCAAGTTCTTATGCAAGTATTACAGGTACAGGAGAATTTGAAGTATCAGAAGGGGCTAATACTTTTAGTGTCATTGTAACTAGTGAAACTGGTAATGCTAAAGAATATAAAATAAATGTTAATGTAAAAGATGAAAATCCTATCAAACTTAATATTAGTAATTCTGATTATACAATTGTTAAAAATGTTAAGAAAATAGAAGCACCTTCAACTTATGAGGTAACAACTATTAAAATTAATGATATCGAAGTTCCAGCCTTCTATTCAGAAGTATCAAACTTTACTTTAGTAGCCATTAAAAATGGTAAAGGTGATTTAGCTTTTGCTATATATGATAAAGATAAAAATAGTTATACATTATATAACGAAAATAAAAGTGATCAATTACTTTTGTATATTATGCCTATAGATAAAGAATTAGAGGGATTTACAAAAAGTACAGTTAAAATAAATGATATAGACTATGACTGTGTGAAGAAAGATGATTTAGTTATAGTAAAAGCAATGAATATTGTGACTGGTAAAGAAGATTATTATATATATGATAAAGAACTAAATAATTATGTGAAATATAATACTAATTTATTTGATAGTTATAATGAAGAAATAGCTAAGTATAAACAAGTATTATTATATTTAGGGATAGGTTCTATTGTTGTTATATTTGTTTTAATTTTAATTATTTTACATAAACCAAAGAGAAAGAAAGTAAATAAGAAAGTGATAGAAAACAAAGATAGTGATATAGAAGTAAAGAAAATAGAAAAAGAAAGTATTAACGAAGAAAAAGAAATTAAGCCAAGTGTTAAGAAAGAAGATATTACAAAAGAAATAGATGAAGCAACAAAGATAATTGATGATTTTGAAAGTAATAATAAAAAAGAAGAAAAAAATGAATCAGAATTAGAACCTACTATGTATGATATCTTTAGTGAAGATAAAAAGAAGAAAAAGAGAAAGAAGAAATAGGGGCTGTAATGAAATAAAATAATTTCATACAGCTTTTTTCTTTTCATTTTTTTGTTTTGGAAAAGGTAATTTTTCAGGTTTTAAATTAGCAGATTTTTTCCAATAATTACTTTTAATCTTTTCAGTATCCAATATAACAAAAAATTTTCTAATATTTCTTCCTAAACACATAAGCATAATTTCACAAGGTACTTTTTCTATTCCACGTCTTCTAATTCTAACATATTGCATATTTTGCTTCAATTGTCCAAATGTTCCTTCAACTTGAATACTTCTATTAATTCTTATTTCAATACCTTTGGCTGACAACAAATTATTTCTCGCTTGTTCTTTTAACAACTCATAATCTGGTATCAGTTCATACAAACGAAAATCTAAATTTTTATTTTTTAAATTCTTCTTACATATATAGGCATAATTACAATTATTGCAGCCAGTAAACTTGAAAAGTTTTCCACCTTCATTCCTTTGATGATGACTAGAGTTAAATGATATTTCTTCACCAATACATGTATTTAAGCATAAAACTCCATCATCAAATGTATAAAAAATTTGAGGACGTTTTCCATCTACTTCTCCTGCCCAAGATTGAAATTTTACATAATTTCCTATGTTATGTTCTCTCATGTATTTATAATTGGCATAAATCCCATAACCTGAATCAGCACATTCGTTTTTGGGATATTCATTGTAATATTTAAAATACAAGTCATTCATAGGAATGAAAGTATGGTAATCACTTCTGTCTTGAAATACTCCATACATCGTAATCAGTCCACTTGATACTAAAACTTGAATATTATATCCTGCATGAAAGTCATGGCTTAACTTGGAATAGTAATCTTCTTTTAATACCATGGCTGTTGCATCTTTATCTGTTTTAAAGTAGGAATTCCTAATTTCACCGCATATTTTTTCTTTTTCCTCATATTCTAATAATTTAGTCAAATATTGGCAAGCTAATTTGTAGTTTTTTTGTTCCTTTGTTAAACGCTTACCCTTTCCAAAAGGTATTGAATTTATATTTATTTTCTTATTAATGATATAAGTCTTAATAAACTCATTTAATTTATTACTTTTAATTAAATGCTTATCAGTAACTTCTATTTCCATTGAAACTAGCAATTCTTTTATTTTGGCATCTAGTCTTTTATGAAAAGTAGTTGGTTTCCAAACAAATTTATATTTATTTGCATTTGCTTCTATTTTCGTTCCATCTAAATACTGATTACTTATGTCCAAATTAAATTCTGATATGATTGTTTTAGTAATTCGTACAAATATTTCATAATGATGTGGCAAGATATATTTATTGATACATTCCTTTATTACATTGTGGCTTGGTTGTTCTTGTTGCATTAAATATATTATTCGTAAATCATATTTGCATAATTGTTCTATTTCTCTTAAACTACTTCTAAACTGTGAAAAACAATAAATTATTGTGGCAACCAAATTAAAAGGATTATAGCCTGTTCTACCAATTCTATTTTGTTCTTTTGCAATTAAAATTCCTATTCCACTTTTATTTAAAATAAGTAAAAATTTATCTATTTTTTCAAATTCCTCACAGACCTCTAATGAGGGGACTATGAAAAAAGGCCTTATTGTGTTAAAATAATCCATGTGATACAACTTCTTTCGACAATTAGATTGTATCACAAAACGGCGTTAGAAATTAAGTTTTCCAACGCTTTTTAGTTTTTTTAAAATAAAAAAAAGCTGCAATGAAATTATTTTATTTCATTACAGCCCCTTTTTTGAACTATTAGTATCATTGTGATACCAAAATGGTATTGAATAAATGATATCTTTGTGATACCATTTACTTATGGTAGAGATAGTAGATACATAAAAAATATCAAATTATTCATACTAGAAGTAGAGAGGTACAGATTATGAAAAATGAAAAGAAAACGATTATGATAGCGGTAGTAGTTTTATTACTGGCTATTGTAGCAACTGTAGGTGCCAGTTATGCATATTTTGCGACAGCAAATAAAACAACAGGAAATGATGAAAAACTAAATATTGTAACCGAAGACTTAGGTAACATTAAGTGGCAAGGTACAAAGGTATTTGAAAGTTCTGGTCTGCTACCAGGTGAAATGGGTATTCAAACATTCACAATTGAAAAAAATAGTGCAACAGGTAAAGGCATCTATGAAATAGATTTAAAAGGAATATTAGACGAGTCTTTTGGAAGTGATGTAGAAGTAAGTCTTTATAAATCAACTAATCCAACTACTGATAATGTAACAATTACTCAAGGTAATAGCGCAACAGATGCAGGTGCTGATAATAAAGTACATTACTACAAAGAAGATACATTAAAAATAAATGGCAGTCCAAAGAAAGTCTATGGACCAAAAGCATTAAAAAATAAAAATCCAATTATATTAGAACAAGCAGATTTTGATAATAGTACACTACAAAAAACAACATATTATTTAGTATATCATTATAAAAATGCTGACACAGCCCAAGATGCCCAACAAGGCAAAAACTTCAGTGGAGAAATAAGTGTTAAATTAATACTTGAAAAAGGGAAAGTACCTCTAAGTGATTATGTAGCGGATACAGCAAGTGATACAGCGGTAGATGATTATGGAAATACAAGGTATATAGGAGCAGTTCCAAATAACTATGTAAGTATTGATGGCGATATATGGCGAATCATCGGTACAATGAAAGATGTGGATGATGGCACAGGAAATAAAGAAGACAGAGTAAAATTAATAAGAGCTAGCTCTATAGGTAGTTACTCATGGGACACAAGTGAAAGTTCTGTAAATAATGGATATGGTGTCAATGAATGGAGCCAAGCTGATTTAATGAAATTATTAAATCCAGGCTATGAAAGTGAGTCAGTTGGTGGATCATTATACTGGAATAACCAATCAGGAAAATGTTATTACTCTAACAATAATGGAACAACAAGTTGTAATTTCACAAGTACAGGTATAAAAGACAAATTAAAAACATTAATAAGTGATGCCGTATGGAACACAGGTAGTCAAGGAACAAATGATTGGTCAAGTGCAAGTGGAGGATTAACAAAACATTTCTATGCATATGAAAGAAGCAGTAATACTGGCAAGATATGTTCAAGTGGTAACTATTGTAATGATACAGTAGAAAGAACAACAAAGTGGACAGGCAAAGTAGGCTTAATGTATCCAAGTGATTATGGATATGCTACGAGTGGTGGAGACACAACAGACAGAGCAACATGTTTAAATACATATTTAAATAATTGGAAAAACAGTAGTGTAAGTGATTGCAAAAATAATGACTGGTTATTAAGTAGTGCACAATGGACATTATCGCCTTGTGCGCTCTCTTCCTATGCGAACCGTGCGTTCACTGTGCTCTCAGGTGGGGGCGTCGGCCTCACCAGTGCGTCCAACAACAATGGCGTGCGTCCCGTCGTTTATCTGACATCGAATGTGGGAGTACAAAGCGGAGATGGCAGCAGGGGTAATCCGTTTATATTATCTGAGAATTAATATACTTAAAGAAGCCTTTTAGTTATGTTGGTTTCTTTTTTTTTGCTTGCAATTTTTATTATTTGTGATAGACTAGTTAATACACTTTAAGGGGGATTTTAAATGGATAAGGCTTTACAAAAAGTTGTAGCTTTTATTGCAAAAGCAAAAGTTAAATTGCAAAATATTGGTGATATTGATGCTTATAATTGTTTGGTTTCAATTGAACATACGCTTTGTGCTGGTAATACATTGGAAGGTGACGTTGAACATTTAATTTGCTCTTTTAACGTTATTGAAACTCTTGTAGAGGACGCTGGTTTAACTTATCATGAGAAATGTAACTTTGCTAGAAAAGTTGTAGAAATGAATTTTTCGATTATTCAAGCAGAAAACACTTTATATATAAATTATGAACAATATAAAGATTTATTTGTGAATTATGGAGTAAATAACTCGGTTACTTTACAAAAATACCTTATTATTTATTTGAATGATGAAAATACTGATGAGCTTTCTTTAGATATAAAAAATATGTTTCATGAGTTAATTTTAAATGTAACTAAGAAAGGGGAATATATAAAGGGAGAATATATTAAAATTAAAGCATTTAGTGTTAAAGATAAAACTGATGAGGATTTTAAAGAGATAGTTGAACCATTAAAGAATATTGGCCTTCCTAATAGTTTAATAGAATATTATTTAGCTTATTATAGAAAGAATAATATTAAGAATAGTAATAAGTTTATTGTTAGTAAAGAGGAAAAGAAGAATGTTCAAGAAACTACTTATACAAAGAAAGAACTTAAAACTGAACTGGCTTTATATTGTGATTTAAAGAGTGAAAAGCCTTTTGATTATGCAAATTACGACAGAGTTCTTTGGCTACTTGCTAAACTACAATATGCTGATAATATTAATGATGGTTTTTTCCGTTATTGTGAAACAAATAAAATAGAAAATGAAGCTTATTATAGATATTTTTTTATGAAGATTAAAGATAATAAAAGATATGAAGGATTGATTGAAGACATTAAGTGGTATGTAGATAATATAGGTAGTGAAGAAGATTTATTAGTAGCTAAAGAAGAAATTACTAATATGCTTGATAAGGCTATAGAAGACTATAAAGAAAATTTTGATTATGAATATATGATTATGAAGAAAGTGAGAGGTGGCATAAATGGCTAGTTTATATGGCTCGTTTGTTGATAGCTTAAATTTGGCAATAAATAATGTAAAAAAAATGATAGAGCATGATGATGAAGAAAATTTGCAAGCTTTATATGCAAAAATGATTTCTTCTTTTGATTTTATGATGGGAGTTTTAATTGGAAAAGAGAAAAGTTATTCAAATATGATAAAATTTCAAAATACAATGGCTTCTTTAGAAAGTTTATTTATGACATATCCTATGAGTGATTATGAAAAAGGACAATTAATAAGAAAGTTTTTAGTTATCAATTTTGAACAAAGTACCAATAATACCATTTCACTTATTTATGATAAAGCTATATTAGATTTTAGTAGTAAAATGAATATGCCAGTTCCAAAAGCAGAATTTTGTTTAGAAAAATATTTTAAAAATCCTGATTCAGAAGAAATACCAAGTGAAATAAAATGTCAAATAAAAGCTTTTTTGGAAACAATTGAAAAAGAAAATATTGATTTTGGCCAAAAGTATAATACTTTTAAAAGAAAGTATTTAAATATTGATGATAATTTTGAAATTGGGGGATTAAAGGAAAGTTTAAGTGAGTTAGGAGTACCAACTAATATTGTTAATTATTATTATGTTTATTGTAAAGAAATATATGATAAGAAACAAAAGAATAAGAAGACTTTTATTGTTAAAGAAGAGAAGAAAGAAATTAAGAAAGAAAAGACTTATTCTAAGAAAGAATTAAAGAATGAGTTACTTAAATATTGTGATTTAAAGAGTGATAAGCCTTTTGATTATCATAATTATAAGCAAGTATTGGAGTTATTAAAGAAGCTACAATTTGCAGATAATATTAATGAGAGATATTTTAATTATTGTAATATTAATAGAGTAGAAAATAATGCTTATTATAATGTATTATTTAATAAGATTAAAGATAAGAAGAAATACTTAGATATAGTAGATAGGGTATATTCTATAAGAGAGAAAATGTTTATTTGTAATGAAGAAGAGTATGATGCATATTTAAAGGAAATATTTCAAGTGCTTGATATGGTAGGAAAGACCGAAATGTTAAATTTTGATTATGAGATTCAAATGATGAAAAGGGTGAGACAAAAGCATGAGTAGTAATTTAGAGATACTTAAAGAACTAGTTCTTAAGAAAATTAATGATAGTCAAAATAAAATAAGTAATGAGAATAGTTTAGTGTTAAAAGATGAAATAGATGAAAATACATATATGGGAATATATAAAAAAACAGGGTTATTATTAAAAAATTTATATGGACAAATGGATTTGCCAACTTATGAAGAAAGAAATACGCGACGTGATTTAAAAAAAATAAGAAAATATACTGTAAGTAAGATTAGAACCAAGTTTGATGAAGATAAGACAAGTAAGAAAAAAGGGGAAATAAAGAAACCAATTGACTTGGTTTTAAAGTTTGTTTTAGATTTTTTAGAAAAGAAAGACGTGTATTACTTTAATAAAGAACAATTTAGACAGACATTTATATTATTAGATGATTTATTAAAACAAATGGATGTGTCTAATTATGAAAAAGGGAAAATAATACGTCTTTTTTTAAGTATTCCTTTTAACGATGAGATAATTGAAGATAGTCTTTTTATGAATAAAAATGAAGCTTTTTTAGAATTTAGTAAGATTAGAAAAATGTCTTTAGCAAGGTTTGTAAGTAGTTTAACAAGATATCATAATAATCCGGATACAATAACTTTGTCGTCAGGATTAAAAAGAGATATTAAGAAATTTTTAGATAAAATGGAAGAAGATAAAATGACTTTAAAGAGTAAGTATGAGACTTTTCAAAGTAAATGTTTAACAGTTTCTACCAATTATGATTTTGAAGGAATGGAACGTAGCTTGGATGAGTTAACTTTGTCTCAAGACCTTATAAATATTTATAGTGTTTATTGTAAAGAAATATATGATAAGAAACAAATGAAACTAAAACCAATTGTTATAAAAGAAGAGAAGAAAGAGGTTTTGGAAAGTAAAATTTATACAAAGAAAGAACTGAAGAATGAGTTACTTAAATATTGTGATTTAAAGAGTGATAAACCTTTTGATTATCATAATTATAAAAAAGTATTAGAGTTATTAAAGAAGCTACAATTTGCAGATAATATTAATGAGAGATATTTTAATTATTGTAATATTAATATGGTAGAAAATAATGCGTATTATAATATGTTATTTAATAAGATTAAAAATAAAAAAGAATATGCTGATATAGTAGATAGGGTATATTCTATAAGAGAAAAAATGTTTATTTGTAGTGAAGAAGAGTATGATGCATATTTAAAGGAAATATTTCAAGTACTTGATATGGTAGGAAAGATGGAAATGTTAAACTTTGATTATGAGATGGCAAGAGTTAGGAAGTGATAGAATGAGTAATTTGAAGAGTGAACTTATAAAAGAATTAGATGGTACAATAGCCTTGGCAATGTTTGATATATATGGGCCTTTTGGGAGTAGAAAGCCCACCAAGCTTGATACTGAAGCATTGAATAGTTTATGCTTTAGTGTAGATGTTTTAAATAATAAAAGTGTTTTTTATCGTCATTTAGGAAAGTTTAAAGCAATTTTAAGAATAATGAAGGAATTTATTGAACATTTTGACTCTAGTGAATATGAAAAAGGTAAAATAGTAGAAATGTTTTTAAAAACACCAATTTTAGATAAAAGTTTGAAATCTATTACTATTGATGATGAAAAAGCATTTAATGTATTGGGTAAAGATAGAGAAATTGCTGAACTAGAGATAAAGGCTAGTATAGATGAATGTTTAATAAATCCAAATACGACTAAGTTAGAACAAGGACTTAAATCTGATATAATAAAATTTTTAGAAGAAACTAGGGAAGATAATTTTGATTTTAAATATTATTATGAAGAATTTAGAAGAAAATATTTAAATATTGATGATAATTTTTCTTTGGAAGGATTGAAAGAAATTTTAGCTAAATTAGAGGTTCCTAGTGAATTGATAGATTATTATTATGCTTATTGTAGTGTAATATATGATAAGAAACAAAAGAATAAAAAGACTTTTATTGTTAAAGAAGAGAAGAAAGAAATTAAGAAAGAAAAGACTTATTCTAAGAAAGAATTAAAGAATGAGTTACTTAAATATTGTGATTTAAAGAGTGATAAGCCTTTTGATTATCATAATTATAAAAAAGTATTGGAGTTATTAAAAAAGCTACAATATGCTGATAATATTAATGAGAAATATTTTAAGTATTGTAATATTAATAGAGTAGAAAATAATGCGTATTATAATTTACTTTTTAATAAGATTAAAGATAAGAAGAAATACTTAGATATAGTAGATATGGTATATTTTATAAGAGAGAAAATGTTTATTTGTAGTGAAGAAGAGTATGATGCATATTTAAAGGAAATATTTCAAGTACTCGATATGGTAGACGACTGTGAAATGTTAAATTTTGATTATGAGATGACAAGAGTTAGGAAAAAGTAGTATAATACCTTAAAAGGATGTGTGTTATGACAAAGAAAATAATTTTAACTGGTATAAGACCAACTGGTAATTTACATTTAGGCCATTTATTTGGGGCGGCAGTAAACTGGCAAAAATTACAAGAATCTGGTAATGAGTTCTTTTTAGAAATTGCGGACGTGCAAGCACTTACCGATAATTTTAATGATCCAAATAAGGTGTATAGAAGTGTTTTTGAGTTAACAAGTGATTTATTATCAATTGGGATAGATCCTAAGAAAACACATATTTTTATTCAATCAGCAATACCTTCCATTGCGGAGCTTACGGTGTTTTATTCTAATTTAGTTACGATATCAAGACTTTATAGAAATCCAACAGTTAAAACGGAGATAGCGCAGAAGAAAGCATTATTTGGTAATGATGGTGAAAGTGTTACTTATGGTTTTGTAGGATATCCAGTTAGTCAAGCGGCGGATATTACGGCTTTTCATGGCGAGTTAATTCCGGTTGGGGAAGATCAATTACCTCTTATTGAGCAATGTAGGGAAATAGTAAGAAAATTCAATCATATATATGGTGAGGTATTAAAAGAACCTGAACCTCTTTTATCAGAAACGCCAAGAATTAAAGGCCTTGATGGTAATGAAAAAATGGGTAAAAGTTTAGGAAATGCGATATATTTAGTTGATGATGAAGAAACAATTAATAAAAAAGTTATGGGAGCTTTGACAGACCCATCTAAAATAAAAAAAGATGATCCGGCCAACCCAGATATATGTATGGTATATTACTATCATAAATTAGTTAATAAAGAAAATACCCAAGTTATATGTGAAGAATGTAAGAGTGGTAAAAGAGGTTGTGTTTTTTGTAAAAAGGAACTTGCAAGTCACTTAAATGAATACTTAAGACCAATAAGAGAGAAGAAACAGTATCTACGTGAACACCCAGAAGAAGTTATGAAAGTTTTAAGTGAGGGTACTAAAACAGCCCATATGGCTTCAGAAAAAACAATGCAAGAGGTTAAAAAAGCAATGAATATAAACTATTTTGAAGGTTATGATGGAAAATAAACATTTTAAAATGATTGATAAGAGGTTACTTGTTTAAGATGTGGCAAATTGGTAAAACTACTTGGTTATACAGCAAGAGATCATTGTCCTAAGTGTTTGTGTTCGCTTCATTTATATAATTATCCTTGTGGCTCTGGTAAGAAATATAAACAATGTTGTGGAAAGTAGTAAAAGCCCAGTAATTACGGGTTTTTTTCATGCTCCGAATACTTCTGAATATGCTTTAGATACCTTTTTGGATACCTTCCCGAGAGTATCTAAAAGGTATCTAGATACCATTTTTAAGAGTAAATTCGCAATTTTTTTAGTAAGAACTTAAAATGTGCTTTTCCATTTATTTATAAGGGGTTGCAAGCAATTTTGCTTTAATATGATATGAAATTGTGTCCATTGTCAAAGTGGCATGGAGCATCAGTATTCAAAAAAGTATGATATAATTAGCATAGGAGTGATAATTAATGACAAAAGAAAAATATATAAATATAGTTAACGAAAATGAAATACTTGATGAACAAGGAAAGAAAATATTAGTTGAGCAAATCAAAAAATACTATGAAGCTAAAAATAGTGTTATAGATAAAAATAAATACAATGTGGGTGATACAGTAAAGTTAAAAAAAGGAACTTTATTACATGGAACCTATAAAAACCTTGATGGACTAAAAGAAATACTGAAAGATGGAGTAATATCAAGTTGGTTTATAGATGGGAGACTTTCTAAATATCCAAGTAGTGTGGGTGTATGGAATTTAAAAAATGATTATAATTTAAAAGATTATATTAATTTTTATTCAGGTGGAACTATAATGTATTGTGGAATTTTTGAGAATGGAGTTGATACGCAAAAGAATCAAACAGCAGTTATTCCATATAATGAGATGAATAATATTATAGATATAGTATCAAAAGTAGACTGTCATATGTGGACTTTAGAACAAACTAAAGAAGCCAGGTTCATGCCAAGTCTAGTACAAAATAGAGTTCAAATAGGTATTATATTCAATGGTAATAATAAATTTGCATTAGAATTATTAAAAGGTGATATATTAGATTTAAACAATTTAAATGATAAAGAAGTTAAACCGTTTGTAAATCATGATTATTATGAAAAATTTATTAAATATAGAAAGAATAAAGATGACTTTTTTACAGATAGGGAATCAGCAGTTTTATTTGGAATACCATCAAATTTAATAGAAGGAATATTAGTTGGTAGAAACTATGAAAATGATGATAGAGTTTTAAAAGAAATAAAATTGTTACTACCAGATGCTTATATTTGTAATCTAGATGGAAAGATAATTGTAGGAAATAAATAAGTCTTGCTAAAAAATTTTGGAAAAGTATTATAAAAGTATTCTAGACACCTTTTTAGATACCTTCCGAGTAAATTCTTGGGTGCTACGGAGTGCTCTTAAGTGCAAAAAAGTGCAATTAAACGCAATAAAATGCTGTCAAATGCACTCAAAAATCCCAAATCTTTTCTCCTTGTGGCAGTGGATGCAAGTATAAACAGTGCTGTGGTAAATAAACTCACAAAGCCTTATAAATAAAGGCTTGCGAGTTTTTCTATTATTACAATATTTAGGTAATTTTAGGTGTGTCTTTTGTCTTAGATACGTTTTAGTTACGTTTTTTTAGCCCAAAACATCAAAATTAAATAACAAATGTTATTTTTATGTTGACAAATTAGAGATATAGTGTATTATATTAAATAACAAATGTTATTTTATACATTTGTGAGGTGATGTTTATGGCTAGAACAATTAAATATTCTAAAGAAGATATATTGGAGAAAAGTGTTGATTTTATAAAAGAGCAAGGTTACTCAAAATTAACAGCTAGAGAACTTGCTAAATATATAGGATGTTCAACTGGGCCAATATTTAAAAACTACGAAAACTTTGATATGTATAAAGAAGATCTTAAATTTTATTTAAGAAAGGACTATTCTTCTTTTATATATAAATATGTAGATATAAATGATTATTTATACACAATAAGTTATGCATATGCTTTTTATGCTAAGAAAGAACCAAATGTATTCTTTTCATTATTTATGACCGACTTTGCTGGTTCTAGAACAGTAGAAGAAGTATTAAATACTGATAGAAACTTTGAAACAATTGAAGCAATGGTAAAACAATATAATATAACTTTAGAAGAAGCAAAAAGAGTATACCGTGAAGTAAGATTCTATACTCATGGTATAGCAACACAATTGTGTGTTAATAGTATTAAATTAACTGATAGAGAAATAAAAGATTTAATTAAAAATAATATAGAAATAAATTTAAGGGGGATATAATTATGAATTTATATGAAAGAAATCAAAAACAAAGAACATTCTTTAATGAGAAAATAGATTCTTATGATGATGTACATAGTACTTATATGGAAACTAAGAAAACATTAGGGGATAGTTTAGATAAAGAAACTAAAAAAATATTAGACTTAGGAGCTGGTACAGGTTTAGAATTAATTCATGTGTTTGAATTATTTCCAAGTGCTGAAGTTACAGTCATAGATATTACCGAAAACATGCTTGAAGAACTAAAGAAAAGAATTTTTGCAGATCATGTAACAACTATATGTGGAGATTTCTTCGAAGTTGAGTTTGGAGATGATTATGATGCAGTTATATCTACATCAGCACTTCATCATTTCAAAATCGAAGAAAAAATTAAACTATATAAAAAGATTTATGATTGTTTAAAAAAAAATGGTCAATTCATTAATTGTGATAAAATAGCTTTAACTCAAGAAATAGAAGATGGGCAATTGTACGAATTAGAACATAATATTGAAAATCATAAACATATAGATACACCACTTACTGTTGAACATGAGATAGAAGTATTAAAAAGGGTTGGTTTTGAAGATATAACTTCAAGTAATGTTGATAAAGATGATTATAGTCTTATTAAGGCTAGAAAAATCAAATAATTTTAGATAAGTATTTAGATAAGTTGGGTGAAAAAACTTACGATATCTGAATAAAAAATTATAAATTTAAAATAAAAAATACCAATTTAAAAGGAAAAAATTACTTGGTTGTTTTAATATTTTACCTGGTGATAGAGAGTGTATGTGTCATGTGTGTTAAGACTGATTGGTATCGAAAGAGGCGAGAATGATACTTTTAAAATTATCTATGAATGTGAAATTTAGAAAATGATTAAGAAAAATGAGATGGCTACCGATGATGATATGGATAAGATTTTTTAGCTTATGAGTTACTCAAAATAAATGGCTAGGTGTTTTACCTAGACCATTTTTTTTCGAAATAAGTTACTATTTTATAGAGAATAAATGAAATAATAATTAATAAGAAGATTCCTGTCATAACTAAATCTAATTTAAATACTTGTGTTCCATATATGATTAAATATCCGAGTCCTTTTTTACTAACTAAAAATTCTCCCATAATAACGCCTATTAAAGTCATAGAAATATTGATTTTTAAAGAAGACAAAATCGTTCTTTTTGATTCGGGGATGATTAAGTATTTTAAGGTATCTTTTTTACTAGAACCTAATGTTTCTAAAAGTTTTAAACGATAACTATCAACACCTTGAAAACCATTATAAATATTTAAAATACTAACTATTAGGTTAATAAGTAAGGCCATTACAATTACCGATTTAATATTAGCTCCAAACCATATAATAATGATAGGACCTAAAGCTACTTTAGGAAGACTATTTATCATCGTTAAAAAAGGGGCACATACCCGTTCTAATAAAGGTATTTCATATAGAATAATAGCAATGATGAAACCAAATATAATACCAATAATAAATGATATAATTATTTCATAAAGCGTAGCCCATATATGAGTCCATAATAAACCATCTAAATATAAATCCTTGAGCGTTTTTAAAACTTTCGTTGGAGAAGAGAATAAAAAACTGCTTATTATGCCCTTTCTTGAAAGAATCTCCCAGGTGATAAGAAAAGACATTATTAAAGTGACTTGCAAGGTTAATACTAATATTTTTTCCTTTAATATTTTTCTTTTTAAATCATTACTATTATTAATCTTGGACATCTAAATCCCTCCATATATCATTATAAAGGCTTGCAAATTCTTTAGCTTTTCTATTTTCAATAGGTGTACTTTTATTAGTTAAGTTTATAGTATAAATATTTTTGATTTCACATGGTCTTTTAGATAACACTAGGACTTTATCAGACATGGATATAGCCTCTGATATGTCATGACTTACTAAAATAGCCGTGATATTTTCTTTTTTGATAATTTTATAAACGTCATCACTGATTTTTAGGCGTGACTGATAATCTAGGGCTGAGAATGGCTCATCTAAAAGTAAAATGTCAGGTCTTAGAGCAAGGGTCCTTATTAAGGCCACACGTTGCCGCATACCACCGGATAATTCTTTAGGATAGGCATTTAAAAAATCACCTAATTTGTATTCTTGTAATAATTTTTTTACATAGTCTTTATTTTCTTTAGTAGCAATTTTTTTGATTTTTAAACCTAATATAGCATTTTCATAAATAGTTAGCCAAGGAAATAAGGCATCTTGTTGGAGCATATAACCAACAACTATATTTTCATCTTTAATAATGATGCCACTCGTTTGTTCATCGATACCAGCAAGAATACTTAAAAGAGTAGATTTACCACAGCCACTGGGACCAACAAGAGTAATGATACTCCCTTTTTCCGCTTGCATGGAAATGTCTTTAATTGCTTTAGTCGTGCCATTTATAGTAATATAATCTTTTTTAATATGAGAGATTTCTAAAATAGGTTTATTCATTTAAATTTTTAATTAAATCGTTATAAGGAACATATTTTGCAATTAATTTATTTTTAATAAGTAGATCTTCTAAGTTTTTAAAATATTCTTCTTTTATGTAAGTATCTTTTAACCAAGAATCACTTTCTTTATAACGTTTAACAAATGTTTCTAAATCATCCATGTTTGAATCTTTAAATTGATTATGGATAGATTTGGCTATTTCTTTAGCATCATTTTCAGTACAAAATTTTAAACCTTTATTAATTGCTTTAGTAAATTTTTTTAATGTGTCCTCATCATTTTCTAAACTACTTTTTTTCGTATAAAAGGCTGTGTATGGCATTTCACCAGATAAAGAACCGATACTTGCAAGGACTTTACCATAACCTTCTTTTTCTAATAATGATGCGTTTGGTTCAAAAAGGTTAACGTAGTCGCCAACACCACTTATATAAGTACCAGATAAGGCGGCAAATTCAACCGAATAATTTAGGTTAACTTTAGATATATCAACACCGGCATTTTCCATAGCATTAATAAAGTTTAAAGCTGGCATACCACCCTTTCTACCTACTAATACTTCTTTGCCTTCTAAATCATGCCAATCAAAGTTTTCATCTTTACCAAATATGAACTGACCATCTCTTTTAGTAAGACCCGCAAATGTAACAAGATAGTCTTTCTCACCACCATCATAGACATAAATAGCGCTTTCAGGACCGGCGAATCCTATTAAAACGTCACCTGATAAAACGGCCGCACTTACTTTGTCAGCACCTGGTGTTAGTAATAAGTCAATATCTAAGCCCTCATCTTTCATATAGCCATTTTCTATGGCTACATAAAGTGGAGCATAAAATACACTGTGCGTAACTTCGGCTAATTTAACAGTTGTTAAGTTAGTCTCTTTTTTTGGTTTAAAAACACTGTAAGTTCCAATTAGCATTACTACTAATATTAGACCAACAATTGTTTTTACAATTTTCTTTTTCAAACAAATTCCTCCTTTTATTGTTCCATTTTAGTTTATGAAAAACCTAGGCTTTTGGTTATTGTTTTGATATCTGTATTTATGTGAAAAAAAAGTATTTTTTATAAAATATGATTTTAAAAAGTTTCAAATTTTAATGATTATAGACTATATAGTTAATTTATAAATGTAGTATTATTTTATCTAATAAATTTAAATGTTGAAAAAAGTTATAAAAATGTTCTTTAAAAATAAATGATTTATGTTATAATGTGTAATATAGGAGGATATAAAATATGGAAAAGAACAGAAATGTACAAGTAATAGCGATAATAGCTTTGGTTGTTGGAATTTTTGGCTTATCAATAGGTTTTGCAGCATTTTCTAGCGTTTTAAATATTCAATCTAGTGCAAATGTAAAACCTGATAGTAGTACTATGAATGTCGATTTTTCTAGTGCTGAGGATAAGGTTGCACTTGCTGAAATAACACCGACTGCAACGCCTAGTACTATAGTAACGACAAATGGTGTGATTGATAATAGTGGTGATCCAACTATTTCACAATTAAGTGCTACTTTTACCGAGCCTGGACAATCTGCAGTATACAAATTTTATGCATATAATGCTGGTGAATTAACTGCTTACTTAAAAAGTATAGT
Source organism: uncultured Bacilli bacterium (assembly GCA_934096605.1). Taxonomy (GTDB): domain Bacteria; phylum Bacillota_I; class Bacilli_A; order RF39; family UBA660; genus Ventrenecus. Next base: position 20,486 of record CAKOMI010000010.1, read on the forward strand.
TTTTGGTAATGTTGCTGGTGAAAATGTTACAAAGAAATGTACTGCTGCTGAAGGTACTACTGATGCTTTAGTTCAAAAGGCGTGTGAGAAAATTTCTGTAAGCGTAAAAGTTGGTGATGAACTTGCTACGACGACTGGAAAAGCTTCTATTACTGGACACAACTTGGCTAAGGCAGCTGGTGAAATGGTTACAGTAACTTTAGCATATGAAGCTGATGCTGAACGTGCAGATGGAGACTTTACTGTTGCCTTTGGTGATATCACTTTAAATTATAGCTCTGCTGATTAAGGTGATGTTTTAAGGACAATTTGTCTTTTTAAAGGCGGGATATAATAATGAAAAAAAGCTATATTAGAATAATAGTACTTACCTTTACTTTTAGTTTGTTTTTGCTTTTAAATTGTTTTAAATTAAAACTACTTGGGCAAAATGAATTAAATATAATTCTCTTATTATCCTTAGGAGCTGAATGCTTTGCTTTAGGATTTGAGAAGGATAATCATCGTTATAGTAAAGATATTACCTTAGAGATTATTATTATTTTAATGGCTTTTTTTCTGCTTTATTATTTATCTGGTCTTCTAATTGGCTATGCTAGAAATACCAATTATCTTTCAATAAGTTCTTTTTTGAATATAATCTTGCCTATTATTTTTTACATTCTTATAAAAGAATTTTTACGTTATCAATTTTTAATGAAAGCTAGTGAGTCAAAATTTTTGATTATAATTGTTTGTGTATTCTTTATTATCATTGATAATACTATTGCTTTCTCATCTCATATAATTTGTTTTAATAAAGAAACGTTTTTATTGGTTGCATTAACCTTTTTACCTTCAATTTCTGAAAATATTTTATGTTCATATTTAGGGTTGAAATTTGGCTATAAACCTAGTATTGTTTATTTATTAGTTATAAACTTATATAAGTATTTGTTGCCAATAATACCTAATCCTAATGAATACGTTTATTCTGTGGTATTTCTTGTTCTTCCTATTATAATACTTGTTAAGATTATAAATTGGTTTAAAAGTGATCGGACAGAAGAAATTATTACTCAAGGATATAATCATGGCAAAAAGGATTTTTTGATTTTATTTTTTTTAAGTATTTTAACTTGTGTCTTGATTTATACTGTGTCTGGGTATTTTAGGTATTATGCTATAGCTGTTGCAAGTGGGTCTATGGAGCCTAAAATATCAAAAGGTGATGTTGTAATTGTAGATAAGAAATATAGTGGTATAAATGTTGGCGATGTACTCGCATATAAATATGATGGTAAGGTAATTGTTCACAGAATTTATCGTATTGTTAATAATGATAATGAATATTATATATACACAAAGGGTGATGCTAATAACGATTATGATAAGTATAAGATTACTAATGATATGTTTGTTGGAGTAGTTAAATTTAAAATTCCCATTATAGGCTATCCGACTGTATTGTTAAATGAGAGGTGGTAAAAATGTCTATAAACAAATATTCTATTGTAAATAAAGAAAAAACTAATAAGTCCTTTTTAATTGAACTTTCTTTTTTTGCATTTGTTTTTTGTTTTCTTTTTATATTTGGTAGTAAGTTTCTTGCTAATTCAATAGAAACTAATGTTTCAGAAAAATTACAATTTCAAGAAACTGGAAATGTTAAATATTCTGTTTGCTTGAAAAGTAATAATTTTTTTGATGATGAATGTTTAGATTCTAATATGACTTATGTTGCTAGTTTAATCAAAAGTATTCCTCTTACCTTTAATTATCAGCTTAATAGTAATCTTGCAAATACAATAAGTTCAGTAGATTATGAAATTGTTGCTAAGCTTGTAATGGAGAATGATGAGACAAAAGCAAAATATTATAATAAAGAATTTGTATTGGTGCCTAAAACAACGGAAAATACAACTAATAATGGAACACTTTATAATTTAAAGAAAATGGTTGATATTGATTATGAATATTACAATAGTATTGCTACTAATTTTAAATCACAATATGGAGTTGATTCTCAAAGCTATTTAGAAGTGTATTTAAATACTTATAATAATGTTATTTCCGACAATCAAGAAATACCTAAGTTTGCTCAAGTGTTAGTACAAATACCTTTATCAAAAAAAGCTATCGAAATTAAATTTAATACTCAGGAAATCAATAAAAATATTGACAAGCTTATCACATCTAAATCTTTGGTAATTAAAGAATATTTTGAATTTATTATTGGTATTATATTTATGATGTTATCCATTGTATTTTTGCTTTTAACGCTTATAACAATAAGAAAACGCACTAAAAAAACTAGTTACTACGATAAATTTATTAATAAAATTTTGAAAGAGTATGATCGTTTAATAGTAGAGACATCGACTTATCCTAAAGAAAATGACTATAATATTTTAATAATTAATAGTTTTAATGAATTAATTGATGTTAGAGATAATCTGCGATCACCTATTATGTTTTATAGAACAGATGATAATAAAAAAGCCAAATTTTATATTCTTAATGATGGCAATTTATATTTATATGTTGTAAGTGCCAAGAAAATAAATGATGGAGAGAAGAAAAAATGAAATTTAATAGAAAGAACAATATTTTAATTTATTTTAGTTCTATTATGTTTGTTGTAGTTATTTTGTTTATAAGTGTTGGATTTTCGGCATTTCAAAATAATTTGGCTATTGAGAATATAAATGCTAAAATAAAAATAGATAAAGATATTAGAGTGACTAATGTAAGGGTTGATGGGGTTAAAGCTGCTACTAGTTACTATGAAGATTATAATGTAGCTAATATTTCTGGGAGTATCAGCTTTAATGATAATAATTCTTATGTTATTTATGATGTTGAAGTTTATAACTTAGGAAATGTTGCTATGGGAATAAGTGATGCTTCAATTGATAATGATAATTTAAAATTTGAATTTTTAGATTATAATTTAAAAGATAAAATTTGTGAAAATGAACAGTGTTCTTTAGGTATTAAGAAAATTTTGAAAATAAAAGTTTCATATAATGATAAAGCGATAATCACTGATAATAGCGAAAACTTCATTATCAGCTTTAAATTTGGAAGAATATATAATATTGATTATGTAGATATTTCAAGTGAAAATAGTTTGCCGAAAGAAGTCATAGAGGGGGACACATTAAATTTAAATATTATAAATGATATTGGTAGTAATTTAGTTGTATTTATGAATAATAGAAGACTTTTAATAAATAGTGAATATCAATATGTTAATGAAATTTTAACAATTCCAAATATTAGTGGTGATATTCGTATTTCTGCAAATAAATACATATGTAAAAGAGCAACTAGGCTTCATACCGAAGAATGTAAGGGTAACTATTGTGCCGGTGCTGGTTATAAAGTTGATGGAAGTTATGGTACTACAACAATTACTTATGGTTCTTTGGGAACGACTGGAAGTTTGACTTCAGGTGATGCTTTTGATTGCGATGTAAATGGAGATGGCATTTATGATTCAGAAACAGAAAGATTTTATTATGTTACAAATATGGAAAAAAATAGTAATGTAGCAGTTTTAATTTATTATAATAGTGTTAGTGAAGGGAAACCAAATAATGAGAAGTATTATCCCTATGATAGTTCAGGAGAAAATTGGCATGGACCTAGAACTGCTATAGAACAGCTTCCTACTACTAGTCAGTGGAGTAATATCAGTTTATCTAATACAGAAAGAAAATTAACTAATGAATATGGTACTACTAGTACAAAAGGTGGTCATACTTATCCTGAAGTGTTTAGTTATTCTAAATATGCGGCGCGTCTTTTAACTTTAGAAGAATTGAGAAGACTTGTTGATTCTTTTATTCCAAGTTGGAAAAATGGTGAATTAAATAGTCATCTTTATCTTGTCGAGAATACTAATTTTTCAAAGAAAGATAATTCGAAATTTGATGGATATTGGTTAGAAACGCCTAGAAATAGTATGTCAAGTTATAGTTGGATGATTTATGCTACAGCAACCCGTATTCACAGTGTACAGGTACAAAGAACTGATGTTTTAGTTGGAGTTCGTCCTGTAATAGAAGTATCTAAGAATGATATTTCATATTAATGATTTATGACTTTAACTATTAATTGTACAAAATTTTGAAACAAAAAAATTAAAGGCTTGCTTAAAAGAGGTTTTATTTTGATTGTTATTTTGATAAAATTGTTTCAAGGTAGGTGAATTATGGAAAAAGGAAAATTAATAGTTATTGAAGGGGCTAGTGATGGAATTGGTAAAAGTAGTCAATGTAAACTATTGTGTGAAGAGTTTGTAAAGGATAGTATTCCGTTTACAATGGCTCATTTTCCAACATATGGGGAATACCAAGCTAAAGGAGTAGAAACTTATTTACAAGGTGATTTTGGTGAGATTAAAGATTTATCACCTTATTATGTGACAAATCTCTATGCTTTTGACAGAATGATTACATGGCATACAAAGTTAAAAAAACATTATGATAATGGGGAGATTATCTTACTAGATAGATATACAACGTCTAGTTTGATTTATCAGTCAGCATCAATTGATGATATGGAAGAGAGAAAAGCTTTTATTGATTGGGTTATTGATTATGAATATAATAAATTAAATATTAAGAGACCTGATATTGTCATATTTTTGACCTCTACTTATGAAAATATATTAAAACTTAGATTATCTAGACAAGCTAATGACGGTATTTTAAATGATATTCATGAACAAAATAATGAGTTTTTAAAGAAAGTTTATGAAAATGCTTTATTTGTTGCGGATTATTTAGGGTGGGAAAAAGTTATTTGTGACAATGAAAATGGGATGAAGAGTATGTTAGAAATTCATGATGATATTATGCGTCTTGTCAGGAAGTAGCCCTAAAATTTTCTCCTTTACAAAGAAAAAATCATTTGCTATAATTGTTTCAGAATAAAGGAAGATAAAAAAGGGGAGTGTTCAAATGATAAACGCAGAGACATTATTAGACAAACTATATAATTTACGTGGTTCTGACAGTGAAATATTAAAAGAAATGGATAGACAGAAAAATAAAGCTGAAGAAACTAGAGACAGAACGACGGAAGAAAAGGGTAAATTACAAACTGATATAGCAGAATTTAAAAAACAAAGAGAAGAATTAGAAGAACAAGGCGAGAAGTTTAAAGAATTATTACAAGGTATTCATAAAGAAGACTTTGAAACAGTTTTAACGCGTCTTAGAATTGATTTTGATCCTAGTACGATTTTAGAAAAAGTAGAGAAGAATTTACCTAAAACAATTGAAACTGTTGAAAAAGATACAAAGAAAGCTGAAGATGAACTTGTTAAAGTTGAGCAAGAAATGAATGAAGCTATCACAACAATTGAAGAATTAGGAATTAGAAAAGATACAGCTTTAGCTAATCAAGCTAAGTTAAATGAATACTTTGATTTAGCCCTAGAAGGAAGAATTAATATCACTAGAGACTCAATTACTTCTTTATTAAGTGAATTTGGTTTTAATGAAGAAGAACAAAGAGAGACTGCTAAATTATTAATGTTCCCAGAAGATGCTTTATTTGCTTATGATAAAAAAATAAGTAAAAAAGATAAAAGTGGTAAATCTATTTCTGAGGTAATACATGAAGCTAAAACTATGGCTCCAGTAGAACCTATTAGTATTCCTGAAACTGAAGAAGAACAAAGTGAAGTTATAGAAGAGGCTATACCAGGTAATAAAGAAAAATTAATTGAGTTGTTGAAAAGTCTCGGTATTGATTACTTAGACTATACATCTAATGAACTTACTGATTTAATTGAAGGCTTTGATGAAACACAAATAAAAGAGAATATTGCTTTTATGAAAGAAAATGGTTTAGATATGGATATTTTTATTAATCATGCTAGTATGATGCTTGATAAGGAATTAAAAGATAAAGTTACATTGTTATTAAGTATTGGTAAAGATAAATTAGATTTATATTTAAATCCAAGTGTTTTAATTAAATATGATTTAAATACTTTAAAGAATGTTATTGCAAGAATAAAAGAAAACCAAATGGATCCTAAAGACGTTCCATTAATGGCTTATTAGTAAGGAGGTTCATAATGAAAAACGAATTAGTTTCAATGTATGAAACCCAAAATAAAGAAAATCCTTTAACTGAAACACAAAAGTTATTTGCGTATATTGATGGATACATGCCTGAGAAATATAATGTTACTGTACCAATAAGTCTTTATGGGGTTACTTTAAATATTCAAAATTACTTAGCGTACTCTCGCTTTCAACAATTTAATGAAGAATGTATAAACCGTTATAAAGAGGTATGTGGAGAAGATAAATTTAAAGAGATGTTTGTTGTAGATCCTATAAAACTATATAAAGAAATTGTGAGTAGTTCTAGAACACAAGCTTTGAGTGATGGATTGGGGGTAACTAGATGAGATTTTTAAGTGATTTAGGTTTTGATAAAGATGAAATAAAAAACTTTAAAGATAATACAGCCGATGTTATGCTTGAAACACTAGAAAACAATAAAAAACTAGTTAAGACTAATATTCAGTATTTAATGGATTTAGGTGTTAAAAATATTCATGATATTTTCTTTCATTATTATGAACTATTTTTAATGGATTATAGTAATTTTACAAGTATTTTTAATAAATATGATCGAGAAGATTTGATTGAAAAGCTTGCTAAAAACATTGCTATTATTGAATATCTATAACTTTACAAAATATCATATAATGTGATAATATTAAATTGTAATTATTTCTATGTAAGTGCACTTAAGAAGAAATGTTTACAATTTTTTTATTTATTCTTTTTGGTCAAAGCAAAAAGATTACTAGAAATTAGTCTTTCGGTAGAGAAGGACTTTTTTCATACTATGTGAAATTTTTTTGTGCTAATAAAGTAAAACTTAATATATTATAATAGGTTAATTTTTTTGCTAAAAGATATCATTCGTGATAAAATTGTATAGAAAGAGGGAATGTATATGCAAATATATAATACTTTAACAAGAAAAAAAGAAGAGTTTGTGCCACATACACCAGGCGAGGTAAAAATGTATACTTGTGGACCTACTGTATATAACTATGCCCATATTGGTAATTTGAGAACATATATTTTTGAAGATATACTTGAAAAAACGCTTAGATATTTAGGTTATGATGTAACTAGAGTTATGAATATTACCGATGTAGGTCATTTGACAAGTGATTCTGATTCTGGTGAAGATAAGATGGTTAAAGAATCAAAGAAAGAACAAAAGTCAGTTTTAGATATTGCTCACTTTTATACAGAAGCATTTAAAAGAGATACGGAAAAACTTAATATTAAATGGCCAGATATAGTCTCACCTGCTACTGAAAATATCCCTATGTACTTTAAAATAATTAGTAAATTATTAGATACTGGTTATGCTTATATATCAGGGGGGAATGTTTATTTTGATACGTCAAAAGTTACTGACTATTACAGGCTTACGAATGACAAATATGAAAGTATGGTTGTCGGAGTAAGAGAAGGTGTCTTAGAAGATAAAAATAAAAGAAATCAAGCTGACTTTGTTTTGTGGTTTACGAAATCTAAATTTGATAGTCAAGAACTTAAATGGGAAAGCCCTTGGGGTGTTGGATATCCTGGTTGGCATATTGAATGTTCTGGTATTTCTATTGCTAATTTAGGCGAATATTTGGATATCCATTGTGGTGGGGTAGATAACATATTCCCACATCACACGAATGAAATTGCACAAAGTGAAGCCTATTTAGGACATCCTTGGTGTAAATACTGGGTACATGGGGAACACTTAAATGATGAAACCGGTAAAATGAGTAAAAGTAAAGGCGATTTTTTAACTGTTTCTCTCTTAGAAAGTAAGGGCTATAACTCAATTGTTTATCGTTTTATGTGTTTAAATAGTCATTATCGTAATCAATTAGTTTTTAGTTATGCTAATTTAGATAATATGAAATCTAGTTATGAAAAATTAAAAAATAAAGTTTCTCTTTTGAATAGAGAAGGCGAATTTGATCAAGATAGATTTGATTATTATAATGATAAGTTTAAAAGTTTTATTAGTGATGATTTAAATACGGCTAATGCTATATCATTAATTTATGAATTATTAAAAAGTGATGAAAGTGATGCATTAAAATATAATCTTATTAGTTCTTTTGATAAAGTGTTATCGCTTAATTTATGTACATCTGAAAATATATCTTTAGAGTTAAGAGATTATATTGAAGAAAAGATTAATGAAAGAAATGAAGCCAAAAAGGCTAAAAATTATGCTTTAGCTGATGAGATTCGTGAAACTCTTTTAAGTAAAGGGGTAATCCTTAAAGATACTAGAGAAGGGACTACTTATACATTTAAATAGTAGAGGTGAGTGTTTTGAATAGAATAATGTTTAGTGTTGGTAATTTAGAAATTAAATGGTATTCGTTTTTTCTTTTAATTGCGGCTATTGTAGGGATTGGTTGGATTTTAAGAGAAAGTAAGAAATATAATTATCCTAAAGATTTTATTTTTAATATGTGCTTTTGGGCAATTATAATGGGATTTATTGGGGCACGAGCTTATTATGTTATTTTTAATTATAATATTTATGCATCTGACCCAGTTAGTATCTTTAGAATATGGGAAGGTGGTCTTGCTATTCATGGGGGGTTAATTGCAGGACTACTTACAATGTATTTTTATACTAAGAAATATAATGCTAGATTTTTAAAAATTGTTGATATGGCTGTACCAGGGATTATTTTAGCCCAAGCAATTGGAAGATGGGGTAATTTCTTTAATCAAGAAGCTCATGGTGGTATTGTTTTACGTAGTACTTTGGAGGGGTTACATATTCCTACTTTTATTATAAATGGAATGTATATTAATGGTGTTTATTATCACCCAACATTCTTTTATGAATCACTTTGGTGTTTACTTGGATTTATAGTATTATTTTTGGTTCGTTATTATAAATATTTAAAAGTTGGTGGACTTACATGTGTATACCTTATTTGGTATAGTATAGGACGTTTTATTATTGAATCTTACCGAACAGATTCGTTAATGTTAGGGGGATTTAAAGTAGCCCAGATAGTATCGGTCATAATGTTTATTGTAGGAATACTTGGGTTAATGATTCAGTCCCGTAAAGGGAAATTTGAAGATTTATATTCTTCTTGTAATAGTGGAGAAATTAGGTTTTAGAAATGAAAAAGAAAGTAGTAAAAATAACTCTAATTGTTCTTTTACTTAGTATATTTATATATGATACATATCAAGTACAGTTTGTAAAAAAGCATAAAAAAGATGATAATACGCTTAGTGTAGAATATGAAAATGCTGGTAATTTACTTTTAAGAGATATACATGAAGGTAATACAACTTCTTTAAAAATTACGGTTAAAAATAATAGCGATAGTGCTAAATCTTTTTTATTTAGTTTTGATGAGGTAGTAAATAATACTCTTAGTACTAGTGAAGTATACTACTTTATAACAAGAGATGATGGCAATGTTTTACTTTTTAGTGGGGAATATCCTAAAAGTAATGTAGTACTCGATGTGGGTGATAATATTGAAGGACATGAAACAGTTAATTATGTTGTTAGTGTTAGTGCTTTAAAATTAGATGAAAAAGATATTAATAAAAATATTCAATCAAGAATTAAACTTATAGTATAGTGACAGTTTGTTATTGTACTATTTTTTATTTTAGGGTATAATTTTTTATATAAGATAAGGGTGATGTTAATGAATACTAAATCTTTTTATATAGTTTTTGCTAGTGCGTTGTTAATTTTATGTTCAATTTGTTTTAATGGGTCTTATGCTTATTTTTTGGCGACAGTTGATACGTCTGGCAATGTAGCATCTAGTTTAACAACGGATGAATTAAATGATATAGTTTTAACAGGAACAGAAATTAAATCAAGTAGTAATTTAATACCTGGAGAAAGTGTTAGTACGACATTTACAGTCGAAAATTCAAATAAAGTTGATGTGTGTTTTGATTTATTATGGAATAATGTAAATAATACTTTTTTAAGTAAAAATGATTTAGTTGTTACTCTTACTAAGAATGGTACTGAAATAAGTTTAAGTAATAGTATTTTTCCAAGTACTAATGATGGAGTATTAACTTCTTTATCTATAAAGGCTAATACAACTGATACATATAAATTAACTGTTACATATAAAGAAACTGATAAAGATCAATCTGCTGATATGAAGAAAACTTTTAGTGGTGTTATTGTAGGTTCTTTAAAAGAATGTACTTTAGCTGGTTATGTTTCAGAACTTGCAAGTACTGATACAACAAATTTAGCTATAGATGACTATGGAAATGTAAGATATATAGGGGCAGACCCTAATAACTACGTTAGTGTGGATGGAGAAGTTTGGCGAATCATCGGTACAATGAGGGGTATTGATGATGGCACAGGAAACAAGAGTGATAGAGTAAAATTAATAAGAGCCTCATCAATAGGTTATTATTCATGGGATGCAAGTGAAAGTTCTGTAAATGATGGAACGGGAGTAAATGAATGGAGCCAAGCTGACTTAATGAAACTACTAAATCCAGGATATGAAAGTGAATCAGTAGGTGGGTCATTATATTGGAATAGTGGGTCAGGAACATGTTATAATGGACAAAATAATAGGACAAAAGCCTGCAATTTCACAAGTATAGGCATAAAAGATAAATTAAAAGCATTAATAAGCGATGCAGTATGGAACACAGGAGCAAATGATGGTAAAACGTATACATATTATAATATAATAACCTCAAAATTTTATGAATTAGAAAGAAGCAATAATATAGGTAAAATATGTACAAGTGGTGATTGGTGTAATGATACAGTAGAAAGAACAACGACATGGACCGGAAAAGTAGGCTTAATGTATGCAAGTGATTATGGATATGCAACAAGTGGAGGCAGTACGACGGACAGAACAACATGTTTAAATACAAATTTAAGCCATTGGGGTAAGGGAAATGATTGCTATAAGAATGACTGGTTATTTTACAATAGTTGGCAATGGACCTTATCGCTGTATGCGGATTCTTACCGTGCGTACGGTACGTTCATTGTGTACGAAAACAGTCCCGTCGGCTACGACTATGCGTACATCAATGCTGCGGCTCGTCCCGTCGTTTATCTGTCATCCTCTGTAGGAATAGAAAGTGGAGATGGCAGTAGTGGGAATCCGTTTACGCTTAAATCTTAATTAGGACCTGTTAGTGGGTTCTTTTTTTTTGCTTGTAATACGAACAAATATATGATATATTATTTTTGCAAATATTTTTCTTTATTTGTGGTAGAATAATAAACGTTTGGAGAGTGAATGTAATGAACGATAAAATAATTGTAAAGGGTGCAAGAGAAAATAATTTAAAGAATATTGATATTACTTTACCTAAGAATAAACTAATTGTAATGACAGGTGTTTCTGGGTCTGGTAAAAGTAGTCTTGCTTTTGATACTATTTTTGCAGAAGGACAAAGAAGATATGTTGAGAGTTTATCAGCTTATGCTAGACAATTTATAGGTAATACTGATAAACCAGATGTTGATTCTATTGAAGGGTTAAGTCCTAGTATTTCTATCGATCAAAAAACGACTAATAAAAATCCACGTAGTACAGTTGGTACTATTACAGAAATATATGATTTTTTAAGGCTTTTATTTGCAAGAATTGGGACACCTTATTGTCCTAATCATCATATACCAATTAAGAGTCAAAGTATTGAAGAAATGACTAATAAAGTTATGAGTATGGAAAGTGGTACTAAGTTAGAGATTTTAGCGCCAATAGTGCATGGAGAGAAAGGTACACATAAAGAACTACTTGATGATTTAAGAAAAGAAGGCTATGCTAGAGTTAGGGTAAATGGTAATACTTTAAGTTTAGATGAAGATATTACTTTAGAAAAAAATAAAAAAGATAATATAGATGTTGTAGTTGATAGAGTAGTTGTTAAAGAAAGTGAAAGAAGTCGTATTTTTGAATCAATTGAAACAAGTACACATCTTGCTGATGGTAAAGTTCTTTTAAATGTTATTGGGGGAGAAGAAATATTACTTAGTGAGCATTATGCTTGTGTACATTGTAATTTTTCTATACCAGAGTTAGAACCTAGGTTATTTTCATTTAATAGTCCATATGGGGCTTGTCCAGAATGTAAAGGGCTTGGTACTAAGTTAAAGATTAGTGAGAATCTTATATTACCTAATAAAGATAAAAGCTTAAATGAGAATGCGTTACTTGGGTTTACGATAGATAATAATACTAATTATACAACAGTTAAAACTGTTTGTGATTTATATGGTATAGATATGAATATGCCAGTTAAAGATATACCAAGAGATAAACTTAAGATTTTATTATATGGTAGTAAAGAACCTATTGAGTTTAAGTATGTAGCTAAAAATGGTAATGTTAGATATAAAAATGATTATTTTGAAGGGGCTATTCCAAATTTAGAGAGAAGATATATGGAAACAACTAGTGCTTGGACAAGGGAATGGCTAGAAACATTTATGGTGGAAATGGATTGTCCAGTTTGTCATGGGACAAGATTACAAGATAGTGTTCTATCAGTTTATATTAATAAGAAAAATATTTATGATTTAACTATGATGAGTATTAAAGATTTAAGAGATTTCTTAAGGGGATTAAAACTTAGTCCGGAGCAAGAAAATATTAGTAAGTTATTATTAGTAGAAATTGATAATAGATTATCTTTCTTAGTTAATGTGGGACTTGAATATTTAACACTTAATAGAAAGGCTGGTACTTTATCAGGTGGTGAGTCTCAACGTATTAGACTAGCAACTCAAATAGGTAGTAAGTTATCGGGTGTTTTGTATGTTTTAGATGAACCAAGTATAGGATTACACCAAAAAGATAATGAAAAATTAATTCATTCTTTAGAGGAAATGCGTGATTTAGGTAATACTTTAATAGTTGTAGAACATGATGAAGATACAATGCGGGCTAGTGACTATTTAGTTGATATTGGTCCTGGGGCTGGTGAGAATGGTGGATATGTAGTAGCGGCTGGAACACCAGAAGAGGTCATGCGTAATGAAAAAAGCTTAACAGGACGTTATTTAAGTGGTAAAGAGAAAATTGAGGTACCTAAAAAAAGAAGAAAGGGAAATGGTTTATTTTTAGAAGTTGTTAAAGCCGAAGAACATAACTTAAAGAAAGTAAACGTTAAGTTTCCACTTGGTAAATTTATTTGTGTAACTGGGGTTTCAGGGTCTGGTAAGAGTACACTTGTTAATGAAATTTTATATAAGACACTGGCTAATGAATTATATCGCAGTAAAGAAATTCCTGGTAAATGTAAAGAAATTAAAGGTTTAGAAAATATTGATAAAGTTGTTATGATTAGTCAAGATGCGATTGGAAGAACACCTAGAAGTAATCCAGCTACTTATATTGGGGTGTTTGATGATATAAGAGATTTGTTTGCTACTACGAAAGAAGCTAAAATGCGTGGTTATGATAAGGGAAGATTTTCTTTTAATGTTAAGGGAGGCCGTTGTGAGGCTTGTTGGGGTGATGGTGTAAAGAAAATAGAAATGCACTTTTTACCTGATGTATATGTCCCATGTGATGTTTGTCATGGGAAACGTTATAATAAAGAAACATTAGATATTACTTTTAAAGGGAAGAATATTAGTGAAGTACTTAATATGCGAGTTAGTGAAGCCGTAGAATTTTTTGAAAATGTCCCAAAGATTAAAAGAAAATTAGATGTTTTAATGGATGTTGGGCTTTCATATATTACGCTTGGCCAAAGTGCACCTACTTTATCAGGTGGTGAGGCTGGTCGTGTAAAACTTGCTAAAGAACTTCAAAAGAAAGCAACTGGTAAGAGTTTATTTATTTTAGATGAACCAACTACTGGATTACATTCACATGATATAAAGAAATTACTAGCAATTTTAAACAGAATTGTTGATAATGGCGATACTGTTATTGTAATAGAACATAATATGGATGTTATAAAAGTAGCTGATCATATTATTGATTTAGGCCCTGATGGTGGTATTAATGGAGGAACGATTGTAGCAACTGGTACGCCAGAACAAGTAAGTAAGGTAGAAAAGTCTTATACAGGACAATGGTTAAAAAAATATTTAGATTAAGTTAAAATCACTATCATTTGGTAGTGTTTTTCTTTACATGTTTACATTTTATTTATTGATTATTTCTTGCTTATAGTAATACTTTTTGATATCTTTAATAGGCAGCTAGAAAGAGTGAGATTATGATAAATAGTATTTTCTCGATATTAATTCAAAAAGATTTATATAGTTTTGTTATGTATTTTACATCCATTGTTTTATTATTATGTGGACTTACAGCTATTCTGCTTATAATTACTATAAGAAATATAGAGAAGAATAAATAGAAAGATAAGTTTCATTTTGCAAAAAGCAATTTTTTTTGATTTTGTGAAATGGAAAATGATGTAAAAAGTTATAATTGCTAGGATAAGACATGAAGATTATCAATATGAAGGAATTAAAATAATTGATATTGCTAATTGGTTAGCAGATAGTAAGTTATAAGTTTACATTCTTGATATGTAAACTTTTTTGCAATTGATTGTAAACAATATGAAAAATTGGTATCCTCCTTATAGGAGTAGTGATTAGATGAAAAAAATGGGTTATGTTTTTATGTTTGGCTTTTTATATTTTTTTTCTTTATTAAATGTTTCGGCTTTTTCTAATGATGAGTTATTAAAGACAATTAAAAATGAAGATATTTATAATCTTATTATTGATGATGAAAGTCTTGGTGGAGTAGCTATTCAAGATGATAAATTGATATTTAGCTATACTCCAAGTAATGGTAGTTTTACAACTATTTTTAATATAAATGATGATAATATTACTTTGGAAAGTGGAAATACTACTACTGATGGCAAAATAATAGATGCTTATTTTGTTTCTAGCGTTATTCGGAGTATTGCTTTATTAAATGGTAATAGTAAAGAAGAAATTGATAACTTTACTAGTGATAATGTTTCTTTTAATGATTATACATATGATAAAGATGGCCTTTTACTTGTTACAATTACATATACGGAAGAAATAATAAATGATAATTCAACAATTACTATTACATATGATGATATAGAGACATTTAAAATTAAAAAAACTTTTAAAATAGTTAATAAAATAGAAACAAATGTTGATACTAGAAGAGTAAGTGCAACAATAAATAATAATATTTTAACAATAACTGGTGATTATACAGAAAACGATAAGTGTAATATATATTTAAGTGAAGAAAGTGAAGCTCTGTTTTATCCTATGTATAAGACTGTGTCTTGTAAAGACTCTATTAATTTAGACGAACTAGGTAATAAAACTTATTATTTAAAAGTTGGTATTAGTACGTCTAATACTTGGAGTAATTCAGTTGTTTATAATTATGTTAGTAACAGTAATAGTAACAGTAATATTAATCAACCATCAACAGTTGAAGAACAAGTTAAGGAAGGTGAGGTAGAGAATCCTGATACAGGGATTATGTTACCAATTAAAGAAATAATATTGTTTTTAGGACTATCTTTAGCTATATTTATTATTAGTCGTAAGAAATATTTAAGGAGGTTATAAAGTGAGTTGTATATTTTGTGATATTGTAAATGGTAAAAGTGATTGTCGTAAGTTTTATGAAGATGATTTAATAATAGGTATTATGGATAAATTTCCTTTTTGTGATGGACACGCTCTTTTAATATCAAAAACTCATTATGAGGATGTTTTTGCTTTACCTAGTGAGGTTTTATATCATATAAGTGAGGTAGCTAAAAAGTTTACACCAATTTTTATGGAAAAATTAGATAAGGGAAGTATAACAATTTCTTATAATTATGGAGATAAACAAAAAGTGAAACATTTTCATATGCATATCTTACCTAATATTGATGATGAACCACATACAGATATAGATGATATATATAAAAAGATAATTGGTTAAATTTACTAGTAATAAATAAATACTATAAGCCATATTATTAATGGCAAAGAAATTTGCTAAAAAATAAAATTATTAGCACTTACTATTGACAAGTGCTAATAATGGTGGTATAACTATATCGTGAAAGGAAATGGTGAATGTATGAAATTAATACCAAGAAATTATTATTTAGATGATTTATTTGATAGTTTTCTATCAAGTGAGGAGGTAAACATGAAATGTGATATTTATGAACATGATAATAAATATCATATTGAAATGGATATTCCAGGATATAAGAAAGATGAAATTAAAATTGAATGTAATAAAGGTAATAT
>CAKOMI010000011.1 GCA_934096605.1 uncultured Bacilli bacterium
TATAAAAGTGCCAAATTTTTTCATGATGCTTATATGTTTTTAGGTAATCCATTAGATGGTAGTATTATTGCTATGTCTGGTATAAGGAAAATGGAGAGTGGTGATTTTCAAGATATTACTATAACTTCACTTACTTCATCTTTTGCCATGGGTAGTGTTGTAAAGGGAGCTAGTAACACAGTTGGGTATCAAACAGGTGCTATAGAAGTTGGTAAAAAGGTACGTGATAGTTGTGTTAAACTTTGGAGTGAACCTAGTAAATGTTCATATAAACGTCTTGGTTTAGTAGATGACATAACCTCTCTTAAAACATCATCTAATTACTATCAGTTTTTAACGGCTATTAAAAGTACAGGACAAACATATAAATACAATATGCGATTTTCAGTAACTGAAGAAAACTTTAAAACTTATCGTGATACTTTTAAAAGTTATGGTCTAGGTAATAAAACAAGTATTGATTATCCCACTGAAAACACAGGTATCTTAGGTAATAAAGTAGCAGGTGATTTACTTTTAAATTTAGCAATTGGTCAATATGACACCTATACACCCATTAGTCTTTTACAATATATGAACACTATTGCGAATGATGGTAACCGTTATGCTTTGAGATTAAAAAAAGAAGATTATAAATCGTTTTTAAATCAAGTAGATTTAGATAAAATTTATTTTGAACGTATTAAAGAAGGAATGTATCAAGTATTTCATGGAGGCACAGCCTCAAACTATGTTGATAAATCTTTAAATGCTGTTGGTAAAACAGGTACAAGTGAAACTTTTTATGATAGTGATAACGATGGGACTGTAGATACTAGTGTTATTAATTCAACGCTTGCCTTTTATTATCCAAGAGAAAATCCTACTTATACTATTGTAGTTGTTGCTCCCTATTTAACTGATAGTGATACATACCAATATCCCTTTACTAAGAATGTTAGTAAAAAATTAACTAAATATTTAATGAATAACTAAATATGAAAAAATAATAAATAATATTCATGGTTCGACAAATTTTGCAGTAAGAAGATGATATTGTACTTGCACGAGGTGAATTATGAATAAGTTTGAAGTACTTGAATCAATTGAAATATTAAGAAAATATAATGCTGAAACGGAAAAGATTGAAGCGAAAGCGGCCTTAGATGGCTTTCCTAAAAAATGTTATGATACATTATCGAGTTTTTCTAATAAGGGTGGTGGCATAATTATCTTTGGCATAAGTGAAGAAAAAAACTTTGAAGCAGAAGGAGTATATGATATTAATGATCTGCAAAAACAAATAACTAATTTATGCAGTGATGCGATGGAACCGCCACTTAGGCCAAATATTTTATCCTTGGAATTTGAAGGTAAAAATATTTTAGCTGTTAAAGTAACAGAACTACCACAGAATCAAAAACCATGTTATTATAAACCTAGTGGATTAAAAAATGGCTCTTATATAAGAGTTGGAGAAAGGGATGATAGGATGACTAATTATGAACTTTATTCGCTCCAAAGTTATAATGAACATATAATTGAAGATACTAGGCCTAATAAAAGAGCAAAAATAAATAATTTAAATAGTGATTTATTGAAATCTTATATAACAAAATTAAAAAGTAATAAGCCCCATTTTTCTAATAATGATTATAATGAATGTTTAAAATTGTGTGGTATAGTTGATTCTAATCAAGACGATTTATACCCAACTCTTGCAGGGACATTAATTTTTTGCGATTATCCTCAAAACTTTTATCCTCAATTATTTGTTGCATGTATTGTTGTTCCGGGAACTGAAATTGGTGATATCGGGCCATTAGGTGAACGCTTTATTGATAATAAAAGAGTAGAAGGTACAATAGAAGAAATGCTTGATGAAACAATGAATTTTTTAAGAAGAAATATGAAGACTAGCATTATAATTGATGAAGACGGTAAAAGAATAAATAGAAGTGAATATCCTTTAGAAGCCTTAAGAGAGGCAGTAGCAAATGCTTTAATTCATCGTGATTACTCGATTCAAACAGAAAATGCTTACATTTCTGTTAATATGTATACAGATAGAATAGAAATATTAAGTCCTGGAACATTATTTGGGAGTAATAAGTTAGAAAAGCTAGGAACAGCTACAACAATGGAAGCGAGAAATCCAAATATAGTTAGAATATTGGAAGAAAAAGGAGCAATAATTGAGAATAGACATTCTGGTATTCCTACCATGAAAAGAGAAATGAAAAATTATCATTTGCCCGAGCCAGAATTTTATGAGGAAAGAGATAGCTTTAAAGTTGTGTTTAGAAATGGTGGACAACAAAATGCTCAAGTGGACAACAAAATGTCCAAAAAAGAGCCAAGTGGACAACAAAGTGGACAACAAAATGCTCAAGTGGACAACAAAATGCAAAAAAAAGAGCCAAGTGGACAACAAAGTGGACAACAAAATGCTCAAGTGGACAACAAAATGTCCAAAAAAGAACTAAGTGGACAACAAAGTGGACAACAAAATGTTCAAGTGGACAACAAAATGCCAAAAAAAGAGCCAAGTGGACAACAAAGTGGACAACAAAATGCTCAAGTGGACAACAAAATGCAAAAAAAAGAGCCAAGTGGACAACAAAGTGGACAACAAAATGCTCAAGTGGACAACAAAATGTCCAAAAAAGAGTCTAGTGGACAACAAAATGAACAACAAAATGCTCAAGTGGACAACAAAATGCCAAAAAAAGAACCAAGTGGACAACAAAGTGATAATAAAATTTTAAATTTAACAACAAATGATTATCAAAATATGATACTAGAATTTTGTAAGGAACCAAAAACAGCTATTGAAATAAAAAAATATTTGAAAATCAAATCTCGGCAATATGTTTCAACTAAAATTATTAAGCCTCTTATTGATACTGGTAGTTTAGAATATACTAATAAAAATAATATAAATGCCCGTAATCAAAAATATATAAGCAAATAAGTTGTAAAAAATTAATGCTTGTAAATATATCTTTTCTCTTTTATAATGAAGGTGTAGATATTTAATAATATAAAAATTATCTATAAATAGATAAGGAGAGAGTTATGGATTTTATTTTAAGAGTAATCCTAACTTTTATTCTTGGTGGAATTCTTGGCGGAGCCATTGTCTTTTTAATAACATATATAAAAGGTAATGGTTTAGCTGAAAAAGCTGAAAAATTATTAGAAGAAGCCAAAAAAGAGGCTGAAAAATTAAAAAGAGATCGTCTTTTAGAAATTAAAGAAGAAAGCTATAAGTTAAAACAAGAAGCAGATAAAGAAATTAAAGAGAAAAAAGATGAATTAAAAGAAAGTGAAAGTAGAATATTACAAAGAGAAAATAGTTTAGATAAAAGAGATAATATTTTACAGAAAAGAGAACTTTCTTTAGAAGAAAAAGAAAATAATTTGTTAGCTAAACAAGAAGAATTACAAACTAAGAATGAAAAGATGGATGAATTACTAAAAGAAGAAATGACACGTTTAGAAAAAATTGCTAAATTTACTAAGGAACGTGCTCATGATTTAATTATGAAACGTTGTGAAGAAGAAATGAGTGAAGAAATTGCAACGTATATGAAAGAAAGAGAACATGAAGCTAAACTAAATGCTCATGAGTTGGCTAAAAATATTATTGTTGAATCTATGGAACGTTATTCAGAGGACGTAGCTACAGAGCAAACAATTAGTACTATTAATTTACCTAATGATGAAATGAAAGGTCGTTTAATTGGTAGAGAAGGAAGAAATATAAGAACTATTGAAGCCGTTACAGGGGTTGATTTAATCATTGATGATACACCAGAAACAATTGTTGTTTCATCATTTGACCCATTAAGAAGAGAAATTGCTAAGATTACTTTAGAAACTTTAATTAAAGATGGAAGAATTCATCCGTCTAGAATTGAAGATATTTATGACCGCGTAAGTAAGGATATGAATAATAAAATTACGGAACTTGGTACAGAGACTTGCTATAGCCTAGGTATTACTAAGGTTGATCCAGAATTAGTTAATTTAATTGGTAAATTGCATTTTAGAACTAGTTATGGCCAAAATGCTTTGAAACATTCGAAAGAGGTAGCTGAGTTATGTGGCCTTATGGCTGCAGAGTTAGGCGAGAATGTTATGCTTGCTAAAAGGGCTGGTCTTTTACATGATATTGGTAAGTCTATTGATTATGAGATGGAAGGAAGCCATGTTGATATCGGGGCTGATATTGCTAGACGTTATCATGAAGATGAAGTAGTCTTAAATGCTATAATGTCTCATCATGGTGATACAGAGGCTACAAGTGTAATTGCAAGTCTTGTTCAAATTGCCGATACTTTGTCAGCAGCACGACCTGGGGCTAGAAATGATTCACTTGATAACTATATTAAACGACTTGAACAATTAGAAAGTATTGGTAATTCTTTACCTGGTGTGGAAAAAACATTTGCTATGCAAGCAGGTCGTGAGGTTCGTATTATGGTTAAACCTGAAGAAGTAAGTGATGCTTCCACTTATAAACTTGCTAGAGAAATGAAAGAAAAGGTTGAAGCAGAAATGCAATATCCAGGAACAATTAAAATTGTTGTAATAAGAGAATCAAGAGCTTTAGAAGAAGCAAAATAATTAATTTCTTGAAAAATTAAGGGTACTTTAGTAAAATATTAAAACGAGGAGGCAATAATATGTTACATGATATATTAATGATTATTATTGGGTTAGTAATTGGACTTATAATTGGTTTTTTTGGTGCTAGGGCTATGATGAAGAAATACATGAAGAAAAATCCGCCAATCAATGAAAAAATGATTGAGGTAATGATGAGTAGCATGGGTAGAAAACCAAGTCAAAAACAAGTACGTCAAGTTATGAGTCAAATGAATCGTTATATGTAAACTAGATTTAATTCTAGTTTTTTTGTATAAATTATTAAATATCCAACATAATTAAAATAGTTGTTATTGTAAATATTTAAATATTTTGTAATAATAATTGTAGGAGGCTAATATGTTAAAAGATGTTTTAAAAAGTTATGAAAGAGACTCAATTGTTATTTCTATTCTATTTACTATTTTAGGTATTTTCTTAGTAGTTAATCCAACTAAATCTATTACCTCAATTATCTTTTCTTTTGGTGTTTTATTAGTTGGTAGTGGTATTATTTCTATTTTAAATTATTGTTTAATACCACCTGAAGAAAAGATTTATAGTTTAGATTTCTTAAGAGGAATACTGACTATTATTTCTGGTATATTAACTATTGTTTTTAAAAATGATTTAGTGAATGTTTTACCAGTTTTATTAGGATTATTTATTATCTTTAACCATCTATTTAAAATGCAAATGACATTTAATTTCTCTTCAATACTAATGGGTAATTCGGTGTGGTTTATTATCTTAGAAATCCTATGGATAGTATTAGGTGTTCTTTTAATACTCAATCCATTTGAAGGGTTAATAACAATTGGAACTTTAGCTGGTATATTTCTTATTATTAGTGAAATAGGGAATATTATTAGTAGCATAATTATTTTAAGAAAAATTAAGGAGTACTAAAAGGTACTCTTTTTCATATAATTATTTAAAAATACAAAAACTAATTGACTTAGTTAGAGTATTCGTGATATTCTATTTTTAGAATAAAAAAGAATAAAAGGTGATTAAGAATGGAATTTTTAGAAAAATTATATGAAATGGAAAATTTTGGTTTATATTTATTTGGGGTTATTGGTATTTTAATTGTTTTGTTTATGATTGTTTTAATACTTGGTAAAAGAGATCAAAAAAAGAGTAAAGAACAGATAAGTGAAGAAACAACTAATGTTGATTCAGGACCTAAAGAAACACCAGTAGTTGAAACTAAGGAAGAGGAAAATACTAGTTTTGCTTTTCATGATACAGAAGAGGCAACACCAGTTCAAGTAGAAGAGCCAGTTATGCCAAAAGAAGAAATTAAATACGAAAATCCAGTTAATGAACAATTTAGTACAACTAATAGTGTTTTAAATGATGAGTTACCTAAAGAAGAAGCTGAAAACACAGCTGTTATGCCACAAGTAGTAGAACCAGTCGTGGATATAGAGCCACCAAAAATGGAAGAAGCTCCAACACCAACGCCATCAGCTAAAGAATTTGATTTTGATGCTCTTGCTAATGCAATTAGTAAAGAACTAGAGAGCATTGAGAAAAAAGAAACACCAAAAGTAGAAGAACCTAAAACCTTAGATACTAATTTTAAAACATTTGAACCAGTAAATGTTACTGAACCAAAAGAAGAGGTAAAAGAAAGTGTTAAACCTCGTCCTGTTATGCCAACTGTATTTAGTTCAGTTTATGTTAATAGAGAAAAAGAGGTTAAAGAACCTGAAAAGAAAGAAGAAGAACCAGTCAAACCAACTTTTGATTTACCTAAGATGATGGATTTACCTAAAAAGGCTAACGATAGTGAAAAGTAAGAAGTGTTAATTGACACTTTTTTTCTTTATTTTGTTTTTGCATGTGCTATAATGATGATAGAAATGAGGTAGAAATTTATGAAACTTTTTAAACAAAGTGATAAATTAAATATGGAAGAGGTTAACGAGGTAGTAAGCCTTTCTAAGAAAATATTACATTTACTTTATTTTGTAATGATTATTGCTACTATTTTTATCATTACTTTAATTGCAAGAGAATGGGGTATATGGAAATTTATTTTTAGTGTTCTTAGTGTTTTATCACCATTTTTTATTGGTTTTGTTATTGCTTGGATATTAAATCCGATTGTTACAAAACTAGAAACAAAGAAAGTTCCAAGAGCTGTTGGTACAATGCTTGTATATGCTGTGTTTTTAATGGTTGTTTTATTATTTATTCGTTTTTTAATACCAACTATTTATGAACAATTACAAGTTTTAATTGCAAATTTACCAGCCCTAAGTAAAGAATTAGAAATTTTTGTTAATAATATTTTTAATAAACTGGGAAACGTACAAGGCCTTGATTTTGAGGAAATTAGGAGTAGCATTATATCTTCTATTGGTGGATCTTTAAATCACTTTATGACGTCTATGCCTTCTATGATTATGAATTTTATGGGTAGCTTCTTTTCTAGTATGGTTACTATTTGCTTTGGTCTTGTTATAGGTATTTATATGCTTATTGATTTTGATTCAATAAGTGGTCATTTATTACATTTATTACCTGAGAAAAATAGATTTGAGGCTTCACTTTTACTTACTAATATTTCAACTGAAGTTAGAAAAAGTGTTAATGGAACTTTATTAGTGGCAACAATGGTATTTGTTTGTGATAGTATTGGCTTTTGGGTTGCTGGTTTACAGGCTCCTGTATTATTTGGTCTTTTATGTGGTATTACTGATTTAATTCCTTATGTTGGACCTTATATAGGTGGAGCAGTAGCGGTTATAGTTGGTTTTGCCCAAAGTCCTTTTATTGGTTTTCTTACTTTAATCGTGGCTGTTGTTGTTCAACTTGTTGAAAATAATATTTTACAACCAATAGTTATGAGTAAAACAATGAAATTACATCCTGTAACAATTATTGTTGGTTTACTTATATTTGAACATTTCTTTGGTATTATTGGTATGATTTTGTGTACTCCTTGTATTGCTCTTTTAAAGGTAGTATGGCAATTCTTTAAACAAAAATATAATTTATCATTTAATGAAAATTTTGATGAAGAAATGGAATAACAAACTCTTTAAGCATTGATTATGCTTAGAGTTTTTTTGTTTCCATTGAAATTTAGTGGCAAAAGTGACAGTGAATTTCAATGAGATATTGTTTTTAGCTGTTAAATAGTAATAGTTTAGAATTATAAAGAGAATTTTCTTGCTAATTTTAACCTTTATCTATTATAATGGTAGTAAGAAATGAGTGATATTATGGCATATTATGTGATTTGGTTAGTTGTAGTTTTTTTACTTACGATTGTTGAAATAGCAACAATTAACTTAGTGAGTATTTGGTTTGTTATAAGTGGCATACTTGCTCTTATTGTATCTTTGTTTACAACTAATTTTTATATCCAATTTGGCGTATTTGTAGTTGTAGGTATAATTCTTTTACTCCTTACTAAACCAGTTTTAGTTAAATTAAGTAATGCTAAAGAAGAAAAACTTAATTTAGAGAGAATTCCGGGGATGGAAGGAATCGTAACTGAAGAAATAAAAAAAGGACGGATCGGGGCTGTTAAGGTAGATGGTAAACTTTGGAGCGCTACTGCTGATGAAGATATTTTAGTTGATAATTTAATTAAAGTAATTAAAATAGATGGTATTAAGTTAGTAGTTAAAAATATTGAACCGGAAAAAGTAGAGAAAAAAGAAATAGCTAAAACAGATTTACCAAAGAAAAAAAGCACAAAGAAAAATACTAAGAAAAGTAATGTAAATAATAAAACTGTTAAAAAAAATACTAAACAAAAGAAAGAGAGTTGATTTAAATGCCAATTTTATTATTAATTTTAATTTTAGTTTTACTAGTTGTTATTCCCTCAATTAAGATTGTTCCTCAATCAAAAGTATATGTTATTGAAAGAATAGGTTCTTATTATACAACTTGGCATAATGGGCTACATTTTAAAATACCTTTTTTAGACCGAATTAGCCAAGTAGTAACTTTAAAGGAAATGGTAAGAGACTTTGCACCACAACCCGTAATAACAAAAGATAATGTTACTATGCAAATAGATACAGTTGTTTATTTTCAAATATTAGATGCTAAATTATATACATATGGTGTAGAAAATCCTATTAGCGCTATAGAGACACTTACGGCTACGACACTTAGAAATATTATTGGGGAATTAGAACTTGATCAAACACTTACTAGTAGGGATATTATCAATTCTAAGATGCGGGCTATTTTAGATGAAGCAACAGACCCATGGGGAATTAAAGTTAATCGTGTAGAGGTTAAAAATATTATTCCACCAAGAGATATTCAAGAAGCAATGGAAAAACAAATGCGGGCGGAACGTGAAAGAAGGGAAAAAATACTTCAAGCTGAAGGTGAGAAAAAATCTTCTATCTTAATTGCTGAAGGTGAGAAAGAAAGTGCTATTTTAAGAGCAGAGGCTGATAAAGAAGCAAGAATTAAAAAGGCCGAAGGTGAAGCAGAAGCTTTACTTAAAATCAAAAGTGCGGAAGCTGAAGGTATTAAACTATTAAAAGATGCTAGTATTGATGAAACAATATTAAAACTTAAGTCTTATGAAACACTAAGCAAGATGGCTGAAGGCAGCGCGACTAAAATTATTTTACCAGCTGAATTATCTGGATTAGCAGCTTTTGGAACAACAATTAAAGAAACAATGCAAAATAAAACAAAATAAAGGTTGGATTTAATTATTCAATCTTTTTCTAAGGGGTAGGTAGTAGTGAAAAATAAAAAAGTTATCCTAGTTATAGGTTTAATTATTATTAACTTTTCTTTCTTTATAATTGGTTATTTAAATTATTTGTATCCTAAGTTAAGTGATTTTACTATTAATTCGGTTAGTAGTAAAGAGGTATTAGCTGTAAATGTTAGTAAATGTGCTCATGCTGTAGAATATAACGTTAAAGTTAAAAAAGATGATAATGTAATATATGAAAGTACTAGTACTAAAGAAGAAATTTTATTAGATAAATTTTATCCGGATTATGATGAAGAAGTAACTATAAGCGTTGAAGCTAAAAATAAAAATAATGATAAAAAAATAAGTTCTAATGAGTTTGTTTATAAAAATAATGAAGCTTCTTTAAAGAAAAGTGAAAGTCATTATGTTAGTAAAAGTAGTGATTTATACTTAAATATAGATGGTTATGATGAAACAAAAAATTACTATATCGAACTATATTACTTAGATAACATTATCTATGATAGTAAAGTTTATAATGATGAAATTGTTATACCAAGTGACACGATTAATAAATATTCTGGAAGAATAACCGCGGTTCTTAAAAATGAAAATAAGAGAATTCTTAGTAAATATAATTTTTATGTTAATACGCCTTTAGTTGGTAAGTTAAAAATTATAAGTCCAGAAAATGAACTAGAGACAAGATGGAATGATATTATAGTTAAGTATATGGGAGCTGAAAATGCTAATAACATATATGTTAGTTTATATAGTAATGATGAATTAAAAGAAAGATTTAAAGTTGAACCAGTTAATAATCAATTTAAAATAGAGGCTAATCATTTAATGGAAAATACTGCTTATAATGTAGTAGTAGAAGCTTTGTATGAAGACTATACTGAGTTAATGGAGAGTTCTTCTTTTATAGTGTATGTCAAGGCACATGAAACAACAGATGGTGTTTATGTTAGTCATAATCCATATTATATTAAACAAAATACTTTAGTAGAGTTAAATAGTATGAATAGTAATGCAACTATTTATTATACAACAGATGGTAGTATTCCTAATGAAAATAGCGCTATTTATAAAGAACCAATAATGATTACAGAAAATATGACAATTAAAACATATGCTCATACGCATAATAGATATGATTCAGTAGTAAATACTTATAATTTTAATATAGAAGAAAAAACACCAGTTATTTATTTGAGTCCTAGTAATCAAGATGGTAATTATGGAGTAGAAAGTGTTAATTATACTACAGAAAAAGATATGATGAATAAACTAGGTGATGTAGTAGAAAGAGTATTAAAAGAAAATGGCTTAGTTGTGTATAGAAATTGGCCTAGTGGGGATATTAATGCTTGGACTAGTATTTCTAATAGTGTTCATGCTGACTTTCATTTAGCTATTCATTCTAATGCTTCTGGTACACATGAAGCAAGAGGAATAGAAATGTTTGTCGATAATGAAACAAGTAAATCATTTAGTATTGCTTCTAATATCTATGCTAATCTATGGCAAATATATCCAGCTAATAACAATGAAAGTTATCATAGGAAAATTAAGTATGCTAGAGGTTCTCTAGGTGAAGTAAATGATAACTTTTTACCATGTGGTTCCTTAATTGAGGTTGCCTATCATGATAATACAGAAGATGCTGCTTGGATAGTTAATAATTTAGAAGAAATAGGGGTAAATATAGCTAAAAGTATTATAAATTATTATAAATGAAGCAAAAGATAATTTATTTTGATTGAAAAAATTTTTGTTTCTTATTATAATACTATTATAGGAGAAGATATAAATGAAAGAAATAACTTTTGGTGTGCCTATGTATAATTCAGAAAAATATATGGCACATTGTATAGATACATTACTTACAGGTGGCAAAGAAGTTGAAATAATACTAGTGGATGATGGCTCTAAAGATAATACTGGTAAGATAGCTGATGAATATGAGAAAAAATATCCCGATATTATCAAAGTTGTTCATAAAGAAAATGGGGGCCATGGATCTGGTGTTAATAAAGCGTTAGAACTTGCAACTGGTAATTATTTTAAAATAGTAGATTCTGATGACTGGGTAGATGAAAGTGCTTTAAAAAAAGTAATAACAACTCTAAAAAAATTAAAAAAAGAAAAACAAAATATTGATATGATGGTTGTTAATTATGTTTATGAAAAAGAAGGTAGTCAAAAAGTAATTCGTTATACTAATACTTTACCAGAAAACAAAGTTTTTACTTGGGATGAGGTAGGTAAGTTTAGAAAAGATGCTTATTTATTAATGCACTCAGTAATATATAATACAAAGTTTTTAAAAAATACTGGTTTAAAATTACCAGAACATACTTTTTATGTTGATAATATCTTTGTGTATTATCCTTTACCTTATATTAAAACAATGTATTATTTAAATGTAGATTTCTATCGTTATTTTATTGGTAGAGATGATCAATCAGTTAATGAAAAGAATATGATTAAAAGAATTGATCAACAACTATATGTAACTAAAACTATGATTGATTTTTATAATCCCTATGATTACTGGCAAGATAATAGAAATTGTGCTAAATATTTAATTCATTATATTGATATTATGATGAGTGTTTCAACAATTCTTTTACAAGTTTCTAATACACCTATAAATAGGCAAAAGAAAAAAGAATTATGGGATTATTTAAAAAATAAAAATAAAAAGTTATATAAAACATGTAAGTTATCAGTTTCTGGGGCTAGTTCTTTACCAAGATTTATTGCGATACCAGGATATAGAATCGCACAAAAAATTTATAAATTTAATTAAGCAAAAGAATGGGTGATGAAGATGAATAAAAAGGAAAGTAGTTTAAGCTTTCAAAATATATTTCAACACGAGACAAAGTTAGCTGTATATATAATTAGTTGTATGGTTGTTCTTGTTTTAGGTGTTAGTTATGCTTTGTTTTTGAAAGTTGATAGTAATAGTGCCAATCAAGTAGTAACGGCAGGGGATTTATCTTTTACATATAAAGATGGATCAACAATATCTTCATCAAGTAATAGTGCTTGCTTTGAACCAATGAGTGATGATGAAGCTGGTTTATATTTTAATAATTGTAGTTATCAGTTTAGTGCTCAAAATTCAGGTACTTTAAAAGCTAATTATACTTTTAAGTTAGTTGATAATGGTTCTAAAGTAGCTGCTTCTAATTTAAAATATACTTTAAAAAAACAAAATACAAGTGGTACACTTGAAGTTGTAAAAAGTGGGTTAGTAAGTGAACTTGCTGATGGCTTATTAGTCCAAGAAGATATAGCAACTAAAAGTCAAGTTGTATATAGTATTCAAGTTTATGTTATTGATTCTTCCTTAGTAGATAGTAATATTAGTAATGCTGTAAATTACACAATAGATGGTACTGGTCTTGTTAATGAAGATGCAGTGGATCCAGAAAAACCAACATACGCATATTGTGATTTACATCCTGATACCATGGCTTGTCAAATAACAGCACTAGCAACAACAGATACAACAAATCTAGCAGTAGATGAAGCAGGTAATACAAGATATATAGGTGCAAATCCAAATAACTATGTAAGTATCGATGGCGATATATGGCGAATCATCGGTACAATGAAAGACATAGATGATGGTACTGGTAAAAAAGAAGATAGAGTAAAACTAATTCGCTCAGAATCAATTGGTAGTTATTCATGGGACACAAGTGGTTTAGACGTTAATGGCGGTTGTGGTATAAATGAATGGAGCCAAGCAGATATAATGAAACTACTAAATCCTGGGTATGAAAGTGAAACTGTTGGTGGATCATTATACTGGAATAGTGGGGCAGGAACATGCTACAATGGTCAAAAAAATGGTAAAACAAGTTGTAATTTCACAAGTACAGGCATAAAAGATAAGTTAAAAACATTAATAAGTGATGCCATATGGAATACAGGAGCAAAACCGCGAAGTAGTCAAATAGTAAGTAAATTTTATAGTGAAGAGCGAGGAACTATAAATGGTAAAATCTGCTCAGGCGGGTGGTGTAACGACACAGTAGAAAGAACAACGACATGGATTGGCAAAGTAGGACTCATGTATCCATCAGACTATGGTTATGCAACAAGTGGTGCTTTTGGAACAGCCCCAAGTGGGAAAATAGGAATAGACCGAGCAAAATGTTTAGATTATGGTTTAAATAGTTGGAATGACAGTGGTAAAAGTGATTGCAAAAATAATGACTGGTTATTTAGTGGTATTGATCAATGGACAATATCGCCTGGTGCTAACGCTTCCTATGCGTTCGATGTGTACCTTGTGTACTCAGGCGGCCACGCCATCGACACCTCTGCGTACGTTGATCATGGTGTCTTTCCTGTCGTTTATCTGTCATCAAACGTGAAAATATCTTGGGGAGAAGGGACAAGTAGATCACCGTATCAACTTGAACTGTAGTTAATAAGTCTCACTGATGATTTATATTCGCTATTAGTAGTAAAAATACTTATACAAATAAGCGTTTTATCATATTGCAAGGTCCTAGGACTTTGCTTTTTCATTTACTTTGAATTAAAAATGTGCTATAGTAATAACCCTTAAGGGGGAAATATTATGGAAATTATTTTTGATTATGGCAGTATATCTAAAGAAATTAAAAGTACAGATATCGAAATACTTTTGAAAAGATATATTAAAGAACATTATGATTTAACATTCCATGATGGTTATGTTGTGATTAAAAGTGATAAAAAAATTAGGCATGTAAATTTCAGTTTAAAAATTATTCGCGATTATTTAACTAGACAATATGTAAATAAAGAAATATCTATGACAAATAGAATGAAACTTTTTTATGAGGAGTTTAAAAAAACTAATAATCTTCATAGTTTAAAGAAATTTAGTGATGGGCGTGTTTATTATCATTTTTGGGTAAATATATTACAAAAATCGGCTGAATTAGCTGGTTTAGAAAAAACTAGTTTTGAAAAAGAGATTTTTGCAATGCAAAAAGAAATTAGAAATGCTTTAGATATGCAAAATCCTAATTATTATTGGCAAGCTAAATTTAGTATTTTACTTAAAGAAGTTAAAGAAAAAAATCTTTTATATTTGCATGATTGCGAGTTAACTTTTAGTGATGGCCAAACTTACAAAGCTTTTTGGTTAAATTCCCGTTATCATATAAATAATTTAAAAAGGAAGAAAAATATAACTGAAATAGAAATGTTATATTTACATGAAGCAGCTTTAGTAGATGATGCTTTGCGTAGCAATAAAAATAAAGCTAGATTTAAGTTATTAAATGCTAAGATGGATCTTATATATACTAGAGCTTTAAATGGTGATTTTTCTTTAGATGGAACTTTTAGTGATGGTAAGAGTATCAATAAGTTTAATGGTAATATTCGTACTAGATTGAACAAATATAAAAAAATGAATAAAAAATTAAGTGAAGGAGAGCTAGAACTTGTGCATACAATAGCCCTTTATGATAATTTAGTAAGAGAAGAAAAGAGGACAAAACGTGGCCACTAAAATGATTGTCAGGTGTAATGAAGCTTCTAGGGATAGAAGGGATATTTTAAGGAGTATTAATAGTTTATTTAGTAATAGTAATATAAGAATAAGTGGAGATAATGATAATATTTATATATGTGGTAAAGATATAGAACAATATTATAAACAAGTTTCTGATATTATACGTAATGTAAAAATGAAAGTACATGATAGGGGACTTAGAAATATTATGTTTATGGAAGCTTTAATTGAAGAAAAAAGAATTAATCCTGAAAAGTGTTTTTGGAATACTGATGAATGCTTTTATGATGGCACTAGTAAAAGAAATT
Source organism: uncultured Bacilli bacterium (assembly GCA_934096605.1). Taxonomy (GTDB): domain Bacteria; phylum Bacillota_I; class Bacilli_A; order RF39; family UBA660; genus Ventrenecus. The sequence goes on from CAKOMI010000011.1 coordinate 15,173, forward strand.
TCTTGGTTTATATTAATAATAAGTATACTAAAATGAAAATTCTTAATAAGCCTTTAAACGAGTATGACAAGACAATGGTTAAGTTACTTGAAGAATTTAGAAATGCTGGTAATATTTATTTAACTGATAAAAATAATTTAGTCTTATTAAGAAATTTAATGCAAGTAGAGAAAAAAATTATTAATGCTGAATCTATAACTATGGATGATAGAAAGCTCATTCATACCGCTTATACTATTAGAAGAAATGGTAATAAAGATTCTTGGGTAATTAAAAAGATTAGTGAGGTAATAAGTTCTATTGAAAGTAATAGAAAAAAAGATGATGATATTCTTAACTATGAAAGAATGAAAGAAATTTTACAAAGTATGGAAGAACAAAATGTTTATGATATTTCTTCATTAAATGGCCATTTTGCCAGTGGACTATCATATTTGTATGAGTGGAGTAAAATAGCTTCTAGGGCTTGTAAATACTATAAAGAACAAAAAAGTAATGTGACTACACTTGAGGTTTTCATGTTTCAAGTAATGGCTTATATCGAAAATGTAAAGTATGTTAAAGAAAAAGCAAGGATGGAATCTATATATAATAGTTATTTTGAAAATGGGGTTATAAGTGATAAGAACTTTGTAGCGTGTATTAATGAAAGATTAAAGAGTTATTATGCTAGTAATTTAGGGATAAGTGTTGATAATTTAGAAATAGCTCATATGATGGCTTTGATTGATAAAGATATTATGATTAAGGAAAATAAACGAGTAGAAAGTATTTATTTAAGTAATGGAAATATATCTTCTGATGATTATTATTTCTTACTCCAAATGGGTTGGAAAGCTCATAAATATTATTTAAATAATATGAGTGTTAGTAAGGAAGAGTTAGATATGTTTCATATGTTAGCTTTAATGGAAAATAAAACAATATCTTTATCTCAAAGTAATAATTTGATAAGATAGTGTTGATAGAGAGGTTTGTTATGAAGAAAATTATTATGTTAAAGTATGCTGAATTGAATACTAAAAAAGATAATATTAATATGTTTTTAAAGACTTTAAAAAATAATATTGAAAGTAAAATTCGCGGATTAGGTATTATTAAGTATGATAAGGGAAGAATGTTTATTTATCCAAATGAAGGGCATTTTGATTTTATTTTAGAAATTTGTAAATGTACATTTGGTATACATGAAATTGACATTGTATATGAACTATCTAGTACAGATATTAATTATGTTTCTGATTGTTTAGTAGGAGTTCTTCAGAGTGAGTCTTTTACAAGTTTTAAAGTGGAAACAAAAAGAAGTGATAAAGAGTATGCTATGACGAGTCCGGAAATAAGCAAGTATTTAGGTGGTGTTGTTTTAAAAAATTTTAAAGATAAAATGGTATCAGTTACAAATCCTAATATGGTAATTCATGTTGAAATTAGAAAAGATTATGCTTATATTTATTTTGCTCCAATAAAAGGGCTTGGTGGTTATCCAATTGGTAGCTTAGGAAAGGGTATTCTTATGTTATCAGGAGGTATTGATAGTCCAGTGGCAGGTTACTTAGCTATGAAAAGAGGCGTTAAGTTGGAGGCTTTATATTTTGAAAGTCCCCCACATACTAGTGTAGAAGCTAAAAACAAAGTTTTAAGTCTTGCGCATACTTTAAGTAAATATGGTAGTGAAATAAATGTACATATTATACCTTTTACAGAGATACAAGAGGCTATTTATAAAAATATACCAAGTGATTATATGGTTACTATTATGCGAAGAATGATGTATAGAATTGCTACACGTATGGCTTATAAAAACAAATGTAAGATTATCGTTAATGGAGAAAGTATTGGTCAAGTTGCTAGTCAAACACTTAGTAGTATGAGTGTTATTAATGAGGTTACAGTGATGCCTGTTATTCGTCCAGTTGCGTGTTTCGATAAATTAGAAATAATTGATATTGCTAAAAAAATAGGAACTTATGAAACAAGTATTTTACCATTTGAAGACTGTTGTACAATATTTGTGCCTAAACATCCTGTCATAAATCCGGAATTAGAGAAATGTATAAGTTACGAAGAATTAATACCATATGAAGAATTAATTAATAAGGCTATTCATGATAGTAAGGTAGAGAGATTTACTATGCAAGAAGATTACAGTGATTTATTATGATAATACATAAAAGTTCTTTTCCAAATGATAATAGTTTCAATTATTTTTGTAAGTGTTTAATTAGAGAACTCAGAAATACAGATATTAAAGTTACTTTTAATACAGATGGTATGGTTGTAATTAGTAAAGATACAAAAGTTATTTCTAAAGTAGAGAATATGATCTTGGAATTTAAGCAAAAGAATAGTATTTTAAATGAACGTGAAAAGATGGATCATTTATATAGTTTAGTTTTAAATAATAATTTAATTAATTTAAGTCAGATAAATGATAAAAGATTGGCTAAGTTTTGGATAATGGTTAATAAAAGGGCTATTAGTAGTTATAAGAATCAAAAAAATGTTTCTTTAGAAGAATTAGAAACTACTCATACTATTGCTTTAATAGAAAATATTAAAAGAGAAAGAAAATTAAAAAAATAGATTAATTTTTAGAAAATGGACCAAGATATTACTAGAGGTGATAACCGTGCTTGTACCATTTAAAGAATCTATTACGCATAAAGAATTTAAAAGAAAAAGAGAAAATGAGGTATATAAAGAGAATCATACGGGACCAAATTGTGTTTAAAAAGAATGGTAAAATGATTCTTTTTTTTGTATAATGATATTAGAGGTGAAGAAAATTGAAAATATTATCAGTTAATGCAGGGAGTTCTTCCCTAAAGTTTACAGCATTTGAAATGCCAGAAGAGAAGAAATTAATGAGTGGATACTTTGAAAGAATTGGTATAAATGGTAGCTTTTATACGATTAAAGTAAATGGTGAAAAAATCAAAAAAGAAGTTGATTTACCAAGTCATACAGTAGCTTTTGAATATTTAATTAATGAATTACTAGAACACCATGTTGTAGAATCTTTAGATGAGATTAAGGGGATAGGACACAGGGTAGTACAAGGGGCTGATCACTATGATAAAAGTGTTATTGCTACAGATGAGGTTGTCGAAGATATCGCATCTTTAAGTAGTTTAGCACCATTACACAACCCAGCAGCTGTCCTAGGTATTAAAGCAGCTAAAGAAGTTGTACCTACAGCTACTAGTGTTGTTGTATTTGATACGGCTTTCCATCAAACAATGCCGGAAGAAAATTATTTATATGCTTTACCAAAGTCTTGGTATACAGATTATCACGTAAGACGTTATGGGGCACATGGTACTAGTCATAAATATATTACAGAGTATATGGCTAAGAAATTAGGCCGTGATGACTTAAAACTAATTATTTGTCATGTAGGATCAGGATGTAGTATATCTGCTGTTAAAGATGGTAAATGTGTTAATACGTCAATGGGATTTACACCAACAGGTGGTCTTATTATGGGAACACGTTGTGGTGATATAGACCCATCAATTATTCCTTATATTATGGAAAAAACTGGTATTACACCAGAAGAATTAAATCACGTTTTAAATAAAGAAAGTGGAGTTCTTGCCCTAAGTGAAAAATATAGTGATATGCGTGATATTTATGATAATGTTAAACTAGGAGATCCAGTTTGTACTTTAACACTTACAATGTTTATTAAAAGAATTGTTAATTTTATTGCTCAATATTACTTTGAACTTGAAGGGTGTGACGCGATTGTATTTACGGCTGGTGTTTTAGAAAATGGCGCTTTAGAGCGTAGATGGATTGTTGATAGATTAAAATTCTTAGGGGTAGAGTTAGATAATGAAGTAAATGAAAGTATTGCTAGTTATCATGAAAAACATGAAGGTGTTATTACAACTAAAGATTCTAAAATTCCTGTTTATGTAGTACCAACTGATGAAGAAATAATGATTGCAAGAGATACATTTAATTATGTAGATTAATTTAGAAAAAGAGGTTATGTATGAAGTCTGACATCATGAAAAATATAATAAAGAAAATAAAACAATACGATACGATTGTTATCGCAAGGCATATTGGACCAGACCCAGATGCTATATGTAGTAGTTTAGCTTTAAGAGACGCTATAATAGAGAACTATCCTAAAAAGCATGTCTATGCCGTAGGTATGGGTGTGGCTAAATTTCGAGTTTTTGGAGAACTTGATCGCATTGACGTGAGTACATTACATAACCCTCTTTTAATTACTCTTGACGTGCCAAACTTTTATAGAGTAGATGGTGTTAATAATTTAAAATATAAAGAGATTATTAAAATTGATCATCATCCTTTTGAAGAAGATTTTGGGGGTATAGAATGGATTAATGATGAATCCTCTAGTACGTGTCAAATGGTAGCTTCCATGCTTTTAAAAAGCAACTTAGATATTTCACGTAACGTAGCAAGTAACTTATTTTTGGGAATTGTCTCGGATAGCGATCGCTTTTTACTACCTTATACAACTGTTGAAACTTTTGAGGTGGTAACGAATTTGCTTAAAAGAACTAGTTTGCCTTTTAATAGTCTTTATGAAAAACTTTATGAAAGACCAATGGAAGAGGTTAAATTTCATGGATTTATCGCTAGTCACTTAGACGTATCAGAAAATGGTTTTGCCCATATAATTATTACTGATGAGATACTAAAAGAGTATGGTGTTGATAGTGCAACGCCATCAAATATGATAAATGATTTTAATTTTATGAAGGGTGTTTTTGTATGGACATTTGTAACGTATGATGCTAAAAACGCTATTTATAAAGTAAATATAAGGAGTAAAGGGCCCGTTATAAATGGTATAGCTAGTCGTTATCATGGGGGAGGACACAAAATGGCTAGTGGTGTTAGAACAGAGTCTTTAGAAAGTATTGAAGGACTTTTAAAAGATTTAGATTTAGAATGTAAGAAATATAAAGAAGAAAATGGTTTATAATGGCCATTTTTTTACATGAATTTTTTTTCAACATTTTTATTATACTTTATTTCTTTAATAAAACTTGAGGGATTATTTATATCAACTAGTAAATAAATAATACTTTTGGTTCTAGTTAAAGCTACATAAAATAATCTTCTTTCTTCTTCATAAGGATAGTTTTGTCTTTCTTTAACAAGACTAAGTATTTCCTCATCTTTTAGACGGGATGGTAAACCATAAACTCCATTGTTTACATTTAATAAAATAACTATTTCACTTTCTAGACCTTTTGAAGAATGAATAGTTAAGAATCTTATTTTATGATGATCATTTTTAATATAAAGATAAGTATTTTCTAATTTATATTCATTGTTTTTAAGATAACTTTTAATATCCATGTTGTTGCGGCCAAGAATAAATATTTCTTTTTGCTCTGGAATACTTTTGATTATTTTTTTTAAAATAGTTTTTTCATTTTGATAATAAATAATTTTAATAGGTTTATTTATACTTTTAGCACTTTTGAGGGATTTTTTTATTTGACTTGTATTTTTCATGATAAAATTACCCATTGTTGTAATAAGCTCTTGTGAGTTTCGGTAAGTATTATTTAAAAAGTATTGTTTAGTGTTAGGGAAATAATCTTTAAAATTTAAAAATAAGTTTAAATCACAACCAGAAAAATGGTATATTGATTGATAGTCATCACCAACTACACATAAAGAAGCATTATTTTTCTTAATTATCTTTTTAATAAGATTAAATCTATTTAAAGACGTATCTTGAAACTCATCAATAATAATCATTTTATAGGGTAAAGTAATACTTTCATTATCTAATAACTTAGTAGCTAACAGAATCATATCATCAAAATCAATTAGATTAGCGCTTCTTTTTTCATTTTCATAAATATTATAAATAATATAAATGATTATTAAGAGATCTTTATTTTTAGTTTTCTTTAAAAATAAGTAGAAATCTTTTTTTTGATAATTATTACTAGCAAATAGACTAATAAAAGTAATAATTGTCTTTTTTAAACTGTTTATTTCTTTACTATGTAAGATTTTATTAAGTCTTTTCTCTTTAAAAAAATGAATATGATAGTATCTTAAAAAGGCTTTAGTTAAGAGTGAGTTATTTAAAAGATTACTATTTATTATCTCATCAACAATATAAGTAAGATAATCACTTTCTAAAATAGAATAGGGTGTTTTACTTAATTTTAGTATATCTAGAGCTAGTTTATGAAATGTTTTAGTAGCTATTACCATACCTGTGTTTTTTAATATGTTTTTTTGTAAATTGTTTGTTGCTTCATTAGTAAAAGATATACAAAGAATTTCTTCTTTTTGATAAATGTTATTTGCTAGTAAGTATTTGATTTTGCCAACTAAAGTAAGTGATTTACCAGAGCCCGCGCCTGCGATGATGATTGAGTACTTGGGGTTATCGACGATCGGTTTTGTTTGTTCTTCATCTAAAGTGTAGCCATTTACAGTTATGTTTGTCATATGTGCCTCCTACTTATATATATACAAGATGGTATAGCTTTTTTCTTTTTTTTCATTGTCAATTTTCTTTACGAATAAGTAGTTTTTCATACTATTTTTTGCTATACTTTTGATGGTGGTATTATGCAAAGAAAAACATACGCGATTATAGATGGTAATAAAATTAAAGAAAATGTTAAGGAAATTAAAAAACATTATCCTGATTATAAATATTATATTGGGGTTGTTAAAAATAACGCTTATCATCATGGTATTAAATGTGTTACAAGTATGATTCTAGGTGGCATTAATTACTTTGCTGTTTCTTCTTTGGAAGAGGCTATAAGTCTTCGTAATTACACAGACTTTCCAATTTTAATATTAGAACCAATTGCCTTAGATTTGGTGCTTGATGCGATAAATCTTAATTTAACAATTACAGTTGATTCCCTAGATTATGCTAAAAAACTAGTAGACGTTGATTTATTTGCTAAATTAAAAGTTCATCTAGCCGTTGATTCAGGCATGAATAGACTAGGTATTAAAGACGCCGGAGAGTTAAAAGAAGCATATACTTTACTTTTAGAAAATGACAAAATTAATTTAGAAGGATTGTATACTCATTTTGCAACATCTGGTATTATGGATCCTTACTATGATAAGCAATTAAAGACATTTAAAAGTATTACTAGTGGTATTTCCCTAAAAGATATTCCCATTGTTCATTTAGGACGTAGTCTTACTCTAGTAACACGTGAAAAGTTAGATTTCGTAAATGGTATTAGACTAGGTATTATTATGTATGGTATGTCTTTATCTAGTAATTTAGGGTTTGGATTAAAGGGTAAATTAAGAGAGTTAAAGAGAACTTTGATTAGAAAAAAATATAAATGTAGTGAATGCCATTTTACAAATGATTTAAACTTAAAGACAGCTTTTTCTTTATATTCTTCAGTTATGGCTGTAAGACGTGTATATAAAGGTGACAATGTTGGGTATAATACATATAAAGTTAAAAATGATGGCTACATAATAACTATTCCTATTGGTTATGCTGATGGAGTAACTAAAGATTTTAAATATGTGGCTTATAAAGGTAAAAAGTTACCGGTAGTGTCTGATTCATCGGATATGTTAATGGCTTTTAGTGAAGAGTATATTAATATTGATGAGAAAATTGAAATTTTTGGGGCTAGCATTTCCGTTCGTGAGGCGGCCCGTAACTTACATGTAAATACATATCATTTATTTAATCAAATTCAAAATAGAGTACTTAGAATTCATAAAAATGGTGATGAACTAGAAGAAATTTTTTATTAGGAGGGTATATGAAAGACTTTGAAATATTAATTCTTGGTAGTGATGCCAATGCTTATTATATGGCAAGGTGTGCTTATGAAGCGTATCATAAAAAGGCTCATTTAATTGCTAAAGATAGGCTAGCATTCACTAAATTTTCTAATATTTTAACTATTGAATATTATAATGACTTATGGGATGAAGAAAAATTTGTTGCTATTCTTAATAATTATGCTAAGATAAAAGAATGCCCAGTTTTAGTAATTAGTACCAATGAAACGTATAGTATGTTTTTAGCACGTAATAAAGGTGTATTAGATAAAAGTCTTGTTTTTCCAAATCAAGATGAGAAAGTATTACTTAGTTTAACTAATAAAGAAAGATTTTATAAAACGTATAAAAATAAAGGACTGTCATTTCCAGAAACATATTATTTTGACCCTTTAAAAAGTACGATTATTCCCACAATGAATTACCCTGTGATTGTAAAACCTAGTGATGTCGTAGAATATAATCATTTGTCTTTTATAGGTAAAGAAAAAATTTATCAAGTTTTTAGTGAAGAAGAATTAAATATTGTTTTAAAAAGAATAAAAGATGCCCATTATACAAAACCATTAATTATTCAAGAATTTATTGCTGGTGATGATTCCTATTTATTTGATTCAGTTGTTTATGTAGGACGTGATGGAAACGTAAAAACGATTAGTTTTGCTCAGATAGGCTTGCAAGAAAGAACAAGAAGTATGGTTGGTAATGCGGCTACGTTAATAAATGGCTTTAATACGTTCTTGGGTGACACGACTAAGATGAAAGAAAGTATTAAATCTTTTATGGAAAAACTAGGTATGAATGGCTTTTTTGAAGTTGACATGAAATATGATAAGAAAAGCAATACTTTTAAAGTTTTAGAGATTAATGCCAGACAAGGTAGATGCAGTTATTATATTACTCCTTTAGGTGTTAACTTAGTAAAAACTTTAGTAGATGATTTAATACTTGCAAAAGAATTATCTTTTAAAGAACTAAATGATAAAGTTTTGCTTTCTTTTGTGCCTAAAAGAATAGTTAAAAAATATTGCTTGAATGAGGATTTTAAAAAAGAAGCAATGCGTCTTTGGCAGCATAGAATAAGTCCCATGGAGTGTCCACTTGATAAAAACTTTAAAAGATTTTTAATGATGAAGAAAAGATTGTGGCATTATAATAAGGAATATAAAGAAAGTTTTTGGCAAGAATAAACAAAATGCGTTATAATAAAAGAACTTAGGAGGAATTTTTATGTGTGGCATAGTAGGCTTTATTGATTCTAGAAAAAAGAAAGAAAAAGATGTAATTATTAAAGAAATGGCTGATAAAATAATTCACCGTGGACCTGATGGTGAGGGCTATTATACAGATGACGTAGTGGCCCTTGGACACCGTAGATTATCAATTATTGATGTTGATGGTGGGGCACAACCAATAATTAGTAAAGATAAATCAAAAATGATTATTTTTAATGGTGAAATTTATAATTATGAAATATTAAAAACTGAGTTAAGCCAAAAAGGTTATAAGTTTGCAACTAAGACCGATACTGAGGTTATTCTTTGTGGTTATGAAGAATGGGGCAGTGAGGTTACAAATCATTTAAGAGGTATGTTTACTTTTGTTATATATGATAAAAAGAAAAAAGAACTATTTGGGGCGAGAGATCATTTTGGCATGAAACCTTTTTACTATTATTTAGATGATGGTGTTTTCTTGTTTGGATCAGAAATTAAGTCATTCCTAGCTTATCCTGATTTTAAAAAGAGTGTTAATAAAGATGCTTTAAAAATGTATTTGATTTTTCAATATTCTGTTAAGGAAGAAACTTTTTTTAAAAATGTATTTAAATTAAAACCAGGTCATTCTTTTACATATAACTTAGAAGATGGCTTAACAATAAATAAGTATTTTAGCATTAGTTATGATAAGCATCGTCATCTTGATTATGATAATATGAAAAGTGAACTTACTAATGTTTTGGAAAGTTCAATTTATTACCATCAAACGACTAGCGATGTGCCAGTAGGTGCATATCTTTCTGGTGGCGTTGATTCTTCATATGTTGTAAGTGTTGCTAAACCAGAAAAAACTTTTTCGGTAGGTTTTTCTTATGAAGGGTTTGATGAAACTGATTTGGCCCATGAATTATCAGAAGAATTAGGAATTAAAAATTATCGTAAGAAAATTAGTCCTGAAGATTTCTTTGAAGCCCTACCAAGTATTATGTGGCATACTGATGAACCACACGCTAATCTTTCAACTGTTCCTCTTTATTTCTTATCTGATTTAACTCGTAAGCACGTTAAGGTAGCTCTTGCAGGTGAAGGGTCTGATGAAATGTTTGGTGGCTATAATGAGTATAATGACCCATTTTTACTAAGATTATACTTACATGTGCCATTATTTATAAGAAAAGGGGTAAGGGGATTAGTAAGACATTTACCACACTTTCCTGGCCGTAATACACTAGTTAAATATGGTCTTCCTTTTGATGAAAGATATATTGGCCATGGTACCTTTATGGAAGAGTGGGAGGCTAATAAGATTTTAGCAAGTGATTTAAGAAATGATGAAACAATCGCATCTATTATTGACCCTGTTTTAGAACCAGTAAAAAAGGAAAGTGAGCTAACTAAAAAAATGTTCGTTGATTTTCATTTCTGGTTACCACAAGACATTTTATTAAAAGCAGATAAGATGAGTATGGCTCATTCAATAGAACTTAGAACACCTCTAATGGATAAAGACGTCTTTAGATATGCAAGTGTCCTACCAGATAAGTTTTTACTAAAAAATAAAGAAACAAAATATATATTTAGAGATATTGCCTCTAAAAAGATACCAGAGAAATGGTCTAAGAGAAGAAAATGTGGATTCCCAGTACCTTTCTCTAAATGGCTAAGAGAAGAAAAGTTTTATCAAAAAGTGAAAGAGGCCTTTACAATGGATTTTGTAAGTGAATTTTTTGATCAAGATTATATTAACGAATTATTAGACAAACATTATCAAAATATAGAGAATAATGGTCGTAAAATATACAATATTTATTGCTTTTTGATTTGGTACCAAGAATATTTCATAAAAAATTAAAAAAAGTCTTAAAAATTGATTGACAAAGATTAGCAAGTTTGGTAATATTTTAAGTGTCAATCAAAGACATGGACGTTTAGCTCAGTTGGTTAGAGCATCTGCCTTACAAGCAGAGGGTCTGCGGTTCGAGTCCGTAAACGTCCACCATTTTTATGCCGAAATAGCGTAATTGGTAGCGCAACTGACTTGTAATCAGTGGGTTGGGGGTTCGAGTCCCTCTTTCGGCACCACTTTGGAGGGATAGCGAAGTGGTCAAACGCGGCAGACTGTAAATCTGTTCCTTCGGGTTCCATGGTTCAAATCCATGTCCCTCCACCACTTAATTAATATTGCCTCGTAGCCAAGTGGTAAGGCATCAGACTTTGACTCTGACATTCCGATGGTTCGAGTCCATCCGAGGCAGCCATTTTATATTTTACTCTATGCGGTTCGCTAGCTCAGTTGGTAGAGCATTTGACTTTTAATCAAAGGGTCTCGGGTTCGAATCCCGAGCGAGCCACCAAATATGTTTTAAAAGCCCTTTATTTAAGGGCTTTTTTCATGCTATTTTTTAGAATTACTCCAAAAATTACTCCGAAACTACTTTTTAAAATTAAAATTTATTTCTTTTTCTGTTTGTTCGACAAAATTTGAATGTTTTATGTGTTTAAATTAAAGAGGAGCCAAAAAATATTGACATTGATAAAAATAATTGTAAAATATGTGCTTAACCGAGAAAATAAAATATGATATGATTAATATAATAGTTGGAGGTTTATTTATGAAAAAGAAATATAATGCGATGGAAATTGCTCAGTGGTTTTTATGGTATAATAGTTATCAAAAAAAGATGCAATTAGACGAAACTGATAAATACGATGTTTATGAGGGAATAACTCATTTAAAGCTTCAAAAGCTTTTATACTATGCCGAGGGCGTTTATTCAGCTATAACTGATAATTATCTTTTTAAAGAAAAAATTATGGCTTGGCCTCATGGTCCAGTGGTAGTAGAGGTTTATAATAAGCTTTTTGTTAAGGGTAGTAATGAATTAGAGTTTGATGAAAGCTATTGGGATAATGTACAACAAATAAATGATAATAATAATATGCTTGAAATATTAAAGCTTGTTTATGAAAATTATGCTGGCTATACCGCATGGCAACTACGAGAAAAATCGCATGTTTTTGGTGGCCCATGGCAAGTTACTGTTGATGATAAAGGAATGCAAAAAGAAATTGATAAAGGGCTAATAAAAAACTATTTTAAGGATAATATAGTTAGAATTAATGAAACATAAAACTCCTAAAATAGTTGATAATAATGTAAAACCAAATTTTTGCATCAAATGTAATCCTAAAAAATATTTAACTTTTAATTTCTCTTATATTTCATATGAAAGTTCTCGTGGACCAGCTCACCAGGATATAGTTAAATTATGGGAACGTATGAAATGGATGAGTTCAGATACTGTGTATGCGATGGTTCATAACTATGGCTCTGATAAAGCACGATGGTTTGAAGATATTAATATTACTCAGATACGTAAAAGTGTTCCTAGTAAATTTAGAGATGATTTTCCAACAGAGACAAATGAAAAATATAGTGTGATGCGAGTTTATTCTGCTGGAACGCCATCCGGTACAGCAAATCCAAGAATTATAGGAATGATTAAACATACGACATTTTATGTATTCTTTTTGGATTGGGAAGGTAAATTATACAATCATGGAAAATAATTAATTTTCTTTGTGACGGTTTGTAAAAGTATAAGTTCTTAAAAATAAGAGCTTTTTTTGTTGTTAATGATAATTAAAAGAAGTATTTAGAATAATATTTTAATGCTTAGATTAATCATAGTAACCAATTTCTTTACTATTTGCTTTAATAATATAAAAAAATGCTTATAAATTCTCTTTTTCGACAAAAAATATGCTTTTTAATTAGTATAATACGCTTGCTTTTGGGGCAAAATAAAATAAAATATCAAAAATATGGCAAGGTTAACCATGCGTGGTTAATAGTTTTTAAATATTCATTGGTATACTTTTTGTAAGGTGGTAAATGTGAAACTTTCCGAAGCAATGTCGCGTAAACTAATTAAAATTTGCATTGAAGAAAATATAACCCCTAATAAATTGGCGGGTCTTTGTTGTCTTACACAAAGTACAGTTCAAAATATTGTTAATGGTAAGTCACACAATCCAAAGTTGCTTACTATAATAAGAATATGTGAAGGGCTTGATATACCTTTAAATGAATTTTTTAATGATGAGCTTTTCCAAAAAATAGAAAGGGAAGATTGATATTATGAAGATTGTTGAATACAAAGAAAAAACAACTGTTGTTTTAGAAGAAAATGATATACTTGAGGTAGAAACTTTAAAAGGAAATCCAGCTGTGTTACAAATAAAACTTAAAAATGGTGTGATAGTTGTTGATGAACTTAATATTAAAGAAATAGAAAGAATTAAAACTGAAAAAGAACAAGTAGAAATATTAAAATCGCAAAGCAAATAATTTATGCTATAATTATGTAGTGATGTATATGAAGAAAGCAAAATATATTTTAAAAAGATTAAAAAGTTTTAGATGGCAAAATTGGTTTAAAATAGTTGGTGTGATTGCAAAGAAAACTAAAAAGCCAAGAATAGTTATTTTTGTTGACACAGTCTATTGCATGCTAAAGTATGGGGCAGGTTATATGGATTACTTTGAGTTTGAGTTTTATCTTTTAACTAAAAAAGAACGAAAAACTTATTTAACTAGTTCTATTAATAATCAAATTATTGCTAAATATAATGATAAATCAGATATGGCTGTTTTTCATGATAAGCTTTTATTTAATGAAAGATTTAAAAAATATTTAAAAAGGGATTATTTAGATTTAAGTAAGAGTAGCTTAGAAGAATTTAATAAGTTTATTCATAATAAAACTAAGATTGTTGCTAAAGTAGTAGATGACTGTGGTGGTAAAGGTGTTGGCGTTTATGCTTTAGATGATTATAGTGATACAGAAACTTTATATAATACGTTAAAAGAAACCAAACAGTATCTATTAGAAGATTATCTTGAACAAAATACAGAAATGAATAAATTATATAGTGGTAGTATCAATAGTTTAAGAATAATTACCTTTTTAAGTGATAGTGGTGAAGTTATTATTATGAATATCGTTCTTAGAATTGGTAATGGTGGAGTTGTTGATAACTTTAGTAGTGGTGGAATGTATACTTTTGTTAGTGATACCGGTAAAGTTTTAGTCCCAGCAATTGATGAAAAGGGCCATATTTATAAAAAACATCCAATTAGTAATACTTTAATAGAAGGCTTTACTATACCTAATTTTAATGAGGTAATAAGTTATGTCAAATCTCTTGCTAAAGTAGTACCATCTGTTCGATATGTTGGATGGGACATTGCCTTAACTAAAAATGGTGTAGACGTAATTGAAGGTAATGAGTACTCTGGCGTATTCCAAATAAAACCTAGTTTAAGTAAAGATCATATGGGCCTATTACCAAAATATAAAAAGTATATGGATTTATAATATGGCTAAAATTTATAGAGGCGATATATATTTACTAGGTTTAAATACAATTATGTAGCCAATAATGAGAAATTATTAGTTTCCGAAGATTCCTTAGAGTCTTATTACAAAAGTGTTTTAAAAATGGTAAATAAATTAGATAAAGATTTATATGCAATTTATAATACTTTAACATATGAAACAAGTAAGCCCCTTTATTTAAGAAAAAGAAATAGTGAAGGGCGTGTTTGTTATAAGTTAATAGAAGATGTTGATTATAAAAAAATTTTTGATTTATTAGTATTAAATCTACCATTAGAAATCCTTATTTGTACAATAGAAAATAAAGCCTTAAAGCATTTAAATCTGGAAATAGTTGATAGTAAACTGATAGCAAAAGATAATATGACTAGGGTGAAAAAGAAAAGTGAGGAGAAATGATATATGAATTCTAAAAGTTGGCATAACTATCAAAGTAGAACCTTAAATGATGATATTGCTGTATTGTTAAAAAAGTTTGTAAATGAATTTCATGATTATCGCACCATAGTTGATTTAGGTTGTGGAGCAGGAAATGAAACTGTTTATATGGTAAAGCAAGGTTACGATCTTGTTGCTATTGACAGAGAGTTAAATAAAAATTACATATTAGATAGGTTAAAAGAAAATGAACAACAACATGTTTCTTTTATTCAAAGTGATTTTGCCTCTTTAAACATTCCTAGGTGTGACGTTGTAATGGCTTTTTTTAGTATTCCTTTTTGTGAAAAAAGTTATTTTGATGAACTTTGGGATAACATATATAAGGCGATTAATGAACAAGGTTACTTTGTTGGCCAGTTATTCGGGGAAAGAGATGATTTTAGTAAGTCAAATCTGGTAAATACATTTTCTAAAGAAACAGTTTTAAAGTATTTAGGTAAATATGAAATAAAGTATTTTGAAGAAATTGAATTTATAAGAGAAAGTGATAATAAAAAATGGCATTATTTTGATATAATTGCAAAGAAAAGTCTATAATAAATAAAAAAACTAACTCGTTTATGAATTAGTTTTTTATTAAACAAAGAAAAAAATGCTTACGCATAAGTTTTATAATATTTAATCTCTATTCATAATAGATAAGACAACTATTAATACAATTGCTACAGCAATGCCAAAGAAAAGAATATTAAAAGTATCAATTGACATATACCTTAAGAAAAAATCTTTAATTGAATTCCAAAGGTTAGTTAAAAATGTCATAAATGGTTCAAAAAATTCTTTTGTATCATATAAAATATCTAAAATTAACATCATATTACCTCTTTTCTTAAAAAACATTATAATATACACTTGCATATTTAACAAGAATTTGTTAAAATTTATTTGCACGGCGGAATTGGTGAAGTGGTTAACACACCAGATTGTGGCTCTGGCACGCGTGGGTTCGATCCCCACATTTCGCCCCATTGTGAAATTTGCTCGGATTTATTCGGGTTTAATAGATAACTAATCCAAATTGGATTGGTTTTTTTGTGAACAAAAAAAGCTCATAACCTTGTCAAAAACTGAAAAAAGTGTTAGTGTATTACGCAAACGAATTGAAGAGGGAATTTCTATGAATAAAGACTTAAAAATAATAAAGAAAAAATATGGCGAAAAAATGATGCATCTATGTCGAGAATTATTCCCGACATTATTAGAAAAAGAGGGCTTGTTATCTGAGTTATTATTAGAACATTTTGAGCCATCGCGATTTTTATATGATGATATCATTTCAAATGAGTTAGATATTGATTTTGAAGATTATATTTATGATTTAATCTATAAGAAAACAGATGAAAAAGATGAAACAAAAAATAAGAATAAAACACCAGAAGAATTATTAGAAGAGGCTGGTTATGATTTGTATGAATGTCAAACTGAAGAAGATATTCAGTATTTTAGAAAATATTATTGTAAAAATGAGGAATTATGTACTTTTTATGGTGACAGATTAGAAAGATGCTATGTATTTTTTGCTGTGAAAAAAGATGTGGACAATATTAGAAGAGAAAATTTTCAGAATCCGGAAAGAGAAGATTTATATGGCACATCCGTAATTAGTATTCAATTTACAAAAGATAAAAATCATACTTTATCAATTAAAAATAGATATAATCACACAGTAAATAATCCAGATGCTACATTTGGTAATAATTTAGATAACATTATTGTGGGATTAACAGAAAGCTTTTCTAAATATTATGGTATGACTCAAACAAAAATAGCAAGTGATTTTGAAATACCAGACTATGTACAAGCTAATGATGGAAAGTATTATAAATATAATTATGAGATTAATAATAAATATTATTGCATAAATAATATAATAATTGATGATTTTAAAGTGACAAAATTATCCCAAAACAAATTATTAATAGATTATTTTATCTTAGATTTAGAAAATAAAACAATATCATTATATGATTATAACATACAAGATTGTTTTCCAGATACAATAAAAGAGATAAGAAAAATTCAAATTACAAAAGAAAATGAGCACAAAAAAATTATTATAAAGACAATTGAAGGGTATATTTTTATTAAAATAAGCAAAGAAAACAAAATCATTGAGTACCAAAATAATCACATAAAAAGAATAGGAGATAACTTTTTATGTAACAAAGAATCATTAGAACACCTAGACTTGTCAAATGTAATAGAAATAGGAGATAACTTTTTATTTAATAACGTATCATTAAAATACCTAGTCTTACCAAAAGTGATAAAAATAGGCAATAGTTTTTTAAATAATAATCAATCACTAAATCACCTAGAGTTACCAAATGCAATAAAAATAGGTTACTGTTTTTTATATGGTAATCCATCATTAAAACAATTAGCATTGCCAAATGTAATGGAAATAGGTGGTAGTTTTTTATATTATAATTTCTCATTAACTCAACTATCTTTACCAAACGTAAGAAAAATAGGGGATGATTTTCTAGTACATAATAAATTACTAGGTCAATTATCTTTATCAAATGTAACAAAAATAGGAAATGATTTTTTAAGATATAATGAATCATTAACTCAATTATCTTTGCCAAAAGTGATAAAAATAGGTGATAACTTTTTAAGTAAAAATACCTCGCTAACTCAATTAGTTTTACCAAAAGTAATAGAAATAGGTGATAATTTTTTACATAATAACAAATCATTAAATTATCTATTCTTACCAAAAGTGATAAAAATTGGTCATAGATTTTTAAAATATGGTAAATCATTAAAGTATCTAGAATTACCAAATGTAGTTGAAATAGGTGATGATTTTTTAAGATATAATGAATCACTAACTCAACTATCTTTACCAAAAGTAAAAAAAATAGGAGATTCTTTTTTGATTTCTAATACCTTCCTAACTCAATTAGTATTGCCAAAAGTAATAGAAATAGGAGATAACTTTTTATATAGTAACGAATCATTAAATTACATAGAGTTACCCAATTTGGTAAAAACAGGCGATAATTTTTTAAACAATAATGAATCACTGAATCACCTAGAGTTACCAAATGTAATAAAAATAGGTTTCAGCTTTTTATATCGTAATGAATCACTAAAACAATTAGAATTGCCAAATGTAATGGAAATAGGTGGTAGCTTTTTATTTTATAATATATCGCTAACTCAACTATCTTTACCGAGTGTAAAAAAAATAGGTGATGAATTTCTATTACATAACGAATTACTAAGTCAATTATCTTTATCAAATGTAACAAAAATAGGCGATAATTTTTTACATAATAACGAATCATTAACTCAATTGGACTTACCAAATGTAATAGAAGTAGGTATTAATTTTTTATTTTATAATACCTCTCTAAATCACTTAGAATTATCAAATGTAAAAGGAAGAAGTTAACAAATGAAAAAGTTGATTATTAAAAATAATGACCATTATAATTATACGCTACAAGATGATAGGCAGAATATTAATTAAATGTAAATATGGACATACTAATCATAATATTGAAAAAAACATAAAAAAGTGTTATTGTATATCGCAAATGAACTGGAAATGGTGAAATTATGATGAATAAAGACTTAAAAATAATAAAGAAAAAATATGGCGAAAAAATGATGCATCTATGTCGAGAATTATTTCCTACATTATTAGAAAAAGAAGGCTTGTTATCTGAGTTATTACTAGAACATTTTGAACCATCACGATTTTTATATGATGATATTATTTCAAATAGATTAGATATTGACTTTGAAGATTATATTTATAGTTTAGTCAATATAGAAGAAATTAAAGAAAAAAAGGATTACAAAACACCAGAAGAATTATTAGAAGAGGTTGGCTATGATTTGTATGAATGTCAAACTGAAGAAGAAATTCAACGTTTTAGAAAATATTATTGTGAAAATGAAAAGTTATGTACTTTTCGTGGCAACAGGTTAAAAAGATGCTATGTATTTTTTGCTGTGAAAAAAGATGTTGACAATATTAGGAGAGAAAACTTTCAGAATCCGGAAAGAGAGGATTTATATGGCACCTCAGTAATTAGTATTCAATTTACGAAAGATACAAATCATACTTTATCAATTAAAAATAGATATAATCACACAGTAAATAATCCAGATGCCACATTTGGTAATAATTTAGATAATATTGTTGAAGGATTAACAGAAAGCTTTTCTAGATATTATGGTATGACTCAAGCAAAAATAGCAAGTGATTTTGAAATTCCCGGCTACGTACAAGCTAGCGATGGAAAGTATTATAAATATAGTTATGAAATAGATAACATATATTATTGTCCAAATAATATAATCATTGATAATTTTAAAGCAATAAAATTATCTCAAAACAAATTATTAATAGATTATTTCATCTTAGATTTAGAAAATAAAACAATATCATTATACGATTACAGCATACAAGATTGTTTTCCAGACAGTTTAAAAGATATACTTAAAATTCAAATTACAAAAGAAAATGAGTATAAAAAAATTATTATAAATACAGAAAATGGAAATATTTTTATAAAAATAGATAATAAAAACCAAATTATAGAGTATCAAAATAATAATATAAAAAGAATAGGTGCTAACTTTTTATATTATAATGAATCACTTGAACATTTAGAGTTATCAAACGTGATAATAATAGAGAATAGCTTTTTGTATAGTAACAAATCACTAGATAATTTAGAATTGCCAAACGTTTTAAAAATAGGAGAAACCTTTTTATATCATAATGAATCACTAAAACAATTAGCATTGCTAAATGTAATAAAAATAGGTTACTGTTTTTTACATTGTAATCTATCACTAAAACAATTAGCATTGCCACAAGTAATGGAAATAGGTGGTAGTTTTTTATATTATAATTCATCACTAATTCAACTATCTTTACCAAAGGTAAAAAAAATAGGTGATAACTTTCTAGTACATAACGAATTACTAAGTAAATTATCTTTATCAAATGTAACAAAAATAGGCGATAATTTTTTAGAGTATAATGAATCGCTAACTCAATTATCTTTGCCAAAAGTAATAGAAATAGGTGATAACTTTTTATATAGTAATAAATCACTAAATTACATATCCTTACCAGAGGTAAAAAAAATAAAATTTAGCTTTTTAGAGCATAATCTCTCATTGTATCAACTGGTCTTACCAAATGTAATAGAAATAGGAGAAAATTTTTTATATTATAATAAATCACTAAGTTATATATTCTTACCAAATGTAATAGAAATAGGAGACAACTTTTTAGTTTACAATGAATCACTAACGCAATTAACCCTGCCAAAAGTAAAACGAGTAGGAGAACCATTTTTATTTTATAATACCTCTCTAAATCACTTAGAGTTATCAAATGTAAAAGGAAGGGGTTAATAAATGAAAAAATTAGTTATTAAAGATATTGACCATTATAATTATACGCTACAAGATGATAGACAGAATATTAATTAAATGTAAATATAGACATACTAATCATAATATTGAAAAAAACATAAAAAAGTGTTATTGTATATCGCAAATGAACTGGAAATGGTGAAAT
>CAKOMI010000012.1:2500-35062 GCA_934096605.1 uncultured Bacilli bacterium
CTTTTTTAAAACTTTTTTTAATTAGTGATTTTTTGGGGCTGCTTCTTTTCAACAGCACGTTTACATTCTACACTATGATATATTAAAATGCAAGAAAAAATTTTGCTTTTTTCGACTTTTTTAGCAAAATTTTTATTTTTGGCTTTCTTTTAGTAATTTTTCGTATTCATGATAAAGGTCTTCTACTACTTTTTCTTTAAATGGACCTTCATTTTTTTTCTTAAGTTCAATTAATTCAGATAGAGACTTTTCAATAATGTAATTTAATTCATCACTATAATTCATTATTCTTTTGTGATATTTATATTCATTACGATCTAATATTTTAAAACTTTTATCTGGAAACACTCTTAAATCTAAATCATAATCAATGTATTTAATTTTATGGGCATCGATAATAAATGGTGTAGCAATATTACAATAATAAAATAGTCCTTTCTTTTTTAATTGACCAATAACGTTAAACCACTTATCTTTAAAGAAAAATAAAACAGCTGGTTCATTTGTAGTATGCGAGTCACCATTATGTTCTGTTAATTTGGTATGGTCATTTGCCACTATTAAGACATTGCCATCATAATATAGAACGGTTGCTTCATCACTCGTACGATCTAGATAACCGTTATGTTTATAACATTCAATTTTTAGTTTATCTCCTTTTTTGATTTCTTGATATTTCATAAAATTCTTCGCTTTCTGTCCTTATTATACAAAATTTTCTTTTATTTATAAAGAAAAAAAGAACTACTCAAATAGTAATTCTTTAGCTTTTTCTAGTTGGGTGTCATGGTATAAGCCATCTTCACCTTTTTCTAATGTAACTTCATAATCAGGTTGCAAACCCAAACCATCGATGCAATCACCATTTGGTCTTAGCCATTTGGCAGTCGTGTATTTTACCATACTACCATCTTCTAGACTTTTAGTTTGTTGTACCCGTCCTTTACCATAGGAAACTTCGCCAATTAATATTGCACCATAACTATCTTTTAGGGCAGAGGCTAAAACCTCACTAGCACTAGCAGAACCAGCATTAATTAAAACACCTACTTTATAATCACGTTTTTCATCTGTTTCATCTTTATATGTATCAGTTTTATCTTTTCCTTCTAAGGAATAAATTGTTTTACCTTTTTCTAAGAATAGGCTTGCAATACTAGAAGCTCCTTTTAGATATCCACCACCATCATTTCTTAAATCAATAATTAAACCACTTATATTTTTTGTTTCTAACTCTTCTAGAGCCTTTTTAAATTCTGTTTCTACGGTATTCGTAAATGATGAGATACTAATATAACCAATTGTTTTACCATTTTCTTCATATGTTGTACTAGGAAGAGGATTATTTATGGATTCTGCTTTTACTTTAAATGTTAATTCTTCATTATTTCTTAAAATAACAATTGTATTTTCGTTTTGTTTATCAATTAAGTTGGCTACTTCAGCTTGAGTTAGTCCTTCAGTGGATGTACCATTAATGCTTTCTATTAAATCATGTTCTTCTAGACCAGCATTCTTAGCAGGAGTGTCATCATAAACTTTTACTATTTCATTACCATTAGTTATGGAAATACCTATGCCATTATATTTGCCACTTAATTTGTTTGCTAAATCTTCAGTTTCATCTTGATTCATATAGGTCGAATAGTCTTCACCTAAGTAGTTAAGCATAGCAGATATAGCTGCATCAACCATTTCTGTTTTATCAATATCTTTATAGTAATCATCGTCTAAACCATAATATACTTTTAAAAATTCTTGTAAAGCTGTGTCTTTTTTTAAATCGCTTGTACCAATTAAAATCTTACTATTATTATAAAGAATTAAACCGGAGGTAATACTTGATGTTATTGCAGTTACAATTATTATAATAATTACGGCTTTAATACTAAAATTAAATTCTTTCTTCATTTAACCACCTTACTTTTTAATGTTACCATATTTTGAGATAAAAAAAAAGAACTGTTGAAGTCTTTTTTATTAGTTAGAATCAAGTTTTCTAGTTTTCTTTAATTCATCAGTAGTTAAAGATACGGCTGAATCGATTAAATCATTAATTCTTTTTTTATAAAGTAATAAGCTATTTTTAATTATAGTAAGTATTTCCATTTCATTTATTTTAAAAATTTCCGGTAGTTCTTCACTATGATAATATTTGTTATAAAAATATTCTGATATTAAACTGATAATCATCTTATCTTTAACGTCTAATGTGCCAACTAATTCATTAAATGATGGTGTTTTCAATAAATTCAAAATATTGGCATAGTCCACTTCATTTGTTTTTTCTTCGGCTTGATAAACCATTTTAGGCAAATTATTAATTTGTTCGTCTAAACCTTGAGAATTTATTTGATCACTTTCTGATTTAACAAGTGGATTTTGGTCAGTCTTGTTATCATTAGACTGTTGTTGTGTGATACTTTCTGATTTTACTAGTGTATTCTTTTTTTCCTCTTTATTTAGAGAAGGCGTTTCTATTTTTTCTGTATCATTCATTTTTTCTGAATTCTCTTCTTTTTTAAATAGAGGTGGAGCGTTATTTTTTATTTTGCGCACAATTATGCCTTCTTTTTTTATCATGCAACTGTTATTAGGGTCCTTGAAAATATTTTGTTTAGTTTCATTACTCTTATTTTTTTCTAACTCATCTAAATTCTTACGTATTTTTTGACAAATATAATAGAAACTGTTGCTTTCATTTTTAGAACTAGTCATTTCAGGTTGATAATTCGAATCTTGATTTTTTATTTTCTTTTCTCTTGATTTAACTACTTCTTGTTCTTTAAGAGTCAATATATTTATAGCTTCATCTATTTGTTCTTTAGAAAAGGCGTTAAATAGTTCATAAACACTTTTGGGCTTTTTACCTCTTTTTTTGATTTCTCTTTTATTTTGTTCTTGTTTGTTAACTGATTTGTTTTCAACTGACATTTTGTTGACACATCCTTTTTTTAACTGTTCTTGTTCTAGTAATTTTTTTATATTTGGTAATAGTATTTTATTAAAATATTCTTCCTCATCAACTGTTAATTTTCTTTCTGCTTTTATATTATCATTTTCAAAACTTAATTTGACAATTGCTTGTTCTTCTTCTGTAAGGCCTATTAATATTTTATCAATGTCTTCTTTTGGGTATTGTTTTAGGCACTGATATATATTTTTGGGAGCTAATATTTTATTTTTTAGTAATTTGCGCATTTTTCTAATTATTATATCAAAAAAAGATTTAATCTCTGATTCATTTAATTTTAGCGTCTTATCAATATCTAAATCTTCACCATATTTTAATTTAATAAATAATAGCTCCTCCTTAGTTAAATTTTTGCTTATTATTTCTTTAGTATAATCATTAAAAGTAGAACTTGTTTTAGAAATACCATTTTCTAGCATTATTTTATTTAATTTATTTTCTAACTTTTGATAGTAATCATTTATCGAGCTTCTTAATTGGATTAGGGAAACCGGTTTATTTAATTCATCTCCGTATCTTAATCTCATAAGTTCATATTCTTCAGCAGTAAGTTTTAGTAAGGCCCACTCGACCTTTTCTTTGGGGTAATTGTAAAAGATTTTGTAAATTGTTGGTTGATTTTTCATACACTCTTCTTCACTTTCTCTTATATTGGGACTAATTACCTTGATTTTTTTGTTTCTATCTGAGTAAAATTCTTTTTTAGCATAATCTAAATTTTGAATAGCTTGTTCTTTGTTATCGATATAGTCAAGGTATTTTTTTATTTCTTTGGAGCAAGCAAGCTTTTTAAAGCACTAGTCTCTATTTGTCTTATTCTTTCTCTTGTACAGCTAAATTTTGGGGCTATTTCTTCTAGCATGTAACTCCTATCATAGCCTATCCCAAATCTTAATCTTAATATTTCTTGTTCTTTTGGTTTCAAGACTGATTTAGCAAGCATATTTCTCACTTCTTCTTGCATCACATTTGTTAAGGCAATTTCATCTGGTCGTTTATTTTTTGACTTTACAAAATCGCCAATTTCGGTATTATCTTTATCGCCAACCGTTTCGTTTAAACTTGTCGTAACATTGGTAGTATTTTTTATTTTTTTTATTTCATCAATGCTTATTTGCATAGATTTTGCTAACTCTTCTATACTTGGTTCACGATTTAACTTTAGGGTCAACTGTCTTTCTATACAGGCCATCTTATTAATTATTTCAACCATATGAGCAGGAATTCTTATGGTTCTTGCTTGATCGGCTAACGCTCTAGTAATTGCTTGTCTAATCCACCATGTAGCATATGTCGAAAATTTATAACCTTTATCATAATCGTATAAATCAGCGGCTTTCATAAGGCCAATGTTACCTTCTTCTATTAAATCTAGAAAACTTAAACCTTTATTTAAATAATGTTTAGCAATAGAAACTACTAATCTTAAATTACTTTCAATAAGTTTATCTTTTGCTTTTTTATCACCATTAGCTACCAACTTTGCTAGTTCTTTTTCTTCAGAAATTGTTAATAATGGGATTTTACCTATTTCTTTTAAATACATTTTTACTGAGTTATCAAGAATAGTCTCTATTGAATCATCTAATTCATCTATTAATTCTTCGCTTTCTGTTTCATCTTGGAAACCGTTATATTCACCATCTATATTATTTAACATACAGTATGTTTTAATAAGGGAATACACTAATTCATCAGTAACCGTTTCTGTAATAGAGCTTTCTTTAAACCCTTCCATATTCTCATTAACTATAGTTTTTAATATACTTGTTAGAAAAGCATTTTTATTTAATATGTTTATGAGTGTGTCAATGTCTGGTTCATAGTTATACGTAGATAAAAATGTAGCAATTGTTTTTAGACATTCTAAAGGTTTTGTACTTTGAGAAATATTTTCATTTATAAAATTGTCTATAATACTTATGGTATCACTTGTTTTAAGCTTTTTTCTAACTTGATTATTCATTTCATTATGTAAAGCATTTTCCAAATAACTTTCATATGTTATATCTTTATTGTAAGCTTTTTTTGTTTTATTAATAGTTTCTAAAATTAATTTTGTAAACTGTTTTTTTGATAATTTTAGATAAGCATACTCTTCATAAACATCTTTAATAAGTTTCGTATATTCTTCTAAAATTTGTTTATTTGTTAACTCTTTTATATTTTGATGATTTATGTTCATGTTTCCTCCGGTTATAATCCAATAAAAAGGGTAAGTATTTTAAGACAAACACTCACCCTTTTAATTTTCTTTTATTTTAATTTTTTAGCAATATTTTCTATACCTTCTGTGTATTCTGTAATCGCACCATTCTTAACTTTTATAAGGGTACCATCTTTAACTTTTAAATCTTTTATTTTTTTAGCATTAGGATTACTATTTTCTGTAACATAATAGTCTTTATTAAAAGCACTAGTTAAATCAAGATAGTATACTTTTAAAGCATTGTCTTTAGTTTTATAGTAATTAGCATATGTTACATATGCACTAGCGTTTTTACTAGTTGTATCATATAGAAGAACATAGTATTCTTTTTCAGGACGATTTAGCATTGTTCCTATTATTGCTGAGGTTGTAGATACCTCACCACTTGTATATTCTAAGTCCTTGGCTTCATCTTTAATGATAATTTTACTTATACCAAATACAGCTGCGATTAGAGCAATAACTATTACTAGTACGAAAATAAATTTTTTTATTTCTGCACTTTCTTCTGTTTTATAGTTTCTATTTTGTTTATTCATTTTCCATCACCTTGAAACAATTATACAAAAAAGAACTAAAAATTGCAATTTTTTTACTTTAGTTTTAGACCCTCTTCAATACTTTTAGACATTTGTAACAGAACATTCTTGCTTATTAATACTTTAGTTAAAAGAAAATCCACAATATCTTTAGTTGTTAAATTTATATAATCAGGACAATTATCTTTAATTGATTTTATTAAGTTTAAAATGCTCGTGTTAGTTTTAAAATCTTCTAGTGTATTTATTTCTAAACAAAATATTAAATTTATTTGCTCTTCTTCTAACTTAGTAAACTCACTTTCTAAGTAAATACTCTTTAAATAAGTAAATTCTAAGTTATGAGATTTTAAAACATTTATTAATTCTTTTAATTTAGTAGGACCTAATCCTCTTATTGTTAGGAAAGATTTTTCTATATTTAAATCTGTTGGAAAATCTAATAAGTCTTGAATAGTAAGGATACCATTTCTTTTCATGTTACTTATAACATATGGATAAAAGTCTAATTCATCTATGCTTGATTCTTTAGGTAAAGACCTATTTTGTTCATCTTTAAATATATGGCCTTTTGCATGCATTTTGGTAATAGTTTCAGTAGCAAATTTAGTGTTAGTATTTAGAGTATTGCCATATTGGTTATTAATACTAAGGCTTTTTATATCATCAATCGTTTTGATGCCATGAATATTTAACTGGGTAATAGTTTTTTCTGAAAAGCCAAAATCCCTTAATTCTTTATTAGTTTCATCTTTAACGGTAAGTCCATATTTTTTATTAAGCATATAATTAATAATTTCTATTTTTTTAGCTCCTATACCCCGGATTTGTTTTAGTTTACCACTTTGATAATTATTTATTAAATCATACACTGTATTAATATTTTTACTTTTTAGTAACGTACATAAGTCACTTGGTAAACCTAACACCTCAATTTCTTCATTTAGCATAATAATCCCACCTTCTATGAATTTTTTTCGATTGGATTATATTTTACTCATTTTTTCTTGCTTGTCAAGAAGACAAAAAAACACGATCTTAGTCGTGAATTTTATTTGTTAATTATTTTTCTTTACTAACACTTTTATTGTTATAACCAATACTTTCACCAATTGTTAATAATTCGTTGTTAGTAAGATCAGAACTTGTTAAGTAATAACTAATGTTATCTTTAGTCCAAGTAAGAGAGTTTACGCCTAAGGCACCAATGGTATCACTAACTACTAACGGGTCACCATAAACAGGGATTATTTCAAACTCACTAGGAATACTTGCTACTTCTTCTACTAAGACAAAGTTTTTATCACCTGCAAATGTTAATATATATCTTTCGCCAGTATCCGTGGATACTTTATCACTTTTTGATAAGAAGGTATTACTTGGAACGTAAAGCGGATATAATATTTCTTCAATAACGCCAGTTTTTTTCTCTTTACATGTATCGGTACTACAATTTTCAGTTTCTTTTTTATTATCTTCTTCTTTTGTTTCAGTTATATAATTTTCTAATTTAAAATCACTTTCTTTTAAACTAGCTTTGTAATCAGTACTAGTAATAGTTACTTTCATTTTTAATTTATCTTTTTCATCATATATTTCATTTTTCTTTAGTTTACCATCTTTATCAAGGGTTGTTTTTTGATATTTCAAAGATGGATTATTAGGGTAATTTACAGCCGATTTAATGATAAAATCACCGTTTTGTTCTTCTACTACTTTGGAAGAATCATTTTGAATGTCTTTATTTATTTGCATAAGAAGATAGGCTTGACTAGAATTATCGGGCCATTCACTTTGAAATTTAAAACTTTTATTTAGGGAAGGCGTTATAACGTAGACAGCATCGTTGTTTCTTAAAATTATTTGTTCGTGATTATTGGTTTGATTAACCATATTCACTTTATAAAAGTTGTCTTTTAAGTAATCGACCTCAATACTATAAGTAAATGTTTCTTCATCGGTGTATATTTCCATGTTTCCTTTTAGGTTGTAATTTTTTAAGCTAGTAATTTCTTCATTCATCTTTTTTACAATGTTATCTTTATTTTTTTTGCCACAGCCACTTGTTAAAAGTAATAAACAAAGTACTAAACTAATTATTTTTTTCAAATTCACCACATTCCTTTTCTAATTCAATATATTTTTATTTTATATTTTTATGAATATTTTTTTAGATATTGGTCATACTAACATTGAAAGGAAGGTACGTTATGGAAATTTTTTATAAAATTTGTTTAGTCTTAGCTATAATTGGGGCTGTTAACTGGGGCTTAGTTGGTCTATTTGATTTTAATTTAGTAACAACTATTTTTGAAGCTGGTTCTATGATGGTAAAGGTTGTTTATACACTTGTTGGTATAAGTGGACTTATAAGTATTGGTATATTATTTCATCATATTGATTCACATCCTTTTGAATAAAAGACGGAAAAGTATTTTCGTTTTTTTTATGGAAAAAGTCATCTCTAGCTTTTTTGAGATGACTACTTTATTTTTATTAAATTTTTATCTTTAATTTCATATACAATATCAGCAAAATCTAAATCTTCTTTATCATGACTTGTAAAAATTAGAGTTTTATCATTTTTTATATAATCGCTTAGTAACTTGATAGCTACTTTCTTACTTTTTTCATCTAAAGCATCAAATGGTTCATCTAGTATTAAATACTCTGGATTATCCATTAAGGCTTGTATTAAACGCATTTTTTGTTTCATGCCAAGAGAATAAGTAGAATACTTTTTATTAAGACTAGTATCTAAGCCTAAAGTTTTGGCGAAATTTGTTATACTTTCTTTGGTAGCTATACCACGAATACTTGCTAGGGTGAGTAAATTATCTAGTCCACTAAGATTATTTAAAAACTCAGGGGCATTAATACTTACTCCACTATTAGGTAAAAAATCTATATTTTTCCCTATTATTTTGCCATCAACTTTTATATATCCCTTATTTGGTTTAGCGTAACCAACTAACATTTTTAATAGAACACTTTTACCGGATCCATTAAGGCCTTTGATAAGAATTTTCTTTCCTTCTAAGAAACTTAAATTTACATTATCAAAAAGTTCTAATTCTTTATATTTTTTACTCATATTAATTATTTCAATCATTTTTATTACCAACCTTCCATATATTATTTACAATAAAAAAAACAATAATTATAATTAAAATATATTTTATTTCTATCAATATTTCATTACTATAAAAGAAAAAATTTGTATGAATTATTAAGTCGCTTAATATTAAAATTATTATTAATAAATAATTAAAAACCAGTCTTTTGTTTTCCTCATTATTTAGGAAACCATAGGTTTCAAATATACCTATACATATATAAAAAGTAGAAATTTTTAAAATACATAATAATATATTAAAAATATTGACAATGCTTTCAGTAGAAATTATATATATTGTTATATAAATCATAAATACCATAATAAATTTTAAACTTTTCTTTATATTATAAACTAGTATAGTTTTTAAAAAAGATAATTTGCTTTGTCTGTGTCGTTGCAGACTATAATATGATGAGACTTGTTTTATATCTTTAGTAAAATACATAAATATTATTGTTTGCATTAATACATAACATATTACTAATATAAAGTCATAATAATTAATATTCAATTCTTTATAATAACGCATGTCATACAATAAAATATTAATAATATGCAATTTTTTTTCAACAAGATAATTATTATAGAAAAATGGTATACAAAAAAGATAAATAATTAATGATATCATTGTATTTCTCCTTTTTTTACTGCATAGTTTAATATTATTAAAATTATTATTATGTATTTACTATAGAAAAAAAGCAAATTAAATAAAGTACCAAAATTCATTATATATTTAAAAACATTTATAGTACTGTTTGATTGGCATAATACATACATGATTATAAATATACAAACAATTAATTCTTTAATGAAAGAATAATATTTTGAAAAAGTAAAGCAAGATATTAATAAGTACATTATAATAAATATTATAAAATAATTTAGTGTATAATATATGCCATTTGTTATTTCTATTTGATAGCCATATATGCTTAATATTAATGAATTTATAATTAATAAGCTAACTAATATTAAAAATGCATTTTTAGTAAAAGTTACTGTTCTCTTCAAAAAATAATTTAACTTGCTTTTATATTTATATATTTCTAATTCTAGATTCTTATTTTTTGGTATATAAGTATTAATCAGTAAGATAATAGTTACAAAGAATAAATTATTTAAGTAAAACATAGCTATAAAAAATTCATAGTTACTTTGCAAAAGTAATGTATATGTTAAAATTATAAATGTATATATGATTAATTCAATTGCTATTTTTTTATAATTCATTTTTGCTTCCTGCCTTTCTTATATTAAAAATGCTTATAAAAAAGAGTAGTAATGGTAAAGCAAATATTTTATAAGTATTAATAGAATTATAATAATCAGACATCATTATAAGGGCAGGGCTTAAATATATAAAGGAAGCATTTAAACCATTTGTTAAAGCTGATGAAAGAAGCACTGCACTATAATACCAAATTAATGGAAGTAAAAACGCAAATTTATTATTTACTATATTAAACATTTCAATTAATGATAATGAAAATAATATATATACAAAATTTATTATATATAATTTTAAGAAACCAGTTATTAAATAATATAGAATTTGATGATTATTATAAAAATTACTACCTACAATATCAATTAAGAAAGTCCTTGTTACTGTATGATTTAATGAGCATTTAGAAATGATTAGAGACAAAGCGAAAAAAGCAAGGTAGCCTATAAATGCACTTAAAGACATTTTATGAGCGTCTTTTATTGTTTCTTTTACAATGAATTTTGTATACTTATTACTTTTATGAAGAGATAATTGAAAAATGGTTTTTTTCTTTTGATAATAATATAGACATGCAATGGCACTAAAAAGTGGTAAAAATATTTGAAAAATATTCAATGCCCAAATAAGCATTATGTTATAATTCCAAGTATACTCAGTAAGTATTTGAACGATCACAGAATAAAGACTAATATTATATTTTATATTACTCTCGGCTAATGTATAATTCTCCCTAAAACTTTGATTAGTAATAAACTTTATAACAATATAAAAAATATTTGTATCATTTAAAGCAGTTAATAACATTACTAGCATTGTTGTAAAGCAAACAATAATATAAATTTTATTTTTGGATATAATACTTCTCATATTAACAACCTTCTTCACTATTATTTAATTATTTTGACAGAGCCTATATATACATGTAGGCCCTATCAGCCATAAAATTTTTATGGTCTCCAAGTTCCAGTAACTTTTGTAGTCGGATCTACACTATTTTCTCTACGAGCTTGTAAACCATAATAATAACCTTTTTGAGCAGTACTTTGAATTTCTGCTCTCGCTTTGTATGATAATAATACAATGGCTTTTTGTTTATAATCTGAATTAACTACTCTGTACCACATGTTATGAGAATTTTTTTGACTACTAGAATACCAGTTTACAACGCTAAAGCTATTACTATCTTCTTTAGGATTAGAAAACATCATTTTGTCATTTGCCCATTTTGAATCAGCAGTGATTTCATATGTTTGTACAACTCTTGATGAAGCATTAACCCCAACTAACGCTAATGAAGCAATAGCTAATATAATTAGAAAAAAGTTTTTCTTTTTCATTTTTACACCTCCTTTCGTCATCTCTATACTAAATCATTAATTTGATTTAATACCTTTTTCTTGGTTGACTACAGAATAGCAATAAATATAAAAAAAATAAAGTGAATTAAATTCACTATGATAAAATACCATATTTCCAAAGGTAATCATTTTGAAAATTAGTAAATATAGTTTCTAACTCATTACATATACCAATAGTGCAAGAACAATTACTATTAACACATGTAAAAGCCATCTTAATATCTTCATTTTTTGTGTATTCAACATATTCAAGAGTCTTAGTGTTGATAGAATATGTGTACGTTATATTATTTTTAGCAACAATGAAATTTGGATAATTATAAGATAAAAAAGCGTCATTAGTATACAAATAGCAACTATTATTTTTGCACTCCCAATCATTTAATATGACATTAGGTATCATCATCTTATTATCTCTTTCTTTAAAGATATCATTTTTCAAATTATAAATATACTTATTATTTGCAAAGCTTTCAGTAAAGTTCAACTTAATTTTCTCATTATTTATTACAATATATATTTCTTGATCATTGTTTTTAAATTGTTCATAATTAATTAATATAGAATTGCTGTAAGTATCATTTAATATGTTAAATTGTTTGCCTTTATAAATTACTCTTTCTTCATTGTTTGTTTTAGTTATTAGAGTGATAGTTCCATTATACTGAGGTATTATTTCACCAAGAGTTAAATATATTTTATCTTTTGATAATATTAATAAACCATTTTGAATTTCGTAATTGTCAGAAGAGCCATTGTAAGTATAAAAATGAATAGAATTATAATTAGTAAAGAAATAAATAACTAAGAAAGTTATAATTAATAGTACAATAGCACATATGCTTATTATAGTTAATTGGGTAAGTTTTTTGTTTTTTTTCGCTATATCATTTATATATCTTAGTAAACTATTAGATATTTCTTCTTTGTTTGACTTGCTTTTTCTTTCTGAAGCAATAAGTTCTTCAATTGTAATATTAAAAAATTTACAAAGTAATTCGTACTTGTCTGGATCGGGAATACTTTTACCATTTTCCCATTTAGTAATAGTTGTTCTTGAAACATAAAGTTCTTCTGCTAAAGCACCTTGACTAAGATTCTTTTCTAAACGTAAATTTTTAATAAAAATACTAAATTTTTCATTATTCATAAACTCACTCCACTAGAGATAGTTTAGCATAAAACTTATAAAAAAGTCATCTCTAACTTTTTGAGATGACTACTTTTACTTTACTAGATACAACATATTTAACACGTGGGTCATTAGAATCAACTTTTACGTCTACCTCATATGATCCTTCTTTGTAATTGGCAAGATCAATGTAGGCTTCAATGTTTTCTTTTGTTATAGAATTTATTACTGATTCAACACCTTTTACTTGGATTTGAATTGGCTCAGCAACACGGTTTGCTGTTAAGCCACTAGCAAGATTGGTTGGTTTTATGTCGTCTATTTCAATTGTTTTTTGTTTTTCTTCTCCGAATGTAGCAACTATTTTTACTTCACTTTCACTCATTGAACGAACACCATTTGGTTTTTGAATAGTAGCAGTGTATGTTTGAGCTCCACCGTTACCACGGCCGTCAATGTCAATACTTACAGGAACACTAGTTATTTTATCAATATCTTCTTTATCACCATAAATATCTATTGTATAGTTAGTTTTACCATTAATTGTAATAGTTGATATTGATTTACCGGCTACTAAATCACCTGTTGTTGAGACTTTGATTGGAACAGTTGCTTTATATGTACTAAATGTTACACTAGCACCAATTGTACTTGGTACAATTTCAACGTTATCTAAAACTTGACCATCTTTATTATAGGCAACTAATTTAACGTTATCGATATCATAAGTTATGGCTTCTTTAAATTTAGAATCACTTAAATCAATTAAAGCTTTTACTGTAGCAATTTCGGCTAGTGCATCTTTGCTGCCTTTTACGACAACCTCACTTTGATCTAGTTTAACATTAGATACTGAGAATCTTTCATTTAATTTATCTTCATTTAATAATTCATAAGAGATACTTTTTTGTTCACTTATTTTTTTCTTAATAATAACTGTTACATAAGCTGGGTCTAATTTATAGTTAATGTTTTCCACGGTTTGATTGTAAGACAAATATACTTTTCTTGGGGTATCACTAGCCTCATAATCTGATAGGTCAAGAACAACCTCATGACTACCTAATTGTTTTGATAAGTAAAGAGCACTTTTACGACCAGTTAGGATAATGTCTGCTTTATCGACTAAGCCTTCCACAACATATGCTTCTTTGTTATAGATGACTGTTACTGGTTCATTTGATAGTATTTCTGCTTCTGTTTCAACAAGAGTAATTACTTGAGAATCAACTAAGAAAAATGTTACTAGGGCAAGACCTAAAGATAAGTAAACTAGTATTTTTGGTCTACTTAAGAATTTTTCAATATGTAACGGATTATTTTTGATTTTATCAAAGAGAAAATAAATGGCCCGACTAATTGGTGTTACAAAACTTTTATCTAGAAAGTTATAGCATTTCATTAATACTTTTTTTAATTTACTACCTAGTTTATTCATTGTCTTCACCTTCACTTTCTTCTTTAGAATCAGAGTCATAGAAAACCTCTGTTTTTGGTTTTAATTCGTCCATTAAAGTCATTCTAAATTCATCTAAAGTAAGGTTGTATTTTAAATCACCTTCAACGGCTATACTAATGCGACCTGTTTCTTCGGACACGATTAGAGCAAGAGCGTCACTTTCTTCTGATACACCTAGAGCTGCACGGTGTCTAGTTCCTAGTTTTTTGTTAATATTAGGATTCATACTCGTTCTAAATACGGCTCCAGCACAAGTTATTCTATCACCTTGTATGATAACACCACCATCATGAAGTGGGCTATTAGGGAAGAATAAATTACTTAATAATTCACTTGTTATATCAGCATATATTTTAGTAGCGCGACCAATATACTCGCCTAGGGAAACATCTCTTTCAATAACAATTAAAGCCCCGATTCTATTTCTTTTTAAATACTCGATTGATTTCATGATTTCATTAACCATTTTTTCCCGTTCATCAACTGTAAGGACTTTATGACGACCT
This sequence comes from uncultured Bacilli bacterium, assembly GCA_934096605.1. Lineage (GTDB taxonomy): Bacteria > Bacillota_I > Bacilli_A > RF39 > UBA660 > Ventrenecus. Next base: position 17,027 of record CAKOMI010000012.1, read on the forward strand.
AAAAGTTGGGTACGACCAACATTTTCAAGCATTGTTCTAATTTCTGGTTGGAAAATAACAATGATGGCAAGTGGCCCCCATTCAACAACATATTCTAAGATTAAACCAATTGTATATAAATTTAAAATTTTACTTAATATTTCTATTAAAATAATTATTAATACACCTTTAACTATTAAAACCATTTTAACGTTATTTCTGATACTTTTTAAAATAAAATAAAAAAGTAACCAAACTATACATATATCTAGTATTTTGGTAAATAAACTCCATGCCGCGGTTAGTGACATTCTTACCATCTCCCATCTATCTTTTATTATAACAAATATTTTTTTTATTGGCTATTATTTTGTTAAAACGTCAAAGCCAACTTGACTTGTGCTATCACTTTTATTTAACTCAGGCATAGACAAATCAGTGATTCTATTATCACTATTCATATTATTTACTATGTTACCCATGTTAACTTTTTGATTATTAATTGTTTCTCCTAGTGCTTTATTTTGGGCTAATCTTTCTAACTCGGCTATTTTATCTTTTTCTAAATCAACTTTATTAATTTTAGATACACCCATTTTTTGTTCATTTTGATCAACAAAATAACCTATTAAAGCAAATACTAATATTAAAGTAACAACTAAAAACCAAAGGTAATTATTAGCTAAAAAGTCTATAAAAGCCATTTATTATGTCACCCCTTTTATAATACGTTAATATTATAACACACATATTTAGGGATTTTTAAATTTTATGGAGTTTTTTCTTAGTCTTTACATTTTATTAAATGTCATTATAGTTTTATACTTTTATTTGAAGATATATTTTATTATAATAAATCCGTGGAAAGGAGTTTATATGGCGAAAGAAAAAGAAAAGAATAAAGATAAAAGCGCATTTTATTATTTAAAGGAAACTTATAAGTATGGTAAAGAAAAAAGAATATATTTATTCATGTTTATTTGGGGATGTATTATTTATGCTCTTATAAATATTTTTTCACCCCTTTTAGGGGCCCAGCAAATTCTTAAGTTAACCAATAATTTACTTGATGAGTTATTCTTTGTAACACTTCTATTATTTGGAATTGAAGTGTTGAGAAACACTGTTGTATTTGTTGAGAATTATTTTATTCAAAAGTATATTTTGTTTGTAAAAGAAAAACTTAGAAACGAAATGATTAAAGAAACATTAAAGATTGACACTAAAACGCTTAATGCTAATTCAAGTGGATTATTTATTGAAAGAATTGGTAATGACGTTGAAAATATGGCAAGTATAATTATTAAGGTTATTGACTATGGAACTATTATACTTTCTTCTATTACAGTATTTGTTAGTATTTTCTTTTTAAACAAAGCAATATTTTTCTTGTATTTGATATTTATTTTAACATTGTTTTTTTCACAGAAAAGAGCGGCTAATAAAGTACAAGAGAAAAGAAAGATTTATAATAAAAAGAAAGAGACGGCAAGTGGATTTGTAACTGAATTAGTAAGAGGGGCTAAAGATATTAAAATTTTGAATGCAGAAGAAAGTTTTGCTTTGAAAGCACATGATATTGCTCATGACATGGATATGGCAAATTATACACGAGTTAGAGTATGGCGTAAGTATAGAATGTTTAATGGAGATATTAGAGATTTACTTGATTTTTGTATTTTAATGGTTGGTATATTTTTTATTAAAAATGGTAGTTTATCTATTTCAATTTTGATTATCATTTTAAATTACCGAGGAACAATTATGTCAATATCTGGTAATATAGAGTATTTATTTGAAGAAATTAAATCATTTTCTTTGGCTGCTCAAAGGGTATTTGATGTTTTAGATTCTAGTAAATTTCCAAAAGAGGTATTTGGTGAAAAACATATTTCTAAATTAGAAGGCAGCATTAAATTTCATAATGTTTCATTTAAGTATGATGATAGTGAAGATTATGTTTTAAAAGATATTAACTTAGAAATTAAACCTAATGAAACGATTTCTTTTGTTGGTAAAAGTGGGTCTGGTAAGTCAACAATGTTTAACTTGATAAGTGCTTTATATTATCCAAGTGAAGGTGATATTTTATTAGATGGAAATTCTATCTTTCAACTTGATAAGGATTCAATAAGAGGAAATTTATCAGTTATTAGTCAAAGTCCTTATATATTTAATATGAGTATTAAAGATAATTTACAGATTATTAAAAAGGACGCTAGTGCAGGTGATATTATAGAGGCTTGTAAATTAGCTAGATTACATGACTACATTATGACTTTACCTAATGGGTATGACACGGTTGTTGGTGAAGGTGGTGTTACTTTATCAGGGGGCCAAAAGCAAAGACTTGCAATAGCAAGAGCATTACTACTAAAAACTGAAATTATTTTATTTGATGAAGCAACGAGTGCACTCGATAATGAGACCCAAGCAGAAATTCAAGAATCGATTAGAAATATGCAAGGTGAATATACAATTCTTATAATTGCGCACAGGTTATCTACCGTTATCCATAGTGATCGTTTAGTATTAATTGATGATGGGAAAATTCTTGATATTGGAACCCATCAAGAACTTATTAAGAGAAACGAATTTTATAAAAATTTGTATGAATTAGAACTTAAAGAAGAATAGAAAAAGACTTAGTAGAGATATTTGTTTTCTCTTTCTAAGTCTCTTTTTTTTATACTTTCTCTTTTATCGTATAATTTTTTACCTTTACAAACACCAATTAGTAATTTAGCATAGTTTTTACTAAAAAATATTTTTAAAGGGATGATACTTATTCCATCTTGTTCTTTCATTTCTTTTAACTTTCTAATTTCTTTTTTATGAAGAAGAAGTCGTCTTGTTCTTCTTTCATCGTGATTGAAGATATTACCTTCTTCATATTTAGCAATGTAAATATTTAGAGCATAGGCTTCATTATTTTTAAATGTAACGAAAGAGTCATTTAAATTAGCAGACCCATTTCTGATACTTTTTATTTCTGTTCCTTTTAATTCAATACCGGCTGTATATTCTTTTAAAACGGTGTAATCAAAGTAAGCTTTTTTATTTTTTATTTCCATCTTGTGGTTCCTTATCTATGACTGCAAAGTCAATCATGCTTGTATTTTTATTAGCACTTATACATTTAACACGAACTGAATCACCTATACGGTATGTTTTTTTAGTTGATTTACCAATTAGAGAAAGAAGCTCTGGAACATAGTTATAATAATCCCCTTTTAGGGTATTTACGTGAACTAAGCCTTCAATTAGATTAGGTAGTTCAACATAAAAGCCATATGAGGTAACTGTGTCAATAATACCATCGTAAATCTCACCAACATGACTTTCCATGTATTCAGCCATTTTCATATCTAAAACGTCTCGTTCAGCATTTTGGGCCGCGACTTCTCTTTCACTAGAATGTTCCGCAACTAAAATTAAATTAGAATTTAGGTAGTCAATGGTATGCATAGAAAAGTCTTTTTCAACTAAATATTTTTTTAACAAACGATGAACAGTTAAATCGGGGTATCTTCTAATAGGACTTGTAAAGTGGGTATAGGCTTTAGAAGCAAGACCAAAGTGGCCTATGTTTTCTTTAGAATACTCGGCTTTACGCATACTTCTTAGAAGCATAGAAGATAAAATACTAAATTCTGGTTTATCATTTAATTCTTTTAAAATACGTTGCATAGTAATGGGTGTTAAATCATAAACTTTGGTTTGTAACTGGTAACCTAAGGCTTTTAAAAGGTTAGTGAAATCTTCAATTTTTTCAGAATTTGGTTTACCATGAACACGATAGATAAAAGGTAAATCCATATTGTATATATGACTTGCTACTGCTTCGTTAGCCGCGATCATAAAGTCTTCAATCATTTTTTCACCATCTTCACGTTCAACACGGACTATGTCAATCGCACGACCATTTTCATCTTGAATAACTTCTGGTTCATCTAAGTCAAAATCTATATAGCCACGACTCATTTTTTCTTTTCTTAGAATATGGGCTAGTTCATTCATTTTTAAAAGTGTTTCTTTAAATGGCTCATAATCTTTGGCTACAATATCACGCATTAAAATATCATTAACTTTTTCATATGTCATTTTTTTAGAACTTTTAATGTAAGACTCAAATATATCATAGTCTATTACTTTACCTTTAGGGTTAATAGTCATTACACAACTCATAGTAAGACGAATTTCCCCTTCGTTTAAAGAACAGATACCATTTGATAGTTGATGAGGTAGCATTGGTATAACTGTATTAGCAAGGTAATTAGATGTTCCTCTTTGGAAAGCAGCATCACCTAGGGCAGTATTTGGTAGTACATAGTTAGAAACGTCAGCAATATGAACACCTAAGACATAGTTTTCATTAGCCATTGTTAAACTAATAGCATCATCGATATCTTTAGTGTGAGACCCATCAATAGTAAAAATCATTTCATTAGTTAAGTCTTTACGATTTAGTAAATCAGCTTTTGATACAGTACTAGGAATGTCTTCTAGTTCTTTTTCAACCTCTTTACCAAATTCAGGCTCTATCTCATATTTATAAGCTATACTTAGAATATCCATGCCTGGGTCGTCCTTATGACCAAGAATCTTAATAACATCTGCCATATATTTTTTGTTGCTTATTTTTTTAGTTAAGTGAATTAATACTTTATGACCTGCGACTACATTTTTTAAAGTGTCTTTATTTAGTTTTATTTCTAAATCTAATTTATCATCATCTAACTTGATATTTAATCCTTTTTTGGTTTCTATTATTTCACCTACTAAATCATGTAAATCTCTTTTGATGATTTTTAGAACTTGGCCTTCTGGTTTCAAACCTTTTTTTAAAACCTCAGCTAAAACAATATCACCTTCTATGGCACCATGTGTTAAAGATTCATTAATATATAAGTCATCTTCTTTTTGAAGAACAACAAAACCAAAGCCTTTTTTATTAGCTTGATATTTACCTATTTTTAAACTAGGACAATTTTTTAGTAAAATGTATTTATCTTTTTTAGTACGATAGACTAAATATTCATTTTCTAATTCAGTTAAAGTATCACTTAACTCTTTTAATTCTTCACTAGTTTTTAGACCTAATAAATCATTAATAGCAATGATATCTTTAGCTTCATATAAATTATTTAGTGTTTCTAAGACTTTTTCTTTCATTAATATCACCCATTCTTTAGTTTATTATAAACAAAATTATTTTTTTTAACAAGTAAAGTGTATATTTCTTTACAAAATAAAAAGCAGGTACTCCCTACTTTAAGAATAAGATTAATGATACTATAAAGAAGATTAATCCTAAAAGAGCCGTTAAACGGGTTATTAATAATTCTAAGCCTCTTTCTTTTACAACACCAAAAAGACGATCGTTACTAGCATTTATTATTTGTCCTGCATCACTGGCTTTATTGCTTTGTAAAAGAACAAGAACAATTATAAGTATAGACACGATTAAAAGTATAGTTTCTAACATAATTTTTCCTCCATAACTATTTCATACTATCATATTTTTTTAAGATATTCAATATATCCCTTTATTTATCCTTGATATTCGTTAATAATTTTGTATATTTCTTCTCTTCCTTTTTTGGTAGTGGCTGAGAAATGAATGAAATCTTCAATTTTTAATGTTTCTTTTATTAGTTTATCTTGTTTAGCTCTTTTAGAGGCACCTACTTTATCATACTTAGTGGCTACAATGGTTATTTTAATATTATAGTAGCTTAGGAAATTGTACATAAGAACGTCATCTTCTGTTGGTTTATGGCGATAGTCAATTAGCATAAATACATGTGATAGGGTTTCTCTTTTTTTTAGATATTCTTCGATCATTAAACCAATTTTTTTATCATTTTCTTTGGAAAGTTTGGAATAGCCATAGCCAGGAACATCAACTAAAAAGAAACTATTATTTACTAAATAGAAATTTAGTGTTTGAGTTTTACCTGGTTTACTAGAAGTTCTAGCAAAGTTTTTGCGGCATATTAAAGCATTAATAAAACTTGATTTACCAACGTTACTACGGCCAACTAATAAGAATTCAGGTATTTCTTCTATAGGATACTGACTTTGACGGACAGCAATACTTTTTAATTCTACATTATCAATTTTCATTTTATCACCTGTGCCCATATTATAAAGGATTTTTAAAAGTTTTGCAAATTTTGCAACTTTAGTTATTTATTATTATCAATTTATTCTTTTCAAACTATCAAATATATACTTGTCGTTTTGTTTGTGAAAAGTATAAATATATGTACTAGCATTATCTAAGTAATTATCAATTTCTATATTATAGTTATCAGAAGATGATTTTTCGATATAATCTAGTAAATTTTTTTGATCATAATTACTATAAATGTATATTTTACTAGAATAATCGTCCCAATCATCATATATGTAAATAGATTTCTCAGTAATTTGAATTATATCATTCATTTCAACTGCATCTACAATCTTGCGCTTAAAAGATTCAAATTGATTTCCACCACAGCCAGATAATAATTTGTATTGTTCTGTATCTTTGTCATAACTATATCCACAACCAAAGTCATTTAATATATATACATCTTGATGAGAAAAAGTCACATTGTAGCCTAAAGCAGAATGGATACTTTTTTCAACGCTTGTTTTCGGTATTATCAATTTATCATTATTTGGATGTTCCTTTAGATAACTAGTAATACCAATATTTAAAATATATTTATCAGTTAAGCCAGAATTTTCATATAACTCTTTTAAAACATTAGCGTCATTACTTGGGTTTATTAAATTATATAAATCTTGAACAATAGAAGAATTTATATCTAAGTGACTAGAGACATTATGTTCTTTTAGAGAATTATCTTGTATGAAAATGTATATAATAATTCCTGAAAATATAATAACTAAACTTATAAATATCCAAATTATTTTCTTCATAGTTTTCTCCTCTCTAAATTTATTTTATTTGGAATAGTATATGGCTCTTTTCCCAAACAGATTATACATTTTTTCAAACTGTACTCTATTATAAGTTTCTATTTTGCCAGTGTAAGAATCAGAAACATAAATCACATTACTATTATATCCAACTATAACAACACTATGTAAATCACAAATCCATTGAATTTTTGCACCAGTTTCTTTATAAATCCATGAAGTACAAACTTTTGTGTCTCTTAAATTAATGGATACCCATACTTGCACAGGAATACTTTTTTTCACCAATTCTAAAACATTATTTAAGGAGTTACCCGTATAGTCTACTATTCCAGCTTTATAATAGTTTGCCACATCAATAATTGGTTTTTGATATACTCCGTATCCGTGAATATCTCTAGGATCGCCTACAAATTCAATTTCTGGATTCCCACCAAAAAGAGTACCATTTACTAGATAAGGCTTATCACCTTTTTTTAATCTATCAATAATATCATCAGGAGTAACATTTATATTATAAAATCGTAATAAATTATATAGCGCTATACTTTCACACCCGTTTGGGTATTTTGGATATTGGGCATATGTTGGGAATTTATTAAGCAAATAAGTTATATCTTTTTCTTTTACAGTGATTTCTCTAACTTGCGTTGTTTTATTTCCTAGGGGATCATTTGAATAATAATAAATTTTATATTTTCCTGATTTTGAATAATTAACTTTCGAATCATCTATATCAAAGGTCATTTCACCAAATCTTTCATCATGAGATGATACTCCCTCTTTTAAATTTATACTATCACCAATTTCCAAAATTATGGGTGTAAGTCCTGAAATTATAGGACCATCTTTGTCTTCTTTAATTGTAAGTTTTGCAGTTTTACTTGACTCCCACCCAAATTCATCAACAACCACAATATTTATATCATGTTCACCAACTGTTTTATCACAAGATATATCTTTTATAGTATAGTTAGAATACTCATTAATTTTGGTAATAAAGTCACTGGACTTGGGAATTTCTTCATCTATATATATACTAAGATTTTGAACCTCGAATTCAGGTGCTTTTAAATCTTTAATAATTAACTTACTCACAAATTTTTCATTATCAATGATTATATTTATATTATACTCGCCAAGTGTTTTGAAAAAAGATAAATCCGTATCAGTGTAAGCAGATGGATTATAATTATATAAAAAATTATCGATTGTTACTTCACTTCCAACATCTATAATAAGTTCTTTTTTTATGTTTTTAGATAGGTTATACCTTTTTATTATTTTTAGACTTACTGGAATCATTATTATAGCTAAAAACACCGATACCAATAGTATGATTTTTTTTCTTTTTCGTTTCAAGGAAATCACCCTATCTTTCTTTTATATTATATAATATAAAGTATTAATTTAAAAGACACAATGTTGATTGATTTATGTGTATTTTTTTAGAAACAATGCTATAATTGTGGTGGTGATTAAAGTGAAAATATTTATTATTTGCAGTAAGGCTTTTTATGGTAAGATACCACCTATAAAAGATGAATTAGAAAAAATGGGACATGTTATAACTTTACCTAATTGTTATCTTCATCCAGAGACAGAATCAAAGTATCGTGGAACAGAAAAACATGCAGATTGGAAATCTGGAATGATTAAACATAGTGAAGATGTTATGCATAATATCGATGCTGTTTTAGTTCTTAACTATGAAAAAAATGGTGTTGATAACTATATTGGTGGAGCTACTTTCTTGGAAATGTATGATGCTTTTAGACTTGGCAAAAAAATTTATATGCTAAATGATATTCCAAAGGGATTATTAGAAGACGAAATCATTGGCTTTAAGCCAGTTATTATACATGGCGATTTAAGTAAGATAAAATAAATGTGACTATAACTTTGGTTTATAGTTTTTTTGTGGTTCTTTATTATCTAATAATGCACAAATTTTTCCAAAATTAACATGGCATATTATTGTTAAACGCATCTTACTTAACTCTTGCTTAAAAAAAGAAGATTTTTGGTCTTCTTATATATTTTTGAATTAAAAATATTTTAATTACTTTAGTTTAATTTCATCTATAACAATAGATTCGTTATTAATACCTATCTTTTCAATGACAACAGTATCAACATCGCATTCAAATTCATCCTGCATGTCATTAAGCATTTTTATTTTTTCATCACTACAATTAAATGTTTGCCCAATAGTTATATGTGGAATGAACTCTAATTTACTCAAATAATCTTTAAAATACTTATTATATAAATCGTCATGCAACTTGATAATATTATCTTCTCCTACTATACACTTTAAAAAGATGTAATTATCATTAGAATATGCAACACCTTTAAATTTAACATGAAATTTTTGCTTTTTTAAAAAATATTTTCTAATCTTTTTAACTAACTCTTCATCACTAATGTCATTGATAAAAGGAAATACTAGAGTTATATGTGGTTCTATGACATCATACAATTCATCACAATCTTTACGAATATTATTTATAATATCTATATTATCAAATTTTGGAATCAACAATATATCTCTATAATATTGCATATTTACTTCTACCTACATTATATTGTCTAGAAAATCTAGTGCTCTATTTTTGGTTAGTATTGCATCCATCGTATTTAAAATACCACAAAGGATTAAGAATGAGCCTACTACTTGAGTGATCAATAAATTACTAAATGGATTAATAAAAATTATGATACTCATAAATACTTCAAGTAAAGATGAGACAAGTAGAAGTAACCAACTAGATTCACCAATCACTTTTAAGCGTAGGGATAAGTCAATTTTTAATACTGCTAAATATAAGACCCACATGCCAATAAAAATAGTGATGACTTGTGAAAAGGTAAAGGGATTAATAATGGTTAATATACCTAATAGTAAAGATAATATGCCATATACTAAATGGAACTTGAAAAGAGGATAAAAACTTCTTTTACTATAACAGTATAAATTATAAATACCAAAACAAGTTATAAAAATACCACATAGAACACTTAATACTTGAACACTTATACTAGGCCATATTAAAAATATAACACCAATTAAAATAAATACGACAGATATTGCTATTTCAATAGTCATTATTTTTCTAAATAAACGATCAATATCAGTTAATAGTCTTTTAGTTCTTTTATGAAAGAATTTATTTAAAAAACTTGAACTATCACTTTGACTTTTTTTCTTTGTTTTTGCTTTTTTTTCATCATTATACATAAAATCACTTCCTATAGAAATTATAGATTATTTTTAAATTTATTGCAATTAATTATTGCAACAAAAAAAGGGGAATCCCCCATTTATACTTCTTGTTTGTTCTTTTTGTTATATTTGTTAATAAGATTTTTTAAGTTACGCATACCATATGACTCAATATCAGCCATGTTTATTAACTCACCTATATCAACGTTTTTATTTTTGAGATTTTGTTCAGTATATTTTTTTGCTACCTCTTTAGTAATTGGGGCAAAGGAAATAATACTATCAATACGGCCAAGAATTTCTTTGGAAAAAGAATCATCAAATTCTGGTTTACCTTGTGAAAAACCAACTTTTTGTTTTGTTTTTATATTGCTTGTTAAAAATATTAGAGAATGTTCAAAGTGTATGATATTACCTAACTTATCTGTTATGTGTGCTTCATCTAATATTTGGAGTAAGAGATTTAATATTTTAGGATGAGCTTTTTCTATTTCATCAAAAACAATCGTGGCAAAGGGGTGCTCAATTAGCTTTTCTAGGATATATGGTTCATCATGCCCAACATATCCTGATGGAGCCCCGATAAGTTTATTAATACTTTCTAAGGAAGAATATTCACTCATATCAATTTTTATATACTCAGTTTTTAAGTAATCACTTATTATTTTTGTAGTTTCAGTTTTACCAACACCACTCGTACCATATAAAAGCATACTAGTACCATTTTGTTTATAAGTTTTTATAGTATCTATTATTTCTTTTATAGCATCTTGTTGCCCAAGTATTTTTTCATTTAAAATATTATTTAAGTCATTTAAGACTTTATCATAGTCTTTTTCAATAATAGTGTTAGTTTTTAGTTCAATTACTTTAATAATATCTTCATGTGTCATTTTTACTGGTTTGTTGTCTTTTGAGACCAATAGTTTTTTTAATTTTTCTTCTTCTTTTTTTAATTTAAAGGCAGTTTTATAGTCTTCTTTTATTAAGCTTAATTCTTTTTGTTTTTTTATTTCTAATAAACTCTCTTTAGTTTGATATCCATTTGTATTTACAGAATTTATTTTAATTTTAGCACAGACAGAGTCTAGTAAATCAATTGTTTTATCAGGGTTATTTTTTTGGAAAATGTAGGTATCACTTAGATTTAATAAATCTTCAATGTTATCTTTAGTAATACTCATATTGTAATGCTTTTCGTAACTAGGAACTAGTTTTTCTAGAATAGCGCGCATTTCTTCTTTAGTTGGTTCATTAATAATTATTTTTTCAAAACGCCTGTCTAACGCTTTGTCTTTTGCTAGAAATTCATGGTATTCACGAATAGTCGTGGCTCCTATTACTTTGATATTACCACGGGCTAAGTATGGTTTTAGAATATCACCTGCTGAAATAGCACCTTCAGCCCCACCCGCACTTACCATAGAATGTATTTCATCAATAAATAAAATTATATTTTTATCTTCTTGAACTTCTTTTATTATTTTATTTAGTCTTTCTTCAAATTCACCACGATACTTAGTGCCGGCAACTAAAGAACCCATCTCTAACATAATTATTTCTTTGTTTTCAAGTTCTTTTGGAACTTCTTTATTAATAATCATTCTTTCTAGTTCTTCTACAATGGCTGTTTTACCAGTACCAGCTGGGCCTATTAGTAAAGGATTGTTTTTTTGTTTTCTTAAAAGAGTTTCAATTAGAAAAGATATTTCTTTTTCACGACCTATTAATGTTTTTTCTTTAGATATATTATCTTTTAAGGGAATACCTATTTTTAGAATTTCTAAATTTTTTTTACTCTTTTCTTTTTGTTTACTAATGTTTTTTAATGAATCATATAACTCATCTAAATCTAAGTCCATACTACATAGTATACGAATTGCTATGCCATCGCCTTCTTCTAAAAGGGACATAACTAGGATTACTGGTGTTACAAGACCATTACCATTTTCACTAGCTTCCATGTTGGCGTTTTCGATGACTCTTTTTAGCATGGGAGTGTAGAGATTAAGTTCTTGGGCTTTAGTTGCTACACCAATAGTTTTTATTAGTTCACTTTTAAAAGTTTTAGCTGTTATACCTTGTTCTTTAAATAAATTAGTAACGTCATTATCAAAATCTAATATGGAAAGAAGCAAGTGTTCCGTTCCAACGTAAGGGTGTTTTAATTCAAAACGTATTTTTTCAGCATTTTTAAATATCCTTGCTACCTCATGACCATAATTATGAAACATAAAAAATCCTCCTTTATTCATTCTATGTTATTTATGATGAAAAAGAAGGAATTTTATGCAAATAGTTTTAATATTATATTTATATATTTGGTATGAATGGATTATTTTTAGTGCCATCGCCCGTAAATTTTAGGGTGCTTTTTAGATTTATAACAGGTCTTATGCCAAAAGTACTATAAGTATAATTATCATCAATATAATTTGTTTTATCTACAACAAATATAAAAGTCCAAAATGTATCGTCAAACGGGTTAAGATAACCAGCTGGTGTTATGGACCAAAAGCCATTACCGATTGCTAAATAATTATTGATTGATGATTTTTGATAATTATATCCACCATCAAAATGTCCACCACTCATGCCGGCTAATAAAATTTCATCAGCAGTAATTAATCCAACAGGATAAACAAGAGATTTATTTCCAGATAAACTACTACTAACAGTATAGTAATCACTAGAATTTTCGCACTTCAGGCTTGGTGTACTAGTACTTACTCTTAAATAGCCTTTATAATGAGTAGAAACTTTACCAGTACCGCCACCAGTTTGACTATTTAATCTACTTCTATCACCACAAAAGCCCGCATTAGTATCAATATAATTGATATAACTAGTAAGTTTTGTTGTATAAAAATTATCATTAGCGACTTTAATAATTGAATTTGTATCTAAGCCATGTGCATTACCACTTGTATACATATAACCAACATACATATTATCACCAGCATTAGTATTAAATTGAGAATTTACATAATATCTATCCTTGCTAACTTCACCATTATCATAAGTGCTTGTGCCATCATAAATCATTCGAATACTGCCATTACCATTGATACGAATGATGCGCCAATAGTACCCAGCAAACTTAACATAGTTATTTTCCACACTACCACGATAATAGTAACTTGTCCCGTCATCATCTTCGGCCATAAATATTCCTTTTTCATGAGATTCACAGGTTTCATCATCACATGCACTTTTAGTAAAGTCTGGTGTATAACTATTAACAATTAAATTCCCTAAGGCTGTTTTGATAGTGCTTTCTTTTGTAAAATATAAATTGCATCTGGTTCTTGTATAATCAGTTGCTTTATAGTTACTATAATCACCTATGAATTTCCAGCCGGCATTGTCCCATTCAGGAATAACACCATTAGTACAGTTACTTTTATCTGTGTCTAATGTATATCCAGTATTTTGCTTTGGTATACTACGTGTTATCTCACCATCTACATAATATGCAAAATAAATATCACCTGGATCTTGTATTGTCCCATTTATCACATTAAAGTTTTTTTCTTCCGTAAACACCGCAAATGAGTTATATAGGAATACACCTGATAATGCAAAAACACATAATATTATAAATACTATTATTACTCTAACTATATTATTTCTTTCTTTATATTTTCTTAATTTCATGATTCACCTCTTATATTAAAAATATTGTACACCATTTGTGGTTTATATTCAATACACTTTTTTTGGTGTATGGCACAATTATCTTAGGTGATGATATGAATATTCAAAGATTAAAAGAGTTAAGAGAAGATCGAGATTTATTACAAGCCGATATTGCCAAATATTTAGGTATACCACAACAAAATTATTCACGTTATGAACTAGGAATAATCTCTATGCCAATAGAACGTTATGAAAAGTTAGCCGAATTTTATCAAGTTAGCATTGATTATTTAGTCGGAAGAACTGATACTAGAAAACCATACCCTAAAAGTATTATTAATAATAAAAAAATATAGACTATGAAAATCTATATTTTTTTCAAATTATTTATTAAGTAACCAATTGATTATATTCCCATACACTTTTAAATTTTTTTTGATTATTTTATCACTTAAAACGATATTTTTAGCGATTTTTCTTTTTTAAAAAAATCAATTTTGTATTCCAGAAAATACAAAATTATGTTTTTTTACATTTTTGTATTGTACAGTGAACTTTTTTATGTTAGCTAATTTAATAGTACTAAGTTTTATTTATTTTAAAATGCAAAAAAATATAGACTACAAAAATCTATATTTTTTATTTTTAGTAATTACTTATTATAGATATGCTAGTAATGCAAATATTACAAGTAAGCAAACAAGCATTGCTAATAAGAATTTCCAGATATATTTCATCCATTTCTTATAAGGAATATTCATATAAGATAGACCAAATAATAGGAATACACTAATAGGAGTTACAAATTGTACTAATCCATAAATAGTTGAATAGATTACTACTAATAAGTTTCCTTCATTACCACTAAAGTTTCCTAAATAGTAACTTAATGAGTATCCTAAATAAGCAAAGTCAGTATTGAAGAATGATCCTATTACTGCTTGTATTGTTGTTACAAATGGATTGAAACCACTTGTCATTTTGCCAAGTTCATTAACGATTGTTGGAATCATTGGAACCCAATACAAGAATACAAATACCATATAAGATAGTGTTATGAACATGATTGGACGAATAATTTTTTTAACGCCTTCACCAATATTTGTGAAGAAATCACTTAAACTCATTTTTGAAGCAAAAGCAACAATAACAGTAACAACTGCTAATATTACTGAGTAAGTGAATAGATACCATCCACCAAAAGCAGGTACTAGACTTGATGATAAGTTTGGTAATGAGCCACCTAAAATAGTTTGGAAGATAGCAATACCATCATCACCACCAATAGTTAAACCATTTAACCATTCATGGAATGTATCAAAGATTTTAATGCCGAATGTTGTGCTACCAGATTGGTTAGCAGTATTCCAGTTAGTAAAGCCAAGAACGACAAATACTAAAAGAATAACAAACATTACAATTGTAGGCCATACTTTTGATTTTTTCTTTTTTGGTTCTTCTGCTGCAAATTTGTCATCATCCATTTCTTCTTCACGTTTTTTAGTGCTAAATAATTTTTTAACATAGATAACATTAAAGAATGTATAAAGGATATATGCAAGAGCAAGAATACCAGCACGAACAGCAAGTTCAGTAGTTATTGTAGCAGTAGAGCCACCATAACTAATGTATAGTAAGAAGCCATCTAATCCTTCTGTACCATATGTTGCGCCTAATACACCTACTAACATTGCACCAAATGTTAATGCAAAAGAACTAATTTTGTCAAATCCCATGCGACGTAGTGCAGTAATTAAGAATGGCATAAAGATTAATAAAACGTAAGTATTGTTTAAGAATGACGCTAATAAAGCAACAACTAATGAAACAACAATAGTTACAGCAATTTCGTTCTTTTTACCAATTTTTGCAAGACGGGCAATTAAAGATTTGTAACCTTCTGTTTTTGAAATTACACCATAGAACATACCAATCAAAATGATAAAGCCAATTTGAATTGAGTAGTTTTGTAGAGCAAAACAAAAACCATAGAATAAATGGGCAAGCCCAAGACGTCCAACTTCACCTTCAGTAAAAGTAGCACCTGTACTAAATGAACCAGTTGGAATAAACCAACTACAAACGATTACTAAAATTAATACAAGAGAAACTAACTTTACTAAATCATGTTCCTTAAAAAATTTCTTCATTTTCTCTCCTCCTCCATAAAAATTATAGCACAAAAGAAAGTAATTTAAAGAAAAAACGGGCTTTTTTAAGTGAAATTTTGGTGAATTTTGGGAAATAATAATTTTTTTGAATATTAATTTAATTACTTTGCTGATTTTTAATCTTTTTTGGCAAAGTATTCATTAAAAGAATGATTTATAAAAAAACAATATATTATCTATTTGGATGAGTCATATAAACGTGATAGTTATTTTAGCAATTTTTACGTAAGGGCATTAACTTAATATAACAATATAAAAGAATAAATAATGGTAAATAAAAAATAACTCCTTATTACCTACTTTTATCTTGCCTATAATGGTAGGAATTGCTAAAAACTTATTACATTTTCAATTTTGTTTAGGCAAATACTTGAATTATCAAAGTTTACAAAAAGTTCTTTTTTATGCTATTATGTACTTAGCAAAAAAAATACATAAAATAAAGTGGGAATATTCAGTTTTTGTACGCTGAATGTCTACCCAGTTTTCATGAGTTAGACATTTAATTCAATGTTTTTGAATAAAATGCCATTTTTTTATTACTACTATCATAATGATTAGTTGAAATAAAATGATAGCAATGTAGCGAAGAACTTTAATTATAAAGTTTCTTTTCCTCATCATTATCCATCCAAAAGAACTTTAAACGATTTTGTTTTTACTTTTAGTTATTTGGTCTATTAGCAAAGGAATTTTTGACCAATCATCAGTTTGAACACCATTATAATTAGGATTAAATGGACCATATAAAATTGTTGATATGCCGTTTTTATTTGCGGTTTCAATAAGAAATTGATTTTAGAATAAAAGCCTAAATGGATCTGATTATAGTTAACGTTATTACTTTCAAAATATTCAGATAGTTTTTTTAATAACGAAGCATATTTATCTATTGGTCTAGCACTTAATAGATCAACAATATAACCATCTTCTAACATTTTATTAAATGATTCTGTAACTCCATTTTTTATTTTTCCATAAGCCATATCTTCTCTATGCTCTTTCCAAAATAACGCTAATTCAGGATCGCCCCAATGATATTCTTTTGTGCTATCAATTTCTGGATGCTCTTTTAAAAAGATTTTCCAATAATAATCTTCTAATTCCTTTGTTGATAATATAGTATCATCTATATCAACAGCAATTTTAATTTTTGAATCATATTCATTTTTAATATCTTTTAATCTTAGTAATTCATGTTTTATAAATTGAATAGTTTCATTTATATCTTTTTCTATTGATTCATCATCATATATTACTGACTCTTCCACATCGTCATTCATAAATAAAGTTTTATTTATATAATCAATTGAGCCATTTTCTCCAAATAGGCCATTAATATTTAATTCATCAATTTCACAAGAAAATTCTCTATAATCTTCAATATTAATTGGTAAATAATCTAGATGATATCTTTTGGCAAGTCTTTGCTGCATTTTTATTCCTTCATAATAACTAAACCAGTTTTCATCTTTAATCATAACACCATTTTTAGCAACAACATATAATTCGCCATTTATTCTTCTTTCATATTTTGGATCAACAAAACTTTTCCAATATTGATCTACAATTAAATGCAATAAATATCCAAAATAAAACGGATTATTTAGTGAATTATAATATTTTATATAAAAATTGACATAGTTGTTTGCTTGACCTTCCTTAACTCTAAAATCCCAAAAATGAGATAGGTATTTGTCTTTAACACCAGAATCTTTCGGGATATTTCGCCAACAGTCTGGTGATATTGTACCAATTCTTAATAACAATTCATCAAAATTATATTCTTGATTAATCTTTTTAGTTATTGCTTCATGTATCCTTGCTGATGGCATTGTATCAACTCCTCTTACAAGACATTTTAACATATTTTGATAATTTACTTTCAGAAAGTTTCTATTTTTATATAGTTTTTTCATTCAAATTTTATTTTTTATAAGTCAATATATAAAAAAAGATTATTCTTCCTTATATTTAGAAAGATATAATCTTACTCTTTTTTTGTTACCTTAATATAATTTGGCACCGGCTGGAATACTGTTATCAACCATTAAAAGGTGTAATTTTTCTTCACCATTTTCTTCG
>CAKOMI010000013.1 GCA_934096605.1 uncultured Bacilli bacterium
CTATTATATATCATTAAATGTGCGTATCTTGTCGAAACAAGTACTTTTTAACATTTTTTATTATTTTTTTCTATAAATTTGGAATATAAGGGTTATTTTTTGTGCCATCACCTGTAAATTTTAAAGTGCTCTTTAAATTTATAACTGGACGTAATCCGGAAATATCATGAATGCCATTGTCATCTAAATTACCAGCTGAGTATAAGTCAAATATAAAAGAGCCGGAATTATTAGCGCCAAACGGATTGTAATAACCAGATGGTGTCATGGTCCAAAAATGATGGCCAATTGCCAAATACCCATTTAAAGATGATTTCATATAGTTATAGTTTCCATCAAATATACCACCATTAGATCCAACAAATAGAACCTCATCAGCTGTTATTAAGCCAATCGGATAAGTTAGGGCTTTATTCCCACTTGATGCACTACTAATGGTGTAATAATCACTTGTATTTTCACACTTTAAACTTGGTGTACTTGTACTTACTCGTAGATAGCCTTTATAGTATGTTGAAACTGTTCCTGTTCCTACTCCACTTTGATTATTTAAAGTACTCCTGTCACCACAAAAACCAGAAGACGCATCAATATAGCTTGTGTAACTATTAAGTTTGGACGTATAAAAGTTGTCATTAGCTGTTTTGATTGTTGAGTTCGTACTTAAGCCATGCGCATTACCGCTTGTATACATATAGCCTACATACATGTTATCGCTACTGCTAGGATTAAACTGACTTGTCCCATACATCCTATCTTCGCTCGCCTCACCATTGTCGTGGACACTTGTACCATCATAAATCATTCTAATACTACCATTACCATTTATTCTAATTATACGCCAATAGTAGCCAGCAAACTTAACATAGTTATTTTCTACACTACCTCGGTAATAATAACTTGTCCCATCATCATCTAGAGTCTCATATATACCCTTTTCATGGGATTCACAAGTAGAGTCGTCACACGCACTTTTAGTAAAGTCTGGGGTATAACTATTAATAGTTAAATCGCCTAATGCTGTACTAACAGTGCTTTCTTTTACAAAATATAAATTGCATCTTGTTCTTGTATAATCAGTAGCATTGTAACCACTGTAATCAATATCAGCGTGCCACACAGCATAATTCCAACCCACTTTTACACCATTTGTACATTCACTTTTTTCTGTATCTAATTTATAACCCGTATTTTGCTTTGACATACTCCGCGTTATCTCACCATCTACATAATAAGCAAAATAAATATCTCCAGGATCTTGTACTGTCCCATTAATTACATTAAAATGTTTCTCTTCACTAAACACAGCAAATGAGTTATATAAATAAATTCCTGATAAAAACAAAACACTTAAAACTATTGTCGTTATAATTACTTTTTTTTTACTATTTTTTTCTTTAAATTTCTGTAGTTTTAGAGAGTTATGCTTATTCAATAACCCCCCCCCCAACGTATTTTTGCTTCATGACTTATCTCTCCTATTCTTCCTTAATTTTACAAAATTTACTCTTTTATTTCAAGCATTTTTATGCTAATATGTATTCAATGAAAGAAATTTCATATAATAAAAAAAGAGAACCTCTAGTTTCTTCAGGCTAGACGTCCTCGATTATTTCTTATGGACGTCTAAACTTTTTGTTTAGACGATTTTTTTAATTATAGAAAAGAGATTAAAAATAGTTTGGAAACTAAAATTAATATGACCATAATCAACAAAAATATTAGTAGCAGGAGCATACAGATTTCTGTATCCTTTTTCACACTAATCCTCACCAAGAGGACGTCTAATAACTAAAGGTTCGCGACCTATTATATATCATTAAATGTGCGTATCTTGTCGAAACAAGTACTTTTTAACATTTTTTATTATTTTTTTCTATAAATTTGGAATATAAGGGCTATTTTTTGTGCCATCGCCCGTGAATTTTAGAGTACTTTTCAAATTTATTACTGGTCTCAAACCATAGGTATTCTCTGTAGCATGATCATCAAAATCGCCTACAGTATAAACAATAAAAACAGCAGAAGACCAATAATCACGATTAAACGCATTATAATAGCCTACAGGTGTCATGGTCCAAAAACGTTCACCCATTGTTAAATACGAATCATATGCCCTTTTTTGAAAGTCATAATATCCATCAAAGACACCACCACTATAACCAGCTAATAGTGCATCATCTACTGTAATTAGACCTATTGGATAAGTTAAAGCTTTATTCCCATTTGACGCACCAGTTATTGTGTAGTAATCACTAGAATTTTCACACTTTAAACTTGGTGTACTTGTACTTACTCTTAAATAGCCTTTGTAATATGTTGAAACTGTGCCCGTTCCAACCCCTGTTTGATTATTCAACGTGCTTCTGTCACCACAAAAACCAACGTTATTATCTATATAACTAGCATAACTTAATAGTTTTGTTTTATAAAAAGAATCATTAGAATTTTTAATTGTTGTGCTTGTACCTGTGCCATGAGCATTACCGTTTGTATACATATAGCCGACATACATATTATCATTCCAAGGAGAATTATATTCACTAGTTCCATACATTCTATCAGTACTAGATTCGCCATTGTCATGGGGACTCGTTCCATCATATATCATTCTAATACTGCCATTACCATTGATACGAATAATACGCCAATAATATCCTGCAAACTTGACATAGTTATTTTCCACACTGCCTCGATAATAATAGCTTGTACCATCATCATCAGTAGTTTCAAATATTCCTTTTTCATGGGACTCACATGCTTCGTCATCACACGCACTTTTACTAAAATCTGGCGTATACATATTTACCTCAATATTACCTAGTGCTGTACTTACTACCTTACTAGTCTTTTCAAAATATAAATTACACCTAGTTCTAGTATAATCTGTCGCATTATAGTTGCTATAATTAGC
Organism: uncultured Bacilli bacterium; assembly: GCA_934096605.1. Lineage (GTDB taxonomy): Bacteria > Bacillota_I > Bacilli_A > RF39 > UBA660 > Ventrenecus. The sequence continues at coordinate 2,915 of CAKOMI010000013.1, forward strand.
TTGAAATGTCCAACTTGCATTATCCCATTTTGGAATCACACCATTCGTACAATTACTTTTCTCTACATTTAAGGTATAACCTGTATTTTGCTTAGGCATACTACGCGTTATCTCACCATCCACATAATAAGCAAAATAGATATCGCCTGGATCTTGCAAAGTCCCATTAATTACATTAAAATGTTTCTCTTCACTAAACACCGCAAATGAACTATATAAATATATACCACCTAAAAGAAATAAAAAAAATAAACTAACAAATATAAAGATAATTCTCTTATTATTCTTTTCTTTAAATCTTACTAATTTTGGTCTAATACCATTATTCATAGTTCATCAACCCTTACTTCATTTAGTATGTTATGATAACTACTAATTATGTACTTATCATCATTACCATAGCAAAATGATAGCATAGCGCTAGCATATTTTCAATATCATTCTGATATCTTTTTGGGTACTAGTTGATATTTTTTTCATATGATACGATAAGAATGTTTAAAAAGAAAGGAATGATAACACTTTGAAACCTATTAATCCCTATCCATTAAGAATCGATGAAGAACTAATGGAAGACATCAGAAAAATTGCTGAATTAAACTCGCGTAGTGTAAACAAGGAAATTGAATACATTATTAAAAAAAGAATTGAAGAATATAAAAAATTGGAAATTTTAAAAGACGAAAAAGAAAAAACTAAAAATTAGTTAATTATATTATTAATTTGTCTTAACAAAAAAACACCACAAAGGTGTTTTTCTTATCTAAATAAAGCAATATATGCTAAAAAGGCTATATAAATAATTGAAACTACTAAACCATTTAGTCTTAGTTCTTTATCTTCTCTTTGTTGAACTCCTAAAGCCATAGCTATTAAAGCTCCACCAATTAAGCCACCAATGTGAGCAGCATTATCAATACCAGACATAGTAAAACCAAATATTAAATTAATTACTATAACTGGTATTATTTGTGTTTTCATAACACTACCAAGGTATAAACGATATTGGTAGCCAAAGTAAAGTAAACTGCCTAGTAAACCAAATATGGCTCCACTAGCACCAACACTTACAGTATATGGATTTATTATCATACTCATTAAAGAAGCACTAATAAGACTATAAAAATAAATAATTAAAAAATTCTTCTTACCAATAAATCCTTCCAATTGGGTTCCTATTAAATATAGGGCATACATATTAAATAATAAATGTAATACTCCACCATGTAAAAATCCCGTTGTAATTAATCTAAATATTTCTCCATTCTTAACTAAAGGTGCATATAAAGCCCCAAAAGAAACTAAGGTACCCGCCGTAATATTAGCCTTACTCGCCGCAAAAACAATAAAGAACATTAAAACATTTATGAATACTAGTATATTAGTTACTACTATTTTTTTAGGTTTAAAAATACTTTCATAAACCTTATTTTCCTTTTCAGTTTTATCGTTAATATCATTAGTAACATCAATCATTAAATCGAGTCCACTTTCAAGTAAAATCTTATCATTAATATCAGGATACTTACTAATAATATTCTCTTCTTTAATATTTTTAGTATTCTTAAGTTTTACTGAGTCAATGTTTTTAGAACTTTCCAACTTTACGTCATCATTAACGTCTAATAAGATATTTAAAACATTCATATGCCAGGCTAAAGTTTTTCTTTTAACTTGTCTTGTAATATTATCTATTTTAAGTAAGTCATAATCATACTGTTCTTTATTATGAATATAATTAGAGTTAATGCGAATTATCTTATAAGGACCACTTTGATTTTGTAACCATATCTCATCTTTAACTCCATTAACAACCATTGGTGAATAATCTTCATAAGTCACAAAATAATGAACAAGTTGCATAATAATTTCATCTTTTTTATTTACTAAAACGTTCATACTATCCCTCCACTCATAATATTTTACATTAAAACATAAAATTAGTAAAGAGGTGTCATAATGGCCTATTTAATATCTATCTTAGTTGCACTTATCCCTTTAACTATTTTAACTTTTAAAATTCTTTTATTTAAAGAGGTAAGTAAAAATTTTTATTTCTTATTGCTTTCTAATATAATATTTTCTATTTCAACAACTAGTTTTATCTTTTATTTTAACGATCAAATAGTTTCTTTAATATCTTCTTTCTTTTTAATGATTTATGCTCTTTTTTTAGTATTAGAAATAAAAAAAGAAATAGGTTACATATCACTACTATCTATTCCTTATTTGTTATTTACAATTGTATTATTTATTTTCCTCACTATCCAAGTTATCTAAAAATGTTTGAAATTCATGAGGTAAAGGTACTTTAAAAGTTAGTTCTTTCTTAGTTATAGGACTAATAAATTCTATTTCACTAGAATGAAGAAATTGCCCAAAATCTGTACTTTTTCCTTTGCCATACACTGGGTCATTAAAAACGGGATAACCAATGTAGGCCATATGGACACGTATTTGATGGGTTCTACCTGTTTCTAGGGAACACTCCACTAAAGTATAATCTTTATATCTTTTTAACACTTTAACATGCGTAACAGCGTTCTTACTATTTTTATCAGTAACCATCATTTTTTTTCGGTTAACCGTGTCTCTACCAATTGGAGCATCAATAGTAATATTATTATGTTTTAAAACCCCACTTACTAAAGCAATATATTTTCTTTTAACACGTTTATTTTTAAAATCATCGGCTAGTATTTCATGAGCTTTATTATTTTTAGCAACTAGTATTAAACCTGATGTATCTTTATCAATTCTATGGACAATACCTGGTCTTATTTCTCCATTTATATCACTTAATGCATTAGTGTAGTGTAAAAGAGCATTGACCATCGTGCCATTTTTATTACCACTACCAGGATGCACAACCATACCACTTTTTTTATTGATTAGAATAACATCATCATCTTCATAAACGATATCTAAGGGTATATCTTCCGCCTCAATATCCATGTCGGCTTTATATTCTTTAACAATACTAATCGTATCACCATCACTTACTTTTGAAGAAGATTTAGGGACTCCCCCATTTAATAAAATACATTCGTCATTAATCATCCTAGTAATTTCACTACGCGAAATATCTAGTACCTCACTTAAGTATTTATCTATTCTTTCTTTAACTGTGTTTTCGACGTTTATTTCTTTCATCTATATCCCCCTTCCAAGCTGCTACTATTAATAGTATAGCTCCTACTACGATAAAAATATCAGCAAAATTAAATACTGGATATTCATAACCAAAAATAGTAAATTTCAAAAAATCTTTTACATAATGAAATATAGCTCTGTCAAGTAAGTTACCAATAATACCCGCATATAACATTGTAAAAGAAATAGACTTCCAAATACTTTCTTTAATCGTAGGCATAACAAATATTAAAGAGAAAATAGCTATAATTCCAAGAATAACCAAAAACAAAGTATTACCTTGCATAATGCTCCATGCAGCCCCGGTATTTGTAACAAATACGAAACTAAAGAAATTAGGTATCACAGTTATACTCTTACCAGTTAAAATAGCTTCCATTATACCTTTACTACCTTGATCAATTAATAAAAGCAAAATAACTAACATGACATTTCTTTTTTTCATAATTTATTGTCCCCTATTCTAACAATTAATTTATCTTTTGTAAATATTACTTGTACTTGTTACTACTAAAGATTCATAAAGTGTTTGCACTTCTTCTAAATCAACTAAATTATTAGTAAGCACTATTTCATTTAATCTCTCTTTTAAAGCATCTAAACTACTTTCAATCATATATTTATACTCCATAACATTACTTAGAAAGTAATCAATTACTTTAACTTGATCTACATAGGAAAGCGGACAACTCTCCCCACTTTCTATATATAGAGGTGTCTTATTATCTACTTTTAAAGATAAATTAGCCTTACTAAAATATTCTTCTTTTAAATTATTTACTTTTTCAGATAATACTTTCTCGCCACCTACGACAGTATAAGAAAAACTAGTAAGTTCTTCGTAAGGCAGACTAAGTTTTATGGCATACATTTCCTTACATAAAGAAGAGATAAGACAAACGTCAGTAATACTAGGAATACCCGCGAAGAAAAAGCCATTATTATTAGGAAATTTTTTATCTTCATAAATTTTATCAATAATACTTTTATTAGGTGATATAAAATATAAACCTTCTTGATAAGCTTTTTTTAAAACCTCTCTTGATAAAAGAATTGGATCTTGAAATGCTCGATCACCATACATAAACTTAAGAAGATAATTTGTTAACACGATATGTATGTTCATATGTTCACCAACTAACTCTAATAAAAGTATAGTATAAAAAATAGTAAAAAACAATAAAAAATGCAAGATTAAGACATAAGCAAGGTAATTATTTCTTTTTTCGTTTAAGAATGTGATTATCAGTAAGTTCTTCAGCTAACATAACAACTTTAAGACGTAGTAAAGCTTTATCATAAAGACATTTAATCCACTGCGACGTACAATTATATTTATGAGCTAGTTCTGTGTAAGACTTGAAACCCTTCCCATCAAAGTTAACCTGACTAATAACAATATCTCTTTCAATTGGTGTTAAAGCCCGTTTTAATAACGTATCTAATTCATCATGATAAACTCGGTCTATCACGTCTTTTTCAACATTTTCGTCTGCCGTAATAAAATTAATTAAAGCTGTACTACCAATTTCCTTACTTAATAAATCATCTACTCTTTCCATTTTTTCTTCTCTTTTAATAACTGTTAAAAGAACATTTACTTTCTCTAAATCAAAATCCATTATTTCCGCAATTTCTTTAGTTGTGGCCTCTCGGCCCAAGTTTATCTCAAATTTTCTATTTATTTCTTTAATTTTTTCAATTTCACTATTGGCCCACACTGGAATTCTAATTTGTTTACCATTATTAGTAATATAACTTTTAATATAACTATCAATACAATGATAAGCATATGTAGAAAATCTTGTTCCTTTAGTAACATCAAATTTTTCAACCGCCACCATTAGACCAATATTACCTTCGGCGATAATATCAAAAGTATTAAAATCATATTTTATATATCTTTTAGCTACCTTAGAAACTAATTTTAAATTATTTGTAATTAAAAAATTTCTTATCTCTCGATCATGAAAAGTATTATATTTCTTAAAATAAGCAATCTCTTCTTCTCTACTTAACTCTTTATATTCTAAGCCATCTAAATAATTACTAAACCAAGTTTTAGTATAACTATCAGTAGTATCACTATATAAATCACGTGAAATTTTAATATTATTTAAATCAACAAAACTTTTTAATAAACAAATCACTAAAGAATCAGAAATAACTTTATCTAACTCATCACTAATAATAAACTCACGATACTCATCTATCATATTTAAAAAGACTTTTCTTAGTAAAGGATGCCTAACAATAATCTCTAAAGTACTAGTATTTAACTTTATATTTTCTTTCTTTAAATAATCACATATTTCTGTCATACTCTTTAAAGAATCATTAAAAAAAGCCTTATTTTTACTCTCTAAGAACAAACTAAAAGCCTCTAAAAATGCATTTTCTATCAATTTATATTTAACCATTTAAAAAACTCCCTTTCATCCGGAAGCTATATCTTATCATTTTTACTATCAATATGCAAATACTTAAATATGCATTTTTTTCATAAATTCCTTACTATCTAAATATAAACCTGTATATTTATCATAATACATAGTAAGCAATCTATCTATTTCATTAATAGTTAAAGTATTTATATCTATTTTAATAATCTTACTTATATCTAATACTTGAAATAATCTTAAATATTTAATAGTCTTTGTTCCAACAATTAATTCTTTATTATAACAATTTTTACATATTACTCCCCCATCATAAATGGAAATTGTAACAATGTTTTTAGTATTACCACATTTGACACAATAATCTAAGTTTAATTGAATACCTAAAAAGCTCAAATATTTAACCTCAATAATATGGGCTAAAACAGTAGGTTCTAACCTACTTTCCATCTTTTCAAGAGTGCTAATAAGTAAATAAAACAAATCTTTATTTTCACTTTCTTTATATACTTGGTAAGTTAAATCACATAAATAATTTAAATAGGCTATCTTAGTTATATCACTATGAATAGCTTTATAAGGATTAATAATATCGACGTCTTTTAAAATCGATAATTTATCTTTTTTATAATAAATATAAAAAAAGCCATAGGTAAAATTCATAGTTAAAGGACGTAATCTACTTTTTAATGATTTAACCCCTTTAGCCATAACACCTATTAAGCCATATTCTTTGGTAAGTAATTGTAAAATAAGTGATGACTCACCATAATTAGTACTCTTTAAAATAATAGCCATCACTTTTGTTTCCATCTTTTCACATCTTTCCTTTATATTTTAAATAATATTTAATTTCTCCTGTTTCTCTAAATTTTTTAAAATATTTTTCTCTATCTTTATCCATAATCATTTTCCTTTCTATTTTAATTATGGGAAGATAACTATTTTTTTATACAATTATTTATTCATTTTTTCATCAAAACCTAAATCAATTAAAACTGGTGTTTTTTCTCGCCAATTTTTAATAGTCTTAACATACAACTCCAAATAAACTTTTTTATTTACTAAAGCTTCAATATCTTTTCTTGCTTCGGTACCAACTAATTTTAATCTTTCCCCACCACGACCGATTATCATTTTTTTAATTGAGTCACGATCAACTATGATATCTACACATATATTAATTATATTAGTTTTTTCTTCATATTTAGTTGTTAAACAAGTAAGACTATGTGGTACTTCTTCTGTTGTTACATGTAAAAGTTTTTCTCTTACAATTTCACTAACTAAGAAATTCATTGGACAACTAGTAATCATATCTGAGTCGAAATAACGAATATTACCTTGTAAATATTTTTTTATAACACTCACAAGCCGATCTAAATTGTCTTTTTTAAGTGCGCTAACAGGGATAATTTCACTAAAAGGATATAAATCTTTATACTCTTCTATCCGGTAAATTATTTCTTCATTTTTAAGTCCATCTATTTTATTTATAACAAGAAAAACTGGAACACTTTCTTTTTTTAAAGTCTCTAAAATAAATTCATCGCCTTTACCAAGCCCTTTTTTCGCATCAACAACAAATAGTAAAACATCAACGTCCTTCGTTAAAGAATAACTTTCTTTATTTAAAATACGACCTAATTTACTTTTAGGTTTATGAATACCTGGAGTATCTAAAAATACTATTTGACTATCATCATCGTTATATATGCCCTCAATAATATTTCTCGTTGTTCCAGATACGTCTGATACAATAGCCACTTTAAAATCTAATAAAGCATTTAAAAGCGTACTTTTACCAACATTAGGCCTTCCTATAATACTTACAAATCCACTTTTCATTTACTACCTCCTAATATCTAGCTTATCTAATATTTCATCTTGAATACCAAATTGTAAAACTTCTTCTTCATGGCTTCTCGTGTGATCATAGCCAAGTAAATGTAACATGCCATGAACCACTAGAAAAGAAAGTTCTCTTTTTTCACTATGGCCATAATTAATGGCTTGTTCTTGCATTCTAGGTATTGATATATATATATCCCCAAGCATTCTTATATCTAAACCATTATTATCAAAATTATCTTCTAAAGCAAAACTAATAACGTCCGTTACCGAAAGAATACCACGATAAAGAGAATTTATTTTTTTAATCTCCTCATTATCAACAAAGATAATAGAAAACATGGCATTAAAAACATTTTCATGTTTTAAAGTCTCATTAATAACCTCATCTAAATAAGAATAATCTTTTTGATAGCCATAAACATTGTTAATTTCGTATTCATTCATCTATATCACCTTTGACTCCTTTATTCTACTATATTTTTTTATTATTTACAAAAAAAATTAATAATTAATTAAAAAAAGACACCAAGTGATGCCTCATTTAATAAATTAGAACTATTTTAAATCTTTAATTACAACATTGTAGTTACCATTTGGACTAGTAACCTCAACTGTTTCACCTTTTTTATGGCCTATAACAGCACACCCAATAGGACTTTCATTAGAGATTTTATTTTCAAATGGGTCAGCTTCCATTGAACCAACAATTTGGTATTCATCTTCTTCTCCGTCTTCATAGACAATAACAACACTAGAACCAACAGAAACAGTATCTTTATCATTTGCTTCAGCAATCATACTATGCTCTAATTTGAATTCTAATTCTTTAATTCTTGCTTCTACTTGGGCTTGTTCATCTCTTGCTGCATCATAATCAGCATTTTCTGATAAATCCCCTTGCGCACGAGCATCTTTTAAATCTTTAATAACACGTGGTCTTACAACATTTTTAAGTTCATTTAATTCCGTTTCTAACTCTAAATATCCTTGTGGAGTTAATATAATTTTTTGTTCATTATTCATTATTATCATTCACTTTCTTTTTCAAAACTTGCAACATTGTACTATAAATATTTCTATTTGTCAAACACTTTCAAGCGCATCATATCATATTTATAAACTCTATTTTTACATGGTATTTTTAATGTATTATTAGGATGATTAGATACTGTTAAAGATTCATTATCAAGTGTTTTAATATCACTAATAACTAAAGAAAATGTATTCGTTTTAGGGCCAAAAAATTCCACTTTATCACCAACTTTAAAATAGTTTTTAGTTTCAATTGTAGCATACCCATCACTATAGTCTATTACAAGCCCCAAAAAATCTTGATTGCTTACTTCTTCCCTGCCTAAAAAATACTGCTCCGTCTCATGTGGTAACCCATGAAAAAATTGTGGTGCACTTTCTCTATTAGCCACTCGGTTTAAAACTCGTAAGTAATAAGATGCTTCCTCTTCTGTAAGACTATTATTTTTTACTTTATCTAACATATTACGATAAGCATGAATAACTGTCGCAATATAATAAATTCCTCTCATCCGTCCTTCTACTTTAAAAGAATTAACACCGCTTAAAATCATCTCTTTTAAAACACTTACCATATTTAAATCTTTACTTGTCATACTAAAATCTCGACCTTCATAGTCAAAAGTCCAACGGCATATCTGAGCACATCCGCCCCTATTAGCGTCTCTTAAAGTAAGTAAATTACTAATTACACATCTACCAGATATACTAGTACACATAGCCCCATGAACAAAACATTCAATTTCTAAACCAGTTTCTTCTTTTATATTTTTAATATCTTCCATACTAGCTTCTCTACCTAATACTAATCTAGTAGCCCCAAGACTTTTATAAAACAAAGCCGCCCCACTATTAATAATACTAGCTTGTGTCGAAACATGTAATTCAATCGGAATATTTTTCCTTTTAATAAGCATCATCACCGCGACATCACTAACAATCACGGCATCTACTCCAAGACCTGACAACTCCCATAAGTAATCTTCTAACCCACAAAAGTCTTCATCATGAAATACGATATTCACGGTAACATAAAGTTTTTTCTTTAAATTATGAGCAAAATCCACGGCTTCTTTTATTTGAGCCATCGAAAAATTCTTAGCATTAGCTCTCAAACTATAATTTTGTCCACCTATATAAACAGCATCAGCTCCGTATATATAAGCAAACTTTAATTTTTCTAAATCTCCTGCTGGGGCAAGTAACTCAATCATACGTCCTCCCTTGGTGGTAATTTATAAATAGTTTTTTCATGCAAGAAACCTGTATATGTTGGTGGCTCTTCTTCTAAACTCTTTAAAAAATCACCCAAACTTGATATCTTAATCCATTCTAAATTTATTAAATAAAATGGTGCATCCCCTAAAAGTTCATTACCATTATAAATATCATTATCATAAACTACAGTTCCATATTCATTTTCTACTAAAAAGAAATCTTTTTTCTTAATAGGCTCATGAATAGTCAAAGTATCAGTAATTTCTAAATTATTTACTTTTTCATAATTACTAACTAAAAATCTTCTTGAATACATAACTGGTAAATGTCCATATAAATAAACACCTGTCTCATCATTTATTATATTTTTAGTTTCTTCTATTGTTAAATCAGGTGATATTATAGCTTTATCCATATACTCTAAATACACATCACGTGCTAACTCACTACATAAAGCATGACTTGGTGCAAATATACATTTTATATGACTATTACTTTCTTTTAAAGTCCAATATAAACCTAGATCTTCAAAGATAATAGAGCTAACACGTTCTTCTAACTCGCCCCTAATACTCTTAAAATAATCTAGGGCTTCATTATCTAATATTCTATTTACATAAACACAACTATTACTAGGTATTTCCTGAATACTATATTCCCTTTCCATACCAACTACTAGTCCCTTTAAAGGAAAAACGAAGACTACATTATCTATAGACTCCATCTTGTTATTTCCCATTAATATAAAATATTTATTTTTCATCTTTATGTCTCACACTCACAGACACACCATCACCAACATCATAGAAAGTTGTATCAAACTCTTCATTAGTCTTTAAAAACTCAATATATCCTTCAATTTTACTAACTAACTGTCTTAGATTCTTACTTTCAATTTTAGCACTTTTACCAACATAACCATGAAACTTCAAATTATCAGTTATAATAGCCCCATTAGGTGCTAAGAAATATTGATATTTCTCAAAGAATCTCTTGTATTGACCTTTGGCCGCATCAATAAATATTAAATCGTACTTAGTTCCTTCTGTTAAATTAACTTCTAAAGCATCTTGAAATACGACGTTAATCTTGCCCTCAAAACCACATTTCTTAACGTTTTTAAGACATTCCATATAATTAGTTTCATCTCTTTCAATCGTTGTTATTTTAACATCACTACTACTTGAAGCCATTAAAATTGCTGAATACCCAATTGCACTCCCAATTTCTAAAACATTTTTAATATCATGCTGTTTAATATACTTCATTAGAAAAGCAATTCCCTCTTTTTCCATAATAGGTACATTATGCTCCCTTGCATATTCTTCCATTTCTAATATTAAATTTTTCATTTTTTCTAAAACTCCTTTAATTTGTAGCACAAAGACTCTGTAACTCTGCCACTTTGCTTAAAAACTCTTGATAATCTTCTTGAAAGAAAACCTCACCAGTACAAGTATTAGCCACAAAGTAAGTATAATTTGTATCACTTTTATTTAATACCGCTTTAATACTACTAATAGACGCATTACAAATCGGTCCAATAGGTAGTTTACCATTCATCGTGCCATCTGTCAAACGGGTGTTATAAGGATTGCTATCATTAAGGTCATTAATAGTTAAAACATCACCCATTTCTTTACCAACACCATAGTATGTTGTAACATCACTACCAAGTGGCATATTATCACTTATTCTTTTAAAGAATACTTGGGCAACTTTCTCCCTATCAGTGTCGCTATTAGCTTCCTTTTCTACTAATGATGCCATTGTAAGTACTTGGTGGATAGAAAGGCCACTATTATTAATAAGTTCTGTTACCTCATCAAGTTTTAATTTAGTATGGTTTAGCATTGTTTTAATAACACTTTCAGGCGTTGCATTATCTAAAAATTCGTAAGTATCAGGATATAAGTAACCTTCAAGTGGATAGTAAAGATCCGAATTTAAAATATCATTAGTTAAAAAAGAATACTCACCTGAATTAATCAAAGAATTTAAGAATTCTTCATCATTTACAACACTTAAAAACTCTTCTTTAGTAAAATCTAACTTTTCACTTAATGCACTAGCATAATCAGTAATTCTTTTACCCTCTATAATAGTTACTGTTTCACTATGAATAGTAATATCACCAGTACTAAACTTATTAATCATTTCTTTAGGTGTCATACTAGCATTTAATGTATATTCCCCAGCCTGTATATTAGATTTAGCAAAATATAAATATACGTCTAAGGCTATCTCACTTCGAATAAGACCTGCATTAGCTAAATTCTTAGCAATCGTTTTCTTACTAGTACCAGCACTAATAATAAATGTAACGTCACTACTATCCTTACTCTTACTACCAAGTCCCCATACATAATAGCCTGCACTAAAAAATAAAATAAGTATTATAATACCACAACTAATTATTACCCCTTTTTTCATTATTTACCTTCTTTCTCATTTAATTTAGAAAGAATTGATTCAATTGTATTCCATTCTTCCTCAGTTGTAATAGCCCCTAGTTCTTTACTAGTCCCACTTGGATCATAAGTATTCGCGTAAACATTAATAGACCCCGTATCATCTGTTTTATGATCAGTATAAATCACATAGTTTTTATTAGTTTCATTAGATGAAAAAGTAAACAATACCTCACATTCCACATTCTCACCATTATTATCTTTAATATAAAATATATTATTCGTTGTTGGTTTTTCTTCTTTCATTTTCTATTCTTCCTTTCAAATATGTATCTAATATAAGTGACGATGCCACATTATCAATAACTTTCTTTCTTTTTTTTCTAGAATGATCACTCATAAGTAAAATATTTTCAGCTTCAACTGTCGTAAGTCTTTCGTCTACTAAGTGTACTGGCAACGCAAAATTATCTTCCAAAAGTTTCTTAAAATTAAGGCTTCTTTCTGAAGCAAATCCTAGCGAATTATTCATATTTTTGGGAAGCCCTAGAACAAAGTCAGTAATACCTTTTTCCATAACAATACTTTTAAGTTCAGGAATAACACTTGTATATTCACTTTCTTTAAATCTAATTGTTTTTAAAGGACTAGCAATAGTATTAGTTCTATCACTAACAGCAATACCTAAAGTTCTAGTCCCTAAATCAAGTCCTAAAAATCTCACTTTAAAAAATCCTCTAGCATAATAGCTAACACTTGGGTTCTTTCTAAACTGACAATTTTTTCGCGAGCTCCTTTATAACTTGTAATATAACCAGGGTCACCACTCATAAGATAACCTGCTAGTTGATTAATAGGATTATAACCTCTTTCTTCTAAAATATCTTTGACTTCTTTTAAAGTCATTTTTATGTTAGCTTCTTCTAGTAATTTAACATTAAATAAAGTCGTTTCTTGCATATAACCACCTCTAAAATTCTAAAAACATTTTACCAAAAAAACAAAGCATTTACAACACAAAAAGAAAGGGCTTGCCTTTCTAAAAAATCATGAAACACTAATTTCAAACGGATTATTTGCCGTGCCAATTCCTCCGCTTATCTTAGCATCTGATGAAAGATTAACAACTGCACGAACACCAAGGTTGCCTGTCACCAAGCCGCCGCCAGGAAAGCCTGAGTCGTTCAAATGGAACTCAGCTGCCGCCGTAGCCGCATCATAGAAGGCACTCGGAGACAAAGTCCAATAATAACTTGTACTGTACGTATAGGCAGATTTATTAATATAGCCATCGGCATAGCCTGAAAGCATTAATTCATCGACTGTAATTAAGCCAATCGGATAAGCTAAGGCTTTATTTCCTTTAGTACTTGTACTTAAGGTAAATAAATCGTTTGTTTGAGCACATTTTAAAGTTGGTTGTTTTGTTTGATAATATCTACGATAAGGTCCATAAATTGCATTAACACCTGTTGTAGAATATCCATTTCCCGAATCTAGACTTCTATCATTACAGAAACCAGCATCAGCGATAACTGATTCGTTACTTGTTCCTAAAATATGAACTTTATACCAATTGTCTAATTCTTTTTTGATATTGCTGTCGTTTTCATTGGCATTTGTTTTTTCATAACTTGTATTTAAAGTGCTGCCATACATATAGCCTACATAGGCTGGGTTATCTCCCTTACTATTAAAGACTGCTGATTTTATATTTAATCCTGAACCACTAGCATTGGCTTTTGTTCCCGCATATAAAAGTCTGACACTGCCATCACCATTGATACGAATAATTCGCCAGTAAGCTCCAGCATATTTTACATAGTTGTTATTTACTGAACCGCGATAGTAATAACTTATACCATCATCGTCTTCCATTTGATAAAGTCCTTTGTCGGATTTATCACTTTCATTTTCTGTTTGATTCATTGTGTAACCATTTAAATTATACTTTCTAACTTGAAAGGTTGAGCCACCTGAACCAGTTGCTGTTCCATCAGTAATACTTGCACTTGTGATTTCTTTAATACTTAAACAATCTGAGGTACTTTTCCATATTGATATAACATCAGCAGAACTCGTGCTATATCCGGAACCACAGAAATAATACTTCGTAGTACCTCCATATGTTAAAGTAGTTGGATCTACTTGAGAAACATTTGTAATGGTATATTTCCCTGTGTCTTTGTTAAAAGTATAGCTAGTACCTATAGGTAGTAAAACATTTTCACTAGTTAAATATTTAAATCTTTCATCAGTGTCTTTTAGGGCTACTAAATCAGGATGTGGCATTATAAATGTTCCATTCACTAAAGAATTACTTTTATTTTCATTCCAAATTAAAATGGGTGCGTTTTTGGTAAAATCAGGACTTTGTTTAGAAGCAATTTTTTGTTTTGATATTGTGGGACTCGTTTGATATTCATTAGCTAGTATTGCATCACTTAGTTTGTCATATCCTTGTTTTAATGGGTCATATATTCCAGCACTTGCAATTACTGTTACTTTAGCATTAAATAATTTGTTCATTGCATCTGTGTCTTCTGGTCCCACATCTTCACTTAACCATAATCTTAATTTATAGTTGTTGGTTTCCCCTGCTCCTATACCACCTTTATATAATTCTTTTGAAATACTTATATTTTTTAAAGTAGCCTCTACTGTATCAAAGTTTGATAATCTTTGGACGCCTTCTTCATTTAATAAAACACTTACATATTTAATTGGTAATGTTGTTTCATCTAACACTTCTAAATTGACACTATAACTTACAAATAAATCACATGTATTTTCAATTGTAAACTCATATGGTGTAAGGCTTTTTCCTTCTTCGTTTAATAATGGATATGCTTTTTCAATAAAAATATCATTTTTTTCATTAGTAAGTGATAATTTTAAACAACTTGATTTTACTAAGTTAGGGTTTGTTTGTTTTAAACTTAAAAGCCATATAGCATATGAAAGACCAAGCAAAGAAAGTATACCTATTAGTATACCTAGAAATAGCAATAATTTATTTGTTTTGTTCTTTCTTTTTTTCATAAATAAACCAATCCTATTCAGCCAAAAAATTATTCTTTTTTAGCTAAACTTAATTTTTGATAAACTAATTTAAAACAGGCCAGAAATTTGTTTACCTCATCAGTTGTTGTTAAATGAGACAAACTAATTCTAAGGGTACTAGAAGCTCTTTTTTCATCATGATATAAGGCCATGACAGAGTTAGAAAAGTGACCACTTGAACAAGCAGTATTTGTACTTATATATATTTCATATTCTTCTAGAGCATGTAAAAAAGTCTCTGCTTTAATTTCTTTTAAAGAAATATTTAATATATGTGGTATACATATTTTAGTATGATTAATTATAACTCCTTCATACTTTGAAAGTTCTGCTATAATCTTATCATTTAATCGTTTAATAAAGTTTTCTCTTTTATCTAAATCAGTAGTTGAAAGTCTAATAGCTTTTGAAAAAGCAACAATTAGAGGAACAGGTGGTGTACCTGGATTTAACATATTGATAGTACCACTGCCATACAACAAAGGATTAAACTTAACGCGACTATTTTTATAAAAAAGCCCTATGCCTTTTGGCCCATATATCTTATGAGCTGTACAACTAGCTAAGTCAACATCGTGAAAATTAACAGGAATCTTTCCAAGAGCTTGGGTCATATCACTATGTAAATATGTATAAGAATTTTCTTTTTTAATAACCTGTCTTATCATTTTTAATGGCTGTCTTACCCCAGTTTCACTATTAACGGCACATATACTTACTAAAATTGTATCACTACGCATCTTTTTTCTTAAATCTTCAAAATCAACTAACCCATCTTCGTTATTATCAACATAACTTATTTCAAAACCAAGTGTTGTTAAATATTCACAAATAGCATAAATACTTGGGTGTTCTAATTTTGATACAATTATATGATTACCATATTTCATATTAGCAAGAGCTGTGCCCATTAAAGCAAAATTATTACTTTCGGTTGCCCCACTTGTGAATGTTAACTCACTTTCTAAAACATTAAAAATTTCACTTATTTGTTTAATAGCACTATTCATCAAAGTTTTCGATTTAACCCCTAAACTATGTAAAGAATTAGGGTTCCCTGGAAAATCTTTTGTTGCTCGTAAATATGAATCTAAAACGTCATAATTAACTGGTGTTGTTGCACTATAATCTAAATATATCACTCTTCTTCACTCTCCAATAATATACTTTCTATTTGTTGCCAATCATATACTCTTTTTATTCCCAAACTTTCTAATTCTGGAAAAGTATATTTTTTATTATGAGGTTGATCAAGTAATAGCTTAACTTTACCATAACCTTTTAAATTAGCCACTTTATCATCTATTTTAATATCACACATTACCATATCTTTGGCAGCTGTCAAAATAATTTTCCTTGGGTCAATATAAGGCATATTTTCAACAATCCACTGATACTTATAACGAGCCATAATACCTGATTCATAAACTCTTCTTTTATCAACAAAAGCTGTTGTTATGTAAATATCATATTTACTTGCTAGCCTTTCAATAACCCTTAAAGAATCAGGAATAATATGAGCCTCTTTATAAATATTAACATTCTGATAAAAATAATCTAAAAACTTTTCTTTTTCTTCATCATTCATTACATCTTCAACATAATATGAGTCAATCTCGTCTTCTTTATAATTAGTATGTAAATATTTATTAACAGCTTCTAAATATCCCCCTGTACATATTGTTTCATCTAAATCAATCATTACTTTTTGCATAACTTACTCCTAACCTTGATACTCATCTATTAATTTTTTATAAATTCCTGGTTCTACAACATTTATAGCATGAATAGAGCTTTCAAGTGATACTTTATAATCACCATGTAAAAATGCTTTTTCAGCTTTCGTAAGCCCCCATTCTACCTCTTCATATAAAGGCCTATATCGATTACCATAAACAATTGCCGTCTCAGCCATATGGGCTGTTTTAATAATTTCTTTCGTTGTATGATAAAATTTTAATACTAAGTCTCTAGCTGTATCAACTCTAGTATTTAAGACTTTTATTGATATAGGTGTCTTTTCTAATTCAGCTATCATATTACCAATAGCCTCGGTTGCTTCACCTAGTTGAATATAATAGCTATCAGGAATCATTGGTAGTTTATAACTACGCATAAGCATTTTAGCTTGATTTAAAATAGCTTTCATCTCGTCTAATTGTTCTCTTGCTCTTAACTCATCTTCTTTTAATGAACCTAACGTTCTTAAAGCTATATCTAATTTTTCTTCCGTTTTTAAAATGGCTACATTTAGTTGTTCCATTCTCTTATTTAAATTAGAATAAGCATAATTATGACTTCTTCCATCTGTTATGATATCATCATAATTACCTCTTTCATTTGCTAGTTCATCTTTAATTTTAAAAACAATTTCAATATCTTCATCACTTAAATCATAACTATACTTAATATCTTTAATCTTTTTTAATAAAGAATCATTAATATTGGTTAGTTTTGTTATTTTAAGAAGAATTGTTCTTGTATATTCAGTATAATTTTGTCTAGATAATCTTTCTTTATCAAATTCATTATAAATTGAATCAAAATAATCTAACATCGTTTTAAGTTCTAATAAGGAATCTTCAATATTTAAAACATTCAATCTTTGAAAGATATCAGTAATCTTTTTATTAGCTTCTTGAATATTATAGCCTAGCTTTAAATAATCTAAATTATAACCTTCTTGATGCATCTTCTTAGCAATAGCAACAATACTCTCTTGTTTTTTAGGAATAACACTTTTGCCAAGTACAATAATACTTGGAGCTTCTTCAATAACTAGTTTTAAGTTACCAATTAAATCATCTAAAGCTTTAACTATTTTACTAACCTCTTGATAAGACTTTTGTTCCATTGCTACTTCAAACGCACTAAAAAGTTTATCAACTCTTTCAAATTGTAATTCTAGTGGTTGAGATACAACACTAAATTCTTTAGGATTCTTTTGATATTTACTTAGAACCTCTCTATAACTAGCTTTTAATTTAGTAACAGTTTCTCTATTCCTCTCTTCACTTAAAGTAATACCTTTAATTTCTTCTAATAAAAATCTAGCTTTAGTATTAACAAAATATATGTCTAATTCAATATCACCTAAGGCTTTACTTAAAGCTTTAAAATCTTTAGTATCATATAGTTCTTCTGCTTTAATAAGTTTATCAGTTATATTATTAACGTCTTCATTTTTTAAAGTATTAAACTTTTTTTGCCATTCTTCATAAGTTGTTTTCATATTTGCATTCATAGCCAGTGGTTCCACTTTTTTTAACTCAGCTATTAAATTAGCACTTATAATTAAATTTTTATCTCTTTGTAATTCATCTAATTCTTTTCTATATTTCTTTTTATCTCTATTATTAATGATTGTTAAAACAACTATTATGCTTGTAACAGTGATTATATAAAAAGCTATACCGATAATTATAATAAGTTCCTTGCTCATAAGAACCTCCTACTCTTACTTATATAATCTATTTTATCACATATTTACTATTTTTAAAGAAAAATTAGATTTTTTGTCGAAAGAAAAAAACGAGTACTAATTTTACCCGTTTAAAATTTATGCAAATATCTTTGGAATTACATAACATACTATAAATAATGTAATGAAATAACATGAAGCAAAAGCATAAACCATATGATTTTTATCAACTTTACTTAGTTCATTAAAACCTTGATATAAGTTAAGAAAATATAAAATACCAGATACTACAACTGCAATAACTGTAATCCATAGATTTAAGAATAAACCAAGAGTTGCAATAATTAGCATAATACTACTAACGGTTGTATTAACACCTATTAAAGCATAGATTCTTTTAATATCACTTTCTTTTTTAAGTATTTTCTTACTTACTAAATATAATAGTCCACCTAATATTAAGTGATAACATAGCATCATTAAAGCCGCTACTACGAAAACTTTAAATGGTACAGAGCCATTTACTACATTTAAACTACTACCACTAGAACTTGGAATATTAAAATAAGTCATATAAAGCCACTGCTCCTCTCTTCATTAAAACATAAATAAATAAACCAAATAATAAACAATTAATAACAATTAAGATCATTCCTAAATCAAATTTACTTCTTTTAGCATAATCTTTCATCGTATCAACTGGTCTTATAAACATACCTTTAATAGTTAAAATACAATCATTTAAAATTTTACTAAATTTTGATTCTGTAACCTCTTCCGTTACTACTTCTTTTGCTTCTACTTTGCAATCACATTTACCATCTTTATCTAATTTTTTGCCACAATTTGTACAAAACTTTGCCATAATCATTCTCCTTCTCTATTTACCATACGCTAAAAAATCTTACTGGACTAGTTAAATCAGTTAATTTATAACTACCATCACTTATGTCATAAATTGCTGTACTATTTTGACTTGATTTACCAGTTTTTTCTTCTGTTTTATCGCCATTTTTAACAGCAATAGTATAATTATAACTATACTTAATAGTTACAGAAAGTTGTCCATCTCTAAGAATTCTTATACCAGTAATACTATAATCACTTATATCAAATTTAAGTAATGATAAACTATCGCTTTTAACAATTTTACTATATAAATCATTATATGTATCTTTTAAGTTATCAGTAATAGCCGTATTACTTTTTTGCAATTCTGCAAATGTTTTTTTGTTAATCAAGTTACTATAAATACTTTTAACAAATTCAGTAGAATATTTACCGATACTATCTTTTTGTTCTTCACTTAAATCATTTAAGTCTAAATCAAATGTGTAACTATCATAATAATAAGATATTCTTTTTTCTTCGGTTACAGCCATTTTATTAGGTAATGTCACACTTATATTATAAGAACCTTCAAAAATATTAGGTATTACATAAACGTCTAATCCATCTTTACTTTCTTCACTATTAATGTAGTTTCTAGTGACGTCTTCATCATCAATTTTAACGGCACTATTAGAAGGAACTGTAATAGTATAGTTATTTACAATCGTAATATCTAACATATCAAGCACATCATCTGAAACAGTCCAAGTATCAAAGAACAAATATTTCTTTTTATCATTTTTAGTTAAATTAACAGTAATATTCATTTCTTTATCATTTTTAACTACTCTATAATTAGCTATTGCACTTTTCTTATCGCTACTATAAGTAATATTTAGTAAAGTTATTGAACTAATACCTTTTAAATCATTATTATCATTATTATAGATTTTACTAAATGCTTCTTTACTAGCAAATCTTGTGTCGCCCTCTATATTAAGAGTCTCGTACAATTCATCACTATTGCTTGCTTTTAGGGCTTCCATATACTTTTTAGACACAGCACTTGCACTTAGGGAACGTCCTAAAATATTAAAACCAATAGCAAAAGAAATAACAATAACTAAAATGACACCTAAAATGATTTTTGTTTGTTTAGTAAGTGGTTTATGTTCTTTAGTTGTTTTCTTAGTAACTTGCTTTTTTTCTTTAGGCACTTTACTACCACATTCACCACAAAAGTTAGCTCCATTTTTTAACTTGGCACCACATTCACCGCAATACATTTCTTCACTCCTTTTCTATAAATTCATTATAAATTTTTTTATTAAAAATAACAACAAAAATATATTAATTATGTTAAAAATATGTTAATATGTTTTTAGGCTTGCTTAGTACAGTGGTAGTACACATGCATGGTAAGCATGAAAGAACAGTTCAATTCTGTTAGCAGGCACCATTTAAAGTTTATTTAAACTAGAAATAGTTCAATTTTTCTAGTTTAAAAATATATAGTGGCCGAAAAGTGACAAAATATCATGAAGAGTATTGTAGCCAAGAAAACTAGCATAAAATAAAAAAGAGGAACATTCGATTCTGCAAGTGAATGTCGCCTCTAGAAAACTTAGTATTGACACTCAATCAGAGATGAAAGAGCGTCTTTTTTTACTAGAACAAGTAGTCACACTTTTACTATAAAGAATGGCAATTGGTTCTAGAAACAATCAATTTCACAAAATTAGCTATATTTAACATTTTCACTTATAAATTTTAAGGTAACACTAATACAACCAAACCATGTTATAATAAACTCCGTAGAAAGGACTTTAAATATGAACTATCTTAATTATTGGCAATATTTTAATATTGAAGATAATGCTTGTGATATTGCTATTAAAACGGCTTTTGTTATTAAATTTAAAGAAATATATAACACTTTGAAAGTTCAAAACACTTATTCTAGCCAAGAACTTACCACTTGTATTAGGGCTTACAAAACATTAACTACACCCTACTACAGGTTTTTACACAATGTCTATTTAGCTAATCAGAATGTAAATACTAAATATAGCGACTTAATTTATAAGGATGTAAAAAATGATTTTTCTTGCTCTAAAGAAAACCAATATTTTTCTAATTGGTTATTTTCTGTTATGCAAAAATCCTATATTGAACCAGACTTAGATTTTACTATCGTACAAGAATTATACGAAATCTTTTTACAAGAGAAAAGTTATACGTTAAAATTAAATAAAAGGAGCTAGTGATATGGAACTAAAATGGGATTTAAAAGATTTATTTTTAAGTGATGAAGATTTTACACAAGAAATAAAATCTATATATGCTTTAACTAAGGAGTTTACCTTAAAAAGTAAAGACATTACTATTACTAATTTAAAAGAGTTTTTAGATACAAAATGGTTAATTTTAAAAAGAGCTAATATTTGTCTTATATATGGTTCACTTAAATATTATGAAGACGTAAATAATGAAATATGTAAGCATTTTATGACGGAGGCAGAACAATTAGATAATTATGTTAAAGAAGCTTGTGCCTTTGTTGATCAATTTATATTGTCAATTAATAAAGAACATATTTTGCAAATTAAAGATATTGAACCATATAAATTTTATATAACTGAAATATTTAGAAATCAAGAACATATAAAAGATAATTTAACTACTAAAGAAATTACTAACAATAACAATTTTATTAATTCAGAAATTAAAAAGTATAATGAAACTATCAAAAGTATTACTTATGGTTCTATTACAGTAAACAACGAAGAAATAACTATTACACCTACAAATTTAAGTAAATATCTATGTTCTAAAGATAGAGTTATTAGAGAAAAAACTTATCAATTACTTAATGAAAAATATAGTGAAAAAACCACTATTTTTAAAGATATCCTTAATAGTATTATTAAAACAAGAAAAATTAATGCTGCTAAAAAAAGTTATCAGAATGTCTTAGATGAAGCCTTATTTACAGAAAATATTCCTAAAGATATTATTGATACTCTTATTAAAAGTACAAGTAACAATATCCATTTAATTCAAGAATACTTAAAAATTAAAGCTGAATTTTTAGGAGTCCCAAATCCACATATTTATGACTTTGGACCAGCTATGTGCGAGTTTACCCCTAAAACTTATAGTACAAAGGAGGCTTTAGATATCATCAAAGAAGCTTTAAAACCACTTGGTAATGAATACTTACAAGTAGTAGACATATTACTTACTAATCATATAAATGGTGAGTTATCAGAAAAAAAGCATCAATCCATTACTTTCTCATGGTATACCTACTCTTTCTTACAATTTAATGGCTCATATAACTCTTTAAAAAATCTAATTCATGAATTAGGTCATATTGTAAATGATTACTTATCAATTAAAAATGAACCATTTATGTACTATAATAGCCCAGTATTCACAGGTGAAATAGCCTCATTAACCAATGAAATTCTTTTAAATAAATATTTATATGAACAAGCAAAAACTGATGAAGAAAAAATACTGTTTTTAAGCAAAAATATTGAAAATTACTTTACTACCGTCTTTAAACAAGTAATGTATACTGAATTTGAAAATTTCTTATATGGTAGTGATGAACTTACTATAGAAATGTTGAATAATGAGTATAAACAACTTATAAAAAAATATTATGGAGAAAGTGTTAATTTAGAAGGTGAAACATTTACTGATTGGACAAGACTAGGCCATATTTATCGTTGGTCTTACTATCCTTTTAAATACGCGACTGGTCTTATTATGGCTAACATTGTAGCAAGTAACATAATGAATGGTAGTTTAAGCACTAATAAATATCTTGAATTTTTATCTTCTGGCAGTGCCATGTCTATTAAAGATTTATTAAAAATAGTAAACATTGATTTAGAACAAGAACAAAATATATCTTTAGGCTTTAATAACTTAGATAATGACTTACAAAAATTAAAAAAACTCATTTAAAAACAAGTGACTAAAATCACTTGCTTTTTTCTATTCAATAACAGCTTTAATTCTTCTTACGCCTGCACTAGAGGCTTCTTCTTTTTTGATATGAAAATGCCCTATTTCACCAGTACTATTTACATGTGGTCCACCACATAACTCCCGGGAAATATCACCAATACTATAGACAGTAACAATATCAGGATATTTTTCAATAAACATACATTCAGCTCCTGACTTAATAGCCTCTTCTTTACTCATTGTTTCTTTTGTAACTTTTAAGTCTTCACTAATCCATTTATTAACTAAATCTTCCACTTGTTTCTTTTCATCATCCGTAAGTTTGTGATCACAGTTAAAGTCAAAACGAAGACGTGCCTCGGTTATATTAGAGCCTCTTTGATGTGTTTCAGGACCAACTACAACTTTTAAAGCTGCATTTAGTAAGTGTGTAGCTGTATGATACTTAGTTTCAATAACACTATCACCTGCTAACCCACCTTTAAATTTACCCTTAGAAGCTGTTCTTGATAATTCTTGATGGGCCTTAAATTTCTTGTTAAAGCCATCTATATCAACATTCAAATTTTGTTCTTTAGCAAGTTCAGCAGTAAGTTCAATTGGAAAACCATATGTATCATATAAGTGAAAAGCCGTTTCTCCATCAATGTCTTTACCAAAAGACGCAACTCGGTTAAATTCTTTTAAGCCCTTATTTAAAGTACGATTAAATTTTTCTTTTTCATTCTTAAGAACTTCTAAAACAATATCTTTATTCTCTTTTATTTCTTCATAGTAATCTTCATATTTAGCCATTATTTTTAAAGCAATTTGTTGTTCCCAATCACTATTAATATCAATATTTAATTTTTTAGCATGTCTTATTGCTCTTCTAATTAATCTTCTTAGAATATAACCTTGGTCCGTATTGCTTGGTTTAATACCTGATCTATCCGCACTTATAAAGACAGCTGTTCTAATATGATCAGCGATAATACGCATTGACTTTTCATTACCATGATATGGTAAACCTGCTATCTCACTAATTAAATCAATAATATCACGCCAAATACTTGATAAGTAGTTATCGTTTTTGCCTTCTAATATAGCTGTTACTCTTTCTACACCCATACCAGTATCAACATTTTTATGAGGTAACTCACTAACTGTGCCATCAGTGCCCTTTAAGTATTGCATGAAAACGTTATTCCATATTTCTACCCAACGATCATCTTCCGTATCAAAAGTCTCTGGTATTTCCTCATCACTACGCCAGTAAAAAATCTCAGTATCAGGTCCACATGGGCCAGATAGTTCCATATTTGGCCACCAGTTATCTTCAACAGTTTTAGCAATTCTTTTCTTCTTAATACCTAAACTTAACCATTTATTATAACTAACCTCGTCAAAAGGAATAGTATCATTACCAGCAAACACCGTAACAGCAAGTCTTTCTAATGGAATATTTAAAACAGTCGTTAAAAACTCAAAACTCCAAGAAATAGACTCATCTTTAAAGTAATCTCCTAAACTCCAGTTACCAAGCATTTCAAAAAATGTATGATGTGTTGTATCACCTATCTCTTCTAAATCATTAGTTCTAACACACTTTTGATAATCACAAAGTCTTGTGCCATATGGGTGTTTTTCACCTAATAAATAAGGTATTAAAGGTTGCATACCAGCCGTATTAAATAACACACTAGGGTCATTTTCCGGTACTACTGGCGCAGATGGTATTTGTTTATGTCCTTTGCTAACAAAAAAATTAATATATTTATCTTTTAAATTCATAGTTCTTTCTCCTTTACAATATTTTCTAATATTTCTTTAATTTCCTTTTCATTCATATTTTTTAATATATAATCAAAATTATCATAATTATCAAGCGCATGTTCTGTGATATGAGCAAGTTCTTCTTCACTCAAATCTGTTTTTAAATAATCATTAATAACTTTAATTTTAATTGGTTTAAACCCTTCTAAATCACCTATTTCATGGGGCATTCTAACATCACTAATAATAAGATAATCAGCATATTTTTCATAAACTAAAATATCTTCTTTCATTCTATTAACAAAATAACATTCGCCATAATACTCTCTTAGTTTATTACCAAGGTCTTGTAAAAAAGTTCTTGGTTTTGGTTCACTTACCATGTCCCATCCTACTATATCTTTAGCAAATAATTTAACATATTTACTATACTCTGTAATAATAACTTTTTTATTATTACTTTCTAAAATACTTTTTAATTCATGAGCCACATAAGTCTTACCACTTCGCGCTCGACCAGCTACCAATATAATCTGCATATACCCTCCCTAGACAATAAAAAGGACAGCACCAAAGGAGTCATATAGACGGTACCATCCTTAATTTAACTTATTTATCTTTAATGGAATAACCCATATAATCTCCTTAAGTAGCAATAAACTTTGTTCCATTGTAGAATTTCCACCAGCATCTACTCTCTTTAAAAGTACTAAAAATTTACCTCTTAATTCACTGATTAGCAAATAAATAATACCAAAAAGATCCACAAAATACAATAGATTTCTAAAATTATTCTGATAAAATATACGGATTTGATGAACTACCATCTCCACCTTGAACTGAAACCGATGATAAGAGATAAACGACAGGCCAAACACCCGCCCAGTAGTAAATAGAGTAGTCACTGATTTCCCCAGATGAACCTACAACGAACGCACGACACGCATCGGAAGAGTACGCAAACGGCGATAATGTCCAATCCCAATTACCATTATAATAAAGCCAATCATTATTTTTGCAATCGCTTACGCTTGGGTAATACCAACTTTCTAAATATGTATTTAAACATGTTGTTCGATCTGTTGTGCTTCCTCCACTTGTTGCATAGCCATAGTCACTTGGATACATTAAACCAACCTTACCAGTCCATGTCGTTGTTCTTTTTATTGTATCATTGCAATAATTGCCACTTGAACAGATCTTACCAGTATTATCACTTCTTTCATATGTATAGAAATGTTTTGATAATCCTCCACTTGCACTTGTAAAATCATTCGTTCCTTGACTACCAGTGTTCCATACGGCATCGCCTATTAAAGACTTTAATTTATCATTCATACCAGTACTTGTGAAATCACAACTTGATGTTTCATTTTTTTGACCTGTATAACATTTTCCTGATTTATTATTCCAATACAATGACCCACCAATCTTCACACTTTCATACCCAGGATTTAATAATTTCATTAATTTTGATTGACTCCATTCATTTATTCCATTGCCAGAATTTACATTTATTGCACTAGTATCCCATGAATAACTTCCTATTGATGATGCTCTTATTATTTTAACTCTATCTTCTTTATTCCCTGTGCCATCATCAACACTATTCATTGTACCTATGATTCGCCATAATTCACCATCTATACTCACATAATTATCTGGATCCACTCCAATGTATCTTATATTTCCATAATCATCTGTTGCCAAGTTTATTGAATCAGTATTTGAAATTAGTGCAATTGCATCAGTAATTTTTTTGCCACTCACATTTAATACAATAGTAATTTGAGAGGTAAAGACACTTGAATTACCAGCTTTATCTATAGCTCTTAAATAAACAGTATATGTTCTAGCACTTAAACCAGTAAATGTATAGGTTGAATTTGTTGATGAATAATATGTTGTACCATCAATACTATATTCATATTTTGCTATACCACTTTCGGTATCGTTAGATGAACTCGCATCAACCGTAATCGAATTATCAGTATTAGTTAAAACCATACTTGCTGTTGGAGCTGTAGTATCAATATAAGATATTGTTTTGCTCACGTAACTTACTAATCCAGCCTTATCTTTTACCCATACATATAAAGTTGCATTTTTACCAACAGAAAACCTTTGCGAGTTACTTGAACCAGAAATTCCGATCCATGTTGTTGGTGATGATGAACTTGTTGTAACTGCATAGCCAGCTAAACCTGATTCATTATCATTAAAATTCATTGTTAATGTCTTTGTTTTAGTCCAAGTTGTTTCATCACTTAAACTAAGTGTTACGGTTGGTGCTGTCGCATCTACTTTAGTAACAGTTATTGCTTTATTTATTGTATGTCCTGCTCCATCTTTTACCCAGAAATAAATGTTTCCGTTTTTACTAGCCTTATAAGTATAAGTACTTTCAGTTATGACATTGTCTACACTTGTCCAACTAGTAGGTTCACTGCTAGATTCAGTAAATGCATAGCCTGTTATACCAGACTCTGTGTCTTTTGCTACGGCTGTTATTGTACTTGTTGCTCCATAACTAGTTTGTTCTGTTAAACTAACAATGGTTGGTGCAGCCGTATCAACATGACTTACCTCGACGTCTTTATGACTAATATTACCTAAAACATCTTTAGCATAAACATAATATTTTTTATTACTTGTAACGTCTTTAGCTATAGTTGTGCTTTTACCAGTAACACTTGTCCATTCGCTAGGCTCAGTTTCGTTCTCTGTTAAAGCGTAGCCAGAAAGACCTGATTTTTCATCTTCTAAAGTGATATTTACTGTATTACTTGAACCCCAGTCACTTGAAGCTGTAACTGTTATAACTGGTCCTGTCTTATCCAACTTAGATAGAACAACATTTTCACTTTTTAAATTACCCATTTCATCACGAAAATAAATGATCTCATCTTTATCTTCTGTATACGTCTTAGTTATTGTAACATTTTTACTAGGTGTATCGATGCTTGTATAAGTTACATTATCACTACTATACTCTATTAAATTATAGTTAGTACTTGTGGCATTTATATCTATTGTTTCACTATCTTTACTATAAGTTGTATTTTTTGAATTATAAGCAATTGTTATTTCATTATTTAAATTTTCTTCTTCTGTATATACTGATACTACACTTATCTTACTTTTAAATGTAGCACTCATAACTTCATCTAATGCTGGTGTATCATAATCCATCCATAATTTTAAATTATAATTTACTGAATCATTACTACTACCTTTTGGACTTAATGATCCACTCGTTAATTTAAATGAGGCATCAGCATTTTTTAGTGTTGGTGTAACTCCTTGATAGGTATTTAATACTTTTGGTGTTCCATCATTTAATGATATTTTTATATATTTATTATTTAATCTTTTTGTTATTGTATCATCTAATATATCTTCTAAGTTTACTTGATACATTGCATATGTATCACATGTATTTTCTATAGTAAAAGAATAACTACTACTCTTTAATCCTTCTTCATCTGTTATAGGATGCAAATCATTTAATGTAATAGCGTCACTTTCATTAGTAATATTTACTTTAAAACATTTA
>CAKOMI010000014.1 GCA_934096605.1 uncultured Bacilli bacterium
CTCCCTTTACTCTCTATAAAAGACTAATTATTACTACTCTTTCTTCATCGCATGCCTAAATTATATGAAATTTTTTTTAATAATGCAAGCCATTTATTTTAATTTTTATTATTTTTATTTATTTAGTAACCATTCTATTACATTAAGTTTTGTTATACCATTGTAATCCGCATTATAATAATCACTCAATTAATCATATTTTTATTCATTCATAAAATTTATCTAAATAATTTAATAGATTTATAATTTATCTTGTATATTCATAAGAGCATTTGTTATAACACATATTCTACTCATTTGAATTACTATATATATCACAAGTAATTTGACTAATGGTTTGAACTGAACGGAACTAATTTTTCATAATATATCATATATCTACCCTTTTTGATACCTTTATATTATTATTATTTACTACATATTACTACGTAAAAAAAAGATGAAAATTAATCATCTCTCTTCATACCAGATTTTATTGAACCATACTATTCCGTGATATTTTGCAATTTCAACCCGTGAGATTTTATGGATTGAGTCTATTAGGTCCTCTAAATAAGAACTGCGTTTCTTTTACAGATGGTAATCCTAGCATAAGCATTGTAAGTCTATCAAGACCGATTGCAAATCCGCCATGTGGTGGGCAACCATATTTGAAAAATTGTAAGTAAAATGAAACATCTTCTCCTAAACCTTTTTCTTTAGCATTCTTAACTATCTCTTCATATCTGTGTTCCCTTTGAGCACCAGTAGTAATCTCTGTTCCTCGCCAAATCAAATCATACCCTTGTAATTCACCATTTTCATCTCGCATATGATAGAAGGCACGTTTTGCCGCGCTAAAACCAGTTATGAAAATAAACTCATGTCCATATACCTCCATAGCATAACGACTAGTTAACTTTTCAGCTTCAGCATTTAAGTCTCCTACATCACTAGTAGGTATCGTAAAACCATATCTTTCATTTAATTCTTTATATAAATCTTGTAATTTTATTCTTGGAAAAGGCTTTATTGGTATTACTATTTCCGTTCCAAAAACCTCTTTTATCTTTTCACCATATTTTTCTTTAACTTTAGTAAGACCTGCAATAAGTAAATCTTCTTCTAAATTCATTACATCTTCATAAGAATCAATATAACTAAATTCAAGGTCAAAACTAGTAAACTCTGTCGCATGACGATTGGTATTAGAATTTTCTGCTCTAAAAGCTGGTGCCACTTCAAATATCTTACTCATACCAGCCGCCATTGCCATTTGTTTATAAAATTGTGGTGACTGAGCAAGATAAGCCGATCTATCAAAGTATTTTACCTCAAATACCTCACTACCAGATTCACTAGCAGCCCCTAGTAACTTAGGTGTATGAATCTCAGTAAAATCTTCTTTATATAAATATTCGCGCATCCCTTGGACCATTAAAGATTCAACTTGTCTTGCCAACATATTTTTTTGATTACGTAAATCAATCCATCTATAGTCAAGTCTTGTATCAATATTAACTCCATCTAAATTATTGTAATCAAATGGTAATGCACAAGCAAGTGATGTAACAGTAATACTTTTAGGTATTAATTCAATACCACCTAGTTTAACTGCTTCATTTTCTTTAACCTCACAAGTAATTTTCAAAGTACTATCAGTACTAACGTTCTTCATAATATCAAGTAACTTTTGATTTTCTTCCTCACTTTTTTCAATCGTCATTTGCACTTTTCCTGTACTATCTCTTAGTATTACAAACATTACCCACTTTTTATCTCTAATCGCATCAACAAAACCACTAAAAGAAATAGTTTTACCAATATAATTACTAAGTTCATTAACATATACTTTTTCCATAAATATCCTTCTTTCTAAAATAAAAAGACTCTATAACATAAGGACGAATATATCCGCGGTACCACCTTATTTCATAGAATCTATGCTCTTTTTCTTTTAACGCAAGAATTACGATTTATCACTTTGTTGCTGTCTTTCTTTTTAAACGCATCTTTATTTTCACCAACCATAAAGTCTCTATAAATTATTTAAAAATACTCTTGCAATCAATAATTATACTAATATTATAAGCTATTTTTATAATTTGTCTAGTCTTTAATTAGAATTACCAGGTCAAAGAAATGAAAAAAGGTATACCAAAATCCACCTATATTTCTGAAACATACTCCATAAGACGCATAAACATTTTAATAAATTTATCTTCTAGTCCCCTACTTTTTAATTTTCTAATCATAATTCTCTTCTTTTTAATGTCTAACTCATCATTAAAGATAATATCAGCAAGCATAATTTTTAAATTTGTTTTAATCTGTAAATCATTTATGATGGAATCTATGTCTTCATTAATAAGACGAGAAGCATCTATTTCAATATCTTTTCCTTTACAATTAATTGATAATTGACTTGTTGTTTTAACATTACTTACCTCAACTATAAAGTCATTATCCATTACATAAGAAACCGAATCTACTAAATCTTTATCAATATAAGTAATTACCTCATCAGCTTTTCTTGTATTTCTAAATTTAACTATATAATCTCTTGTATCTGGTATAATACCACTTTTACCTTCAGTAGGTCTAATAATAACTGTATAATTATTTTGTAAATAATTATAATCTATAGAGGTCTTTATATAATAGCCATTTTCATACATTGATGACTCACCATCATCTTCATATAATTCATAAATATTGCTTTTACCAGGAAAAATATGTATCTCCATTTTTTTAGGTGCCCGAGTATCATTAATGTTCTCATCAATAATAGCTTTAGGGATAATAGAGCCACTACGAGCAAAAACAGGATAATCTTCATCTTTATAAAAAGCTACATAACGTTTATTACCAATAAATTTTTTACCAGTTTTAAAATCATACCAAACACCATCTGGTAAAAATAATCTATGT
The DNA here is from genome assembly GCA_934096605.1 of uncultured Bacilli bacterium. GTDB lineage: Bacteria > Bacillota_I > Bacilli_A > RF39 > UBA660 > Ventrenecus. The sequence goes on from CAKOMI010000014.1 coordinate 2,911, forward strand.
ACTGTTCTGTTCATTAAAATGTCTTTACTATGAATAATTGGACTCACTAAAAGTTCACTACCAAACTTATATTCATTTTTATAATCTGGTTCATCATATATTTCTGGATTTTCATAATATAAAGGCATAATAAGTGGTATACCATTTTGATGATACTTATAAGATTCAGTATATAAATAAGGAATTAATTCGTGTCTAAGTCTTGTGTAATCTTCCGTAATTTTAAGTGTTTTAACATCCCACTTCCAAGGTTCACGTTTATAATACTTACCGCCTAAAGAAGCAAGTCTAAATATTGGGCTAAATACACCAAGTTCAATATATCTAACATAAAGGTTTGCATCTTCAACACCACCCATGTATCCACCGATATCATGGCTCCAAAAACTAAGACCTTTATTACTACCTAAAGCATTGAAATAAGGAATATTTTTTAAAGTATCCCAAGAAACAAGAGTATTACCACTATATAAAACAGGATATCTATGACTAGCAATATTTGTATTACGAGCAAGAATCATGCCTCTTTTATAAGGATTAGTATTTTCTTTATCAAAGTGATAATGAACTAAAGCACGATTAAGGTAAGGATTTTTAGTATCTTTTAAATCTAAGAAAAAGAAATCAACACCCATATTTTCCAAAGGCTTAATTAAAACATTTAAGTAGTTATCAATAATTGTTCTATCTAAAACATTAAAAGGAATAATACTTCTATCACTTATCCCTAAGTTACGCGCAACTGCTTCATAGTTATCTTCATGAGGCATAATTCCTTCACTAGGATCCATCATAAGTCCAAGTTTAATATTATGTTCATGTAAATACTTCACCAAAAAACTAGGGTCGCTAAACAAATTACGATTAAAAGTAAAACCAGTATGATATAAGCTTAAATCTTTCGCATCTTTTAAATGCCAATACTCAGGAAGTAATAAAACACTTATTGGTATTTTATATTTATTAAAATTACTTATTAACTCATCTATATTAGCAAAGTTATAAATTTCACTTTTATTCCACCATATACCTAAAGCATAACGTGGTATCATAGGCGGATATCCTGTAAGTGTATAATAATCAGTTAAACAAAGACCAAAGTCTCTACGATACATAAAAACATAAGTATCTATTCTTTTAGTAGAAGAAGGCATTAAAAAGCCATCACTACTAAGGATCATACTGTTGCTATCATCTAGCGATACAAAACCATCGGTTGAATACAAGCCTTTTTTTATATCAATTTTATCAAGATTAAAGCCATCTCCACTTGTCCCAAAATTACGAACCTCTTTATTTTTAAAATACCAAGATTTATCAGTATTTAAAAGCATTATCTCTAAATTAAGTCCTTCAAATGGTTTACCCTTTTGATACTTTAACATGAAATACTTAGTTGTAATCTCTAAATACCTATCATCTTGAACCACTTTAAAATTAGGAATAGAAAAATCTCTATTAATAACTTGTTCTGTTAAATCATCACAAAAAATACCTTCCCTTGAATATTCTAGTCTAACGAGTCTTTCTGTTAAAACTGTAATTCGGTAATTACTACCTGTAAACACTGCCCCAGACTTACTTTTGGCCTTTTCATAGTCAATACCAAAGTTCACATTATCACCCCTATATCACCAAAATTATATAATATTTTTAGTTAAAATACTAGAGGTTACGAATAGAACTTATTAACCATTTTATAATTAATTTTTTAAGTCCCTATATTCATTTTCTTCAAACTGCATATTAGCAATACAAAACATTTTTGAATTAATATGTAAGCAAAACATACATTCATCTAAATTAGCACAATCTTAGCGTCATCGCATCTAATTGCATAATTACAGTTAAAAGTTCTTTTACTAGCCAGTAAAAACTCACTATTACTACAAGAATCACAATAAATTATATAAGCTAAATCACAGCACCCCATAAACTATCTAAAGGATTTATGTTGCTAAAGGCAATGGATATAATCCTCCAGTACTTAGCATATTATCACAACTTGCATATTAAACACCTAGTTCCAAATTTATTACTTTGAAATAAATACTATAATAGTAATAAATGAAACATCAATTGATTCGACCACTTTTCGACCGCTTTTCGACCAACACTATTTTTTGTATTAAAAAATCGAACCAAAAAGTTCGACTAAATATCATACTTGGAGCAGGTGAGCAGAATCGAACTGCCGATATTAGCTTGGAAGGCTAGAGTTATACCATTTAACTACACCTGCATTTGCTTTGACCACTTAATTATAACACATCAAAAATAAATATCAACATTTTTTACACAATTTTTATAGAATTTTTTTTATTTTTGCATTATAATGTAGTCATGCTGAATTAGCTCAGTTGGTAGAGCAACGCCCTCGTAACGCGTAGGTCGCAGGTTCAAGTCCTGTTTTCAGCACCATGAAGCTATATATCCCTATCTAAGGGATTTTTTATTTTTTTAAAATTAAATTCATTTCATTTGAATTGCAACTTTCATATTCTTGATCTAACTCTTTTATTTCATCTAAAGATGCTTTTCGAAATTTATATACGCCATCAGACATTCCATATATATAACAACAATCATTAATACTAAAAATATCAATCCTTGTATTACTACTAAAATCAAAAACAAACGTATTTAAGAATTGTTCTTTAAAAATATTATCTGTAACGTAGTTTACAAAATAAAGAATAAATCTTCTAGCACTTATAGAAGCAATTTGATGAAAATCAAGATAATATTTACAAGCCAAGAAAGCATTTTCTACCATTTCATCTAATGAAAAACTATCATTAGTAATCTCCTTCTTAAACATTTTTAAAACCTCATCTGTAGGCATATCAAGACTATATCCGATCTTTTTATCAACATTTCCAACTTTCTCTTCAAATCCTTCTTTTTCACATGTATAATTCTTAGTTGGAAAACCAAACTTAACAAAATAAAAATCAGTAAAATTAGTAGTTAAATCAGCAACTATATCATAGCCATCTATCATCACTAATGCCTTAGCATGACCACCCTTCTCAATAACCTTTGCATTAATATTAAATGCAGTAAGTAAATCAACATAAAGTCTAGACCATGAATAACAAATAATCCACCAATCTCTTATATCAGTAATATCTTTTCTTTCATAATTAAAATCTTCCTGAATTTTAGTAGGAAAAATACCATATAAAGGTTGATAATCAAATAACTCACCTGTTCTAATATAATATATCTAGCTATTGCAAACTTATCATTTAAAATGCCTTTTTCCTCTATTTCTAATTTAAGTAAATTTAATAAATTCATAATAAAACCCCCATTTACGAGAGTTTATTATACACAAAAACATTTAATTTGTCAAAATTACATAGAATCAACACGTTCTAAAATATATTTTTTAGCTTCATCAAAAGTCATTTCTAAAACAGTTGCAATTTCATAATATAAATAATTTTCTGCGAGTTCTAAATATCTACTATCCTTATCACTAGTCTTTTTGTTACGGTCAATTCTTTTTTGATTACGTTCATAAGTTGTCTTAATAATAGCTACTAAATCTTCTGGTGTCCCTTTACTAAGTATTCTTTTATACTCATTTTCAATTTGTCCTTCTGTAATTGTAATAACGGGTATATCCTTAATCTTAAGTATCAACGCTTCTATATCTTCCTTTGACATAAGATCCCTAATACTTTGATTAGTTACAGGTATGCTTAACTTTAAACTTTCATCTCTAAGTGGTACTAAAGAATAACAAAGAACATGTGAAAAAGGATTCTCCATAATCTTTACTATCTTACAAACATCTTTTTGATATACTATATAATCGCCAACATTTTTCATATATATCCCCCCTTGTGATTAATAAGATAACTCAAAATCTCTGTACCTAAATTATACCACAAAAAATTCCCTTTTGTAAGGGAAAGTCTTTGTTATTTTAATAAATCTGCAAGCATCTCAGATGATTTTTCTACACCAAATTTATCAACATGAATAGCAATATCATAATTTTCGTAGTTCTTCCAATCACGTCCAGTATAGTACTTATAATGCTTACTTCTTTCTTTATCTTTCTTTTTCATAACCACACTTGGTTTATCTTCATGATAATATTTTTTAATTCTCTCAAGTTTAGATGCTTCATCACTATATAAAAATACTTTAAAAACGTTTTTATTATTCTCTAATATATAATCTGCACACCTACCAACAATAACACAAGGTTTTTTAGCCAAATCTTTAATTACTTTACTCTCTGCTAAGAATATTTCATTATTTTGTTCATAATACAAATTATTACTTTCTTCATTATTTTTAATATACTCTTCATTTAAGCCACTAATATGGGCCGTCATTCTAATTATTTCTTTATCATAAAATGGTACCGATAACTTTTCTGCTAGTAACTTACCAACATAATGTCCCCCACTACCATACTCACGACTAATAACAATTACATATTTTGTTTTTGGATCACTTGTGCTTATTTCATTTTCATGGTTATCATTATCTGTTACTTTATTTAACTTTTTATATTCACTCAAAAAGACAAATAATACAAATATAAAACATAAAGTGTCTGCTATTGGTGCTGCATATAATGCTCCCTTTAAGCCCAAATAATGCGTTAATATAAGGGCGAGAGGAATAAATAAAATAATTTGTCTTGCAAAAGAAACTGCTGTTGCTTTTTTCACATTACCAAGAGATTGAACAACTATACTAGTAGTCATTTCAAAGAAATTTAAAGCACATACTAAATAGAAAGTTCTTGAAAATAAAGTAGCAAATTCCATAAACAAACCATAAGTACTATCACTACTAGAAATAAAAATAGACACTAAAGTACTTGGAAAGAAATAAAATAAAATGTTAAATATCACGCCAACAATTAAGCCAATAACTAAAACACGTCTAAGTACCTCTTTTACTCTTTCATAGTTACCAGCCCCATAATTAAAGCCAATTATTGGTTGAGCACCTAAAGAAATACCTAAAATAAAGTTAACATATACCGAATTAAGTTTTGACATTACCCCATATACAGAAAGGGGAATATCACTACCATATATAGTTTCTGCTCCATACTTAGTCATCAAATTATTCATTACAATAAATAAGGCTACCACTGTCATTTGGGTGATAAAACTAGATAATCCTAAACTCATAATCTTAAAAGCCGATTTATTTATTGTAAAATCACTTTTTTTAAGCTTAAAAGATTTCATCCTTGGAAAATAGAAAACACTTAACAAAAATGATACGACTTGACCAATAATTGTAGCAAGAGCGCCACCTGCAACTCCCATATTAAAACCAAAGATAAAAATAGGATCTAATATACAATTAAGTAAAGCCCCACTAACCAAACAAATCATTGAGTATCTTGGTTCGCCATCGGCTCTTATAATACTAGACATACCTGTATATACAATAGAAAATGGAATACCTAATAAAATTATTTTTCCATATGTCATTGCATAAGGATAAACACTCTCTGTACACCCAAAGAAATAAATTAACTTTGGTAAAAAAAGCATACCTATTGCTAAAACTAAAATACCTATCAAACAAAGTAATAGAAATGAACAGCCAATACTTTTCTTAGCATCTTCTTTCTTTCCTTCACCCATTTTTAAACTCAAATAAGCTGCACAGCCATTTCCAACTAAACTAGCAAGCGCACTACTAACCATAATAAGTGGAAATATTACATTTGTTGCTGCATTACCAAGCGTTCCTACACCTTTACCAATAAAAATTTGGTCAATTATATTATAAAAAGCATTAACAAGCATACTTATAATACAAGGAACTGAAAAAGCTACTAATAGTTTACTTATCTTATCGTTTGCTAAATTAATTTTTTTCATATAAACCACCTCTTTCTAAGCGAAAAAAATACGTAAATATCTGGATTTACGCTTAATTTGCCACACGACCTAAAGAGTATAACATAAAAAAAATTTTTGTGTAAGCTTTTTTTCATAAAAAAAATAGATTTATTAAAAACCTATTTCTTTCTAACACTATAACCCATTATAATACCAAGAACAACAACTACACCAAAGATAAATGCTAAAACTATTCCTGTATTACTATTTTCTTCACCATTAACGCTTTCTGCTTCAACAACATCTGTATTACCAGCATTAACCTCAGCAACCACATCATATGATTCACTAGTCATGTTATCTAGAGCTGTTTTAATATCACTATCAAAACTACTAGCATAGCCATCAAACTTAGTTTTACCAATTACCATATAAGGATATCCCTGTACAGTATCAGAAAATTTAGCCGCTACCTTCTCATATAAAGCATAGTTATCTTGATTACTAGTTACTTCATATAAAACAATGTTAACTTTATCACTATATTCATCATAAATACTTGCTAAATGGGTAATAAGTCTCCCACAATACCCACAACCAGTACCACGAAAAACATATACACTTGGTAACTTACTAGTATCTTTTTCTGTGAAATTACAAGTTAGTCCTTCTGCTTCACATGCTTCTTTAAGTGTTTCTACTTTAACAGAGGCATTTACATTTAAAGTAAACAAAAAAGTTAAAATAACTACAAATAGTCCATTTCTTAAAAATTTCATAAAAAATCCTCACTTCCAGTAATCATTCTATCATAACAAACAACCATTGTGTTATAAAATCCTACTTTTTCACCAAATTTTCATAATACTTATAACGTTTAATAGCATTATCTTTTTGCATTTTTAATAATACACTCGCTAAATTCTCATCTTTAATCTTTAAAGCTTTATAACGAACCTCTTTATTTAATAATTCTTCGTATAAGCCAAAATCTGGTTCTTTTGAATCAATAGTAAGTATTTCACTTGTCCCATCATAACGCATAAGTAAGTTATAACCAGATTCAATTGTGAGCTTTTGTTCTTCTAAAGAACACGTCATACCATTTTTAATTCCTTGTTCAATACATGGTGAATAACAAATTAACAAACTTGGTCCCACATGTTCCATTGCTTCTTTAAAAGCCCTAATAGTTTGCATAGGACTAGCTCCTAAAGAAACACTTGCTACATATACATTTGGTATTCCCATTGCATATCTAAACAAATCTTTTTTTTGTGTTTTCTTACCCATATTAGTAAACTCGGCCACTGCCCCTAGTCTTGTCGATTTACTAGCTTGTCCCCCTGTATTAGAATAAACTTCTGTATCAAGAACTAATATTTTTATATTTTCATTACTATGTAACACATGATCAAGCCCACCAAAACCAATATCATAAGCCCAACCATCTCCACCTACTGCTACCACTGTGCGTGCTGGAACATAATTAAGTAGTTCTCGTAAGTCATAAGGTATTTCCATATTTTCTAACTTATTCTTTATTTCCCTAGTTTTTTTAGCATCATTATAATTCTCTAAGTATTCACAAAATAACTCTTTTACCTCACTAGTAACTAGTTCTTTTGTACCTTCCATAATATTCTTTATTCTCTTTTGTTTATTTTGATAAGATAAATGCATTCCTAAAGCAAACTCGGCATTATCTTCAAATAAAGAATTAGCCCATGGTATACTATAAGGCGTATAAGGGGTAGACCCTCCATATATAGATGAACAACCTGTTGCATTTGCTATCACTATATTATCACCATATAGCTGAGTCATTAGTTTTATATAAGAAGCTTCCCCACAACCAGCACAAGCCCCTGAATATTTGAATCTTGGTTCTAACAATTGACTTCCCTTAACCGTATAAGTGCTTATAGTCTCATCATTTTTATTATTTTTTTCATAATAATCAAACTCTTGTTGTTTCTCTAAACGAGGACTACCAAACTCTAAAGACTTATGACCATTCTTACCTGGACAAGCCTCTATACATAAACCACATCCTGTACAATTTTGTTCTGATACACTAATAATAAAATTATTATTACCCTTACCAAGTTCTTTTAAACCAGTGTCTTTATCCGTCAAAAATGGTCTTATAACTCCATGTGGACAAACAAAAGAACACATACCACACTGTATACAATAATCTTTATTCCATTTAGGTACTTTTGTTGTATTAAATCCTTTTTCTCTTTTACTATTGCCACCAGGAAAAGCCCCATTTGCATAAGGCATGCATTCACTTACTTTAAGTAAGTTACCACATCTTTTCTTCATCACGTCAAATACATCTTTTGATTTATCTTCCAAACCATTACCAATTACTTGTTCTATTCTATAAACACTCTTAATCGCATCTTTTATTGCTAAAATATTATTATTAACAATATCTTCACCCTTACTTACAAACTTTTCTTTAATTCTTTTAACTAATATCTCTTCATAATCAGTAATACCAAGCATATTTAATATAATAGCCTCCATAATCATACTTATTTTTCCTGGTATATGGTGTAAGTCTGCTATCCCATCCGCATCTACTATAAATAACTTAATATTTTTATTCTTTAAATTTGCATAATTTTCTAAAGTTAAATTATTTAAAAATTCAGTATCTTTACTATTTACAATTAAAGTACCCCCATTAACTAATGTATCTAATAAAGAAAACTCTCCAAAATAACTAGCCTTAGTAACAACAATTATTTTACTATTAGTAACATAAAAAGGAGCTTTTATTTTATCTTTACCATATCTTAAATGACTAACTGTTACTCCACCAGACTTTTTAGAATCATAAGCAAAATAACCTTGTACATAATAATTATTACCTAAAATATTTAAAATATCTTTACTACAAGTAACCATGCCATCACTACCAAACCCAAATATCTGTGCTTCTACACATGCCATATCAAGTTCGTATCTACGAGGTTTCAAACTTTTATTTGTAACATCGTCAACTATCCCTAAAGAAAAGTCATTAACTGGATTTTCTTCCATCATTTTTAATACGCTATAAATGTCACTAGGGGTTGTATCTTTACCTGATAATCCATAATGGCCCCCTAAAACTGTTATTTTTTTATCTTTTAAAACATTTAAAACATCTAAATAAAGAGGTTCCATACTACCATGATTTTTAACTCTTGATAAAACAGTTACAATCTCACATGTTTTAGGTAAAACATCTAAAAAATATTTTTTACTAAATGGTCTATATAAATGTACTTCAATTAAACCATAACTACCCCCTTGTCTATTTTCTTTATCTATTACTAGTTTAATTGTATCAGAAACAGAACCCATACTAACTACTACAAAACGAGCCTTTTCATCGCCATAATAAGTAAAAGGTTTATAGTTCGTATGAGCAAGTTTATTAATACTTACCATATAATCATTAACAATATTAGGCATATCTTCATACAATTTATTACGTGCTTCAACACTTTGAAAATATATGTCTTCTGTTTCACTCATACCATATTGTATAGCCTTACCTACATTTAAAGCTCTTTCCTTAAATTTATTTAAAGCATCTTTATTAATAAGATTAAGTATATCTTTATCGTCCAACCCATCAATAACATTAATTTCATGACTAGTTCTAAAACCATCAAAAAAATGTACAAACGGCAAAGACCCTTTTATAGCCGCTAAATGAGCTACGATAGACATATAATAAGCATCTTCTACACTACTGCTTGCTAAAATACAAAATCCAGTATCTCGAACTGCATAAATATCAGAGTGATCGCCAAAAATCGATAAAGCGTGAGTCGCAATAGTTCTTGAGGCCACATGAATAACACCCGGTAAACATTCACCTGCCATTTTATACATATTAGGTATCATTAAAAGTAGTCCTTGACTAGCTGTAAAAGTTGTTGCTAAAGACCCCGTTAATAACGCCCCATGCATTGCCCCCGCAGCACCAGCTTCACTTTGCATTTCTTCTATTTCTACACTTTCATGAAATAGATTTTTTTTATTATTATCTTTTAATAATTCTATTTCACTTGCCATAGTACTAGAAGGCGTAATTGGATAAATTGCCGCTACTTCACTAAACAAATAAGCATTTAAGGCTGCCGCCTTATTACCATCTACAATCTTTCGCATCAGATCATCTCCATTATTCATTTTTTTCTGTTTCTTTTACTATATAAATTGGTCTTTTCTTTGTCTCTAAATATGTTTTTGCTAAATATTCACCAAATATCCCCATAAAAAACAGTTGAATACCACTAACAAAAATAATGATACAAGCAAGGCTTGGCCAGCCACCTACTGGGTCTCCCCACATAACAGTTTTAAAAATAATAACTAAAATCATTATAAAGGCAATTAAACAAAAAAGTATTCCTAAAAATGCTGCCATTGTAAGAGGTACTGTACTAAAAGCCACTATGCCTTCAATCGCATACTTAAATAACTTCCAAAAACTCCATTTTGTTTCTCCAGCAACTCTTTCCACATTTTCAAATTCTAGCCATTTTGTTTTAAATCCTACAAAACTCCAAAGGCCTTTGGAATAACGATTATATTCCCGAGTACTAGTGATTGCATCAACCATTTGTCTAGTCATTAACCTATAATCTCTAGCTCCATCCACCATTTCTACTTTACTTAATTTATTAATAAGCTTATAAAACATACGGGCAAAAAAGCTTCTTATAGGTGGTTCACCTTTTCTTGTTACTCGTCTTGTCCCAACACAGTCATATCCTTCATTAATATACTTAAGCATTTCTGGAAGTAAACGCGGCGGATCTTGTAAGTCGGCATCCATAAGGGTTATATAGTCTCCTGTTGCATAATCAAGCCCTGCAAGCATAGCTGCTTCCTTACCAAAATTACGGGAAAAAGAAACATATCGGATACGTGGGTCTTTCTCTCTTAAACTTTTTATAACATCTAATGTTTTATCACTACTACCATCATTAACAAATACAAGTTCAAACTCATTACTAGTCATTTCTTCCATAACTTTATTCATTTCTTTATAAAACAAAGGAAGTGATTCTTCTTCATTATAACAAGATACTATTACACTAATTTTCTTTTTCATTATTAATTCACCATTCCTACATATATTTTAACAAGCAAAAAAAGACTTGGCAAGTTATTTACTACCAAGTCCAATAAGACCAATACCCACAATTACTAAAAATGTCCCAATATAAGAAGTTACACTTAACGTTTCTTTAAAGATAAAGTGTCCTATAAATAAAGTTATTACTTGTACAATACCATTAACAATAGGTACAATAATTGATAAATCATACTTTACGACAATCCTTTGCCATAACAAGAAACTAACTAAGTAAAATAATAACCCTAAGAAAGTTGTCCAAGAAACACCAAAACTTAATCCGCCCTTAATGCCTAAATGTAAAGAATCTCCACCAAGTTTCATAAAAGTAATTCCACTTGTCGTACAAAGAATGTAAACAAGTATTAAAATATATTTCATTTTCTTATCTCACTTTCTAACATTGAAACCTCTTGAACTAAGTCTTTAATAGTTTCTTTTTGTTTAGTTACAACTACTGTTAAAACAAAAGTGATAAGCATTAAAATCGTTATAAATATCCCTAGTATTAAATTAGATAAAACCTCAAAGCCAAATAACTTATTAACAAAAGAAATTATTCCCGGAAATACACTTACTAAAAATAAACAAAACGTTGGTATAATCCAAAATAAAGAATATCGAACAGCTATTTTTTTATGTCTTACATAATAAATTACTAAACATAACCAAAATATTGTATAAATTATTAAACAAATAGTAAGTTTAGGACTCATCTTTTCACCGCCTTCATAACTAATATTGAAAATATTACATTAATCATATAATAAGCACTTTTAAAAGGTGTTATCGAACTTTTACCATGTTCTCTTTCTTTCATTTTAACTGGTAACTCTCTTACTTTATAGCCTTGTTTTATTGTATCAACTGTACTAATTGGTTCAGGGTATTCAGTTGGATAATTTATTGTAAACAATTTAATTATATCCCTAGATACCGCTCTAAAACCACTAGTCGTATCGTATACTTTTTTGCCAGTTTTAAGTTTTATAACACCAGATATCAAATTAATACCTAACCTTCTAAACCAACTAGACTTAAATGTTGATGGCGAATCACTTACAAACCTAGATCCAATAACCATATCACATTCACCATTAATAATGGGATCCGTAATTGTTTTTACATAACTAACATCATGTTGCCCATCCCCGTCATATTGTACCGCGATATCATAACCATTTTTAAAAGCATATTTATATCCCGTTTGAACGGCCCCACCAATACCTAAATTACAAATTAGTTTAATATGAGGAATATTATTAGTAATAAGTACACCTTCAGTATTATCCCGTGACCCATCATTAATAACTATCACATCATAATTAGTTTTATTTTTTTTATTATAATCCATTATAGTATTATAAGTATTTAAAATATTTTCTTCCTCGTTATATGCCGGAATAATAAGTAAAATCTTCTTCATAAACATCTCCTACAAATAATAATCTATTAGAATTTTAAAAATTCCAAATATATTCAAGAAAAGTATACCATAAGTAATAAAATAATTAATAGTTTTTTCTTGCCATTCTACTTTAAATTTAGGGGATGTAAACAAAGCAAGTGTTGGTAAAAATATTGGTATTAAGTAACGACCCTGATAACCTAAGACAGTTGTATTGGCAACTGGTGTAAAACTTACATATAAACTTGTCATTGAAACAACGATAGAACCTATAATAACCAAGAAGATAAATATTTTTTCATAAATACTCATTTTAACACTTGTAGACGCTATACTAATAACAAAGATTACAAGTAAAAGAACAAGAGGCATATAACCTAAATCACCAAAATAGCCAAGTTGTAAAGTTCCTGCAAGTAGTAAGGAAAAAATTCCTAAATCAAAAGTATGATACAATACATTTATATAAGATAATGGTTTATGTAAAATAAATAGAACTTGTTTTTTTAAATTTACACCTTCCACAGCCCATTGAACAATCCCATGCATAGAAGCATACTTATAAGTAATATAAAAGAAAACTAAATTAATTAATATTAACAGTCCTTTATACAAGAAAGCCTTACTCTTACTATTAAATTTTTCATTCTTAATTAAGAATATCAAACCACATACTGGAAAATACGCTATCTTAGATAAGAAACTAAAAGCATAACATAAAGAAAGTATTAAAGTTTCTGTTAAGCCAATTTTCTTTTTCGCATTACCATAATATATTGTAAGAGCAAAAGATAAAATACACATTGCATTGGTAAACATATCAGCCGAATATGATGCAGCTTGAAAGAGTACTAACGGAATAAGGCCAACTACAAAGACAAGATTTTTAAACTTACCACTAAGCTTAATAGCCATGGCTACAACTAACGTAAAAAATAACAAGTTAAATAATCGTCCTAGTAAAAATTGCATTGGTAAAGAAAGTAAAAGTATTCGCCCTACTAAAATACCTATACCACTAATAACATAGGCTAAAAATAAATATGGCTCAGCCGTTGAAGCATAATATTTTTTTTCATAATTACTATTACCAACATTAGTTAATTCATTTATATAAGCTTTATATGAACTATATGTTGTAGGCACAAATACATTATAAGGTTGTTCTAAATAAAGTTTAATATCTGTAGGCCAAAGTACTTCTTCACCCTTATCTAAATTAAAATTAAAATATGAAATATTATATGCCCGAGCAAAATGCTCTTTCTCATCCATAGAATAAGCAAAAGGTGTAATTAAAGCATATATAAGCCCTACTGGTAAAGAAATCATAACAAAAGTTTTAACAATACTAATATTTTCTTTTAAAATCATTTTTCGCCCAAAATAACAAATATAAAAAACAATTAAAAATACAAATATAAAAGCAATTAAATTAAAACTAAATTCATTATGTATTTTAAAATTATTAATAGTTATATCCTCTTTTTTTAAATTATTAATTTTTAAAACTATAGAAGACACATTCTTATCAATTTTAAAATAATTCTCACCATTATAAGTAGGATAAATAGTCTCACTTTTTAAATACTCTTCTTCATCATTATTAACTGTATATAAAAGCACTTCCATTTTATTTTCACTACTTGTACTCGCTAAAAAAGAAATCTCCTTAACATAACTATCAACTAAAGAACTTTTAAGTTCTATACCATTATCTATTTCATTAATAGTTAGATTAATATCTTTTTCCCCTTTAAAATCATTACTAAAATATTTTAAATTCAAAATGAATATGCAAAACAAAAGTGCAAGAAAAAAAGAAATAAAGAGAAACGCAATATAAATATGTTTTGATTGTAATTTATTCTTTAACTTCATAATCATTCACTCCTTATTTCTTTAATTTAAAACTAATTTGTTTAGAAAAATGTTTATTATAAAATGGATCATCTGCTATTATTTTACCCCATTTATTAAACATATAATTTTGTTCTTTTTTAAATAACTCATACTTCTCCGGTGTTGTATCAAACCCTCTTGTTTTAGATTCAAAATGATGTAACATAACTTGTGGTGTTACTACGTTATATAATCCTTTTTCTAGTAATTTTAAGTTAAAGTCAACATCGTTATAGGCAACTTTTAAATCTTCTTCTAAGCCACCTACACTTAAGTATTTTTCTTTAGAAACAACTAAACAAGCAGCCGTAACAGCAGCATAATTATAAGGTACCATAAGTCTTCCATACATGCCAGCATCTTCCTTGCTAGCCCCAATAAAAGCATGACTAGCAACACCACCAAGTCCTAATATAACACCCGCATGTTGAACTGTATCATCAGGATATAAAAGTTTTGCCCCTACAGCCCCAACATGACTTTGAGCCGCATAAGATACCATCACCGAAAGCCAATCTGGACTAATAATTTCTGTATCATTATTTAAAAGGCAAATGAACTCCCCAGAAGCCACCTTTACCCCATCATTATTAATCTTAGAATAATTAAATGGATAAGGTGCATCTATAACTTTAAAATTCTTATGTTTTTTCTTATAACTTTCAAATAATTCAAAGGTTTCTTCCTTTTCACTTTGGTTATTCATCACGATAACTTCATAATTTTTATATGTTGTTTTTTCATAAAGTGATTTCAAACACATTTCTAATGAATCAGCATAATCTTTCGTAGGTATTAAAATAGATACTTTAGGCTCTTTATCTAAAATATAATTAACTTTATAGTATAAGGTTTTCTCATCTTTTACAACATTACCTTTTATACCTCTTCTTTTTAAAGCATTACTAACGGCTAAAGCCCCTTTATCAATCGCATAACTTTTATTATCAATTGTCATTGACGTTGATCCTTCTACTTTACGCCAGTGATATAAAACCTCTGGAATATGATAAATATTATTTGTAACCTCCGTAACCTTCAAAAATAAATCGTAATCTTGGGCACCTTCTAAGCCTTTTTCAAATCCCCCAACTTCTTCTACTTTACTCTTACGAATAGTTGTAAAGTGACATATATAATTATTTGATAAAAGTGTATCTGGCGAATAATCAGCCTTAAAATGTGGATCACAATATTTACCATCTAAATCAATCTTATCTTCATCTGTATATATAAAATCAAGTTCTTTATTTTCATTTAAAGCCTCTACTACCATGTATAATGCGTCTTTGTCTAACTCATCATCATCATCTACTAAAGATATAAACTCACCCTCAGCCATCTTTAAGGCATCATTAGTAGTTTTTGATATATGTTTATTTTTCTTGTGATAACTGACATGTATTCGTGGGTCTTTCTCACTATACTCTTTTAAAGTATCTAAAGTCTCTTCTTTAGTAGAACAATCATCTACTAAACATACCTCAAAATTATCATAAGTCTGATTAAGAATTGAATCTAAACAACGAGCTAAATATTCTCGTCCAATATTATAAACCGGTATTAAAATAGAAATAAGTGGTCTATACTCTAAATCCTTATGTACTACCTCTAATTTATTTTTAGCTAAATAACGATTATAATCATCTTTATTAAAAGGCTCATAATAATAATTATTACCTCTTTCTCTAACTCTTTTCTTAAAATCATTAAAATACTTTTTCCACATTTTAGGTGGTACTAAAAAATGATAATCACGCCATAAATAACGAATACCTTTAAATAAAGTAATAAAAAAACTTTTAACTATCTTTAACTTATTAGCTACAACATCTTTTATTTTACCATTTAATCTTCTAAGTCTTGTATTCTTTCCCCTATAAATCAAATACTCCTTGCCGTCACATAATACATAGACATATATATTCTTACATGACTTATCTAATAATACTTTTAATGTAAATTCTCCACTATAAGGGTTAATAACTAAATCACTTTTTCGTTCTTCACCATCAACAAGTACTTTAAATTTATAATTATCTTTTTTAACTGTCCCAATCAAAGTAAGCCCGGGATTTACTACTCCCCTTATACTTTGATAACTTATTCCTATAAAATTATATTTAAGCAT
The DNA here is from genome assembly GCA_934096605.1 of uncultured Bacilli bacterium. Lineage (GTDB taxonomy): Bacteria > Bacillota_I > Bacilli_A > RF39 > UBA660 > Ventrenecus. The sequence continues at coordinate 19,338 of CAKOMI010000014.1, forward strand.
ATTACACCTCTTCTGCAAATCCTTTTTCTAGTTTCCTAAATATTATATAACCAATTATTAAAATAATAAAGGATAATATACCAACTAACGCCAAAGAAGTTAAATTAGGCATTACTTTATAATAGAAAATACTTCGGTAAGCATCAACAATAGAGGACATTGGATTTAAATATAAAATCCACCTTACTTTACTTGGAAACATTGAAGCTGTATATAAAATAGGTGTTGCATAAAATAATAGATTAAGTAAGAAAGCTACTAAGTACTCAATATCTCTTACATATACATTAATCGCGCTTAAAACAAACAATAATCCTAAACTAAGGGCACTTTGAATAATCGCAATAAGTGGTAACCATAAAAGTTGAATACTTATGCCAATCCCTCCAAAAATAGTAAATATTAATATAATAACACATGAAATAAGGAAGTTTATTAAACCTGCTACCACTACACTTATAGGTAGTATCTCTCTTGGAAAATATACTTTTTTAATAATTCCCCCATTTATCCACACACAATTACAACCAGTCGTAATACAAGTCGTAAAAAAATTCCAAGGAATAACACCTGTAATTAAATAAATTAAATAATTTGGAACATTCATCCGCATAATATATGGAAATACCAAAGCATACACTAAAACCATTAAAAGAGGATTTAAAAAACTCCAAAGTACTCCTAAAAATGAACCTTTATATTTACCACGTATTTCCTTTTGAACGTTTGTCTTTAAAAGTTCACGATAGGCATATAATTCTTTAAAAGCCTTCATATTATCTACACTCCTTTAAATATTCTGGAATAACTTTTTCTGGTGTATCGTCCATTTGCACTGACCCATGATTTATCCATATAGCCCTTGTACATAAATCTTCTATTTGATCTAGACTATGACTTACAATAACAATTGTCTTATCACTTTCTTTTAATTCATGTAACTTAGTAAAACATTTTTCTTGAAAATGTTGATCACCTACTGCTAGTATTTCATCTATTAATAAAATATCAGCATCTACATTAATAGCAATAGAAAAAGCAAGTCGCATATACATACCTGATGAATATGTTCTAACTGGATTATCAATAAATTCTCCTAACTCAGAAAATTCAATAATTGTATCTAATCTCTTATCAATTTCTTGTTTTGTTAAACCAAAAATAGCCGCGTTAAAATAAATATTTTCTCTTCCTGTAAAATCTTGATGAAATCCAGCACCTAGTTCTAGTAAACTAGTTAGTTTACCATACGTAACAATCTTACCTTTATTAGGATAAATAATCTTTGTCATTAACTTTAAAAGAGTACTTTTACCAGACCCATTAACACCAACAAGTCCTACCGTTTCTCCTCGTTTAATAGTTATATTAATATCCTTTAAAGCCGTGAATACTTCACTTTCATTTCTCTTCCAAAACATAAGTTTTTCTTTTAAAGTACTAGCCTTATCATAATAGATTTTAAATGTTTTTGTAACATCTATTACCTGAATAGCTGTTTTATCATTATTTTTCTTCATAATCCACCTCGAATTTATATCATTAGTATAGCAAATATCCCTTATAATATCAAATAACTATCAAGTATTTTTGTGTTAAAATATATTAGGTGATAACATGACTATTTTTAAAATACTTGCCATAAATTTAAAATATTATCGTAAAATTTATAATATGTCCCAAGAAAGGTTTGCTGAGGTCCTAGGCACTTCCCTAGCATATCTTAATGAAATAGAAAATCAAAAAAGAAATGTTAGCTTAAAAACCATTGCTAAATTCACAAATAGATTAAATGCTTATGATAAGTCATTAAACTTAAATTTTAGTACTCTTTTAAACTATGATGAATCACTAGAAACAAACTACAAAAGAATTGACGAAAAAAAGAAACCTAATTAGATTTCTTAACTTTTTCCTCCAAAAGTTCATCAAAAACAATTTCATACTTTGTAACAATGCTTTCCCAAGTATAGGCATCCATTATTCTTTCTTTTGCTTTAATACCCATTTTATTTATTTCTGCCTTACTTAACTTTTCAGCTTTATTAATCACTTTCTTTAAATCATTATCTTTCTTTGAAAAATATAATACACAATCTTTACCAACTTCTTTATTATATACTACATCAAACAAAATATTTAACTTTGTATTAGCAAGGGCCTCAAGTAAAGATGGATTTGTCCCACCAGCTGAATGTCCATGAATATAAGCATAAGCGTGTCTCCTAAAATAAAGTAATGCTTCTTTGTCATACACTGAACCAATAAACTTAATTCTTTTATCATTCATAAAATTAGTACTTTCCTGTAAATACTTATAAAACTTATTTTCTTCTAAATTACAAATAATAACTAAGTCTTTTTTCGTTTTAGATTTCATAAATTCCTTAATCATAACTTCATAATTATTCTCTGGTACAAACCTTCCAACAATTAAGTAATACTCATGATCCTTTATATCATATTGTTTCCATAATTTTTTTACTATCTCATTTTTATGAATATCAATATCTAAATAAGCCCCAAAAGCAATATAATAAGATGGTTTATGATAACTTTTATATTTTTCATCAATATAACTTTTTATAGCCATTGAATCACAAACACAAGCATCAGTATATTTAACACATGTTTTTTCACTATACTTAAAACACTGTTTAATCCACCAAGCCCATTTTTCTCGTTTCCATTCTAGTCCATCGGGATTAATTATAAATTTCGTATTCTTAAGTTTTCTTTTCCAAATAGGAATTAAAGGCCCAACCTTACAACCAAGTAATAAAACAATTGCATTTTCTATTTTATTATCATTTATATAATTTACTACTCTATTCATCGATCTAATTGTAAAAGTAAACATCGTGGCAAACCCTTGCTTTGGTGTATAAACAACTGGTTCTATAACACTATCAGTATGCATTATATTACCATCATCTTTTTTATCAAAACTAAGTTTAGGTATTACATATTGAAATTCCTTATTAGTTTGATTTTTCATTAATTCTGTTACAAAAGTTTCCCATCCCCCATAATTAAATTTATAACCTCTTGAACCAACAATAAATATATATTTTTTCATAATTCACCTACTTATTTTCATTAATAATTCTATTTAATCTATTTTGATCACGATACTTACCTAGTCTAAGTTCCATTTCATAACCTCTTCTATCTAAGTTATCTTTTGAATCCTTTAACTCAGACTCTATATCATAAGGAACTTGCTTAATCATAATCCCCATATAACCTTTTTCTAAAGAATTTAACTCACCTTCTAATATTAAATAATGAGCCATAGTTGTAAAATCCTGACACCCATCAAACATATCATCATGAATTAAATCTAAAGAAATTCCAACACTCCCTGCATTAATAAGTATTCTATTATATAAAGAACTTACAAAAGCATTATGAGTATGTCCATAAATAGCTATATCGCTATACCCATCTATAACAGCATCTTTAGGTTTATAAAACATACTTTTTAAAGCCTCATTATTACTAAAAGCAAAAATCTTTTTATTAATATCATAAGGTGTTGCATGAAATAGTCTTACTAACCTACCACTTAAATAAAACTCATAACTAAAAGGTAAAGATCTTATCCCTCTATAAGTATCATTATTTAAAAGACTTCTATTAAAACACCACGCCTTACTAGCATAATCACTTTCAAGTCCTATCCATTTCTCAAAATTACCTCTTACAATAACTTTAGTATTATTACTAATCATCCCAAAACATTCATTCGGATGCATTCCCTTACCAATAATATCCCCTAAACAATAAATATTATTAATATTTTCTTTTTTTATATCTATAAGTACACTTTTTAAAGCTTCTAAATTACCATGTATATCACTTATAATTGCTATTTTTTCCATCTTATATCCAAAACGTTAAATATGCTATTCCTAAACTTATATAATATAATACTTTTAGAAATATCATTCCCAATATATTTAAGTGATTATACTCTTTTTCATAATAAAACATACTTTTCTTTAAAGCCTTATACTTACGTACTTTATTTAGATTTTTAGACACCGTTTGACTAGCTAAATGTGTAACACTTAAAGACGTATCAACACAAGTTTTCAAATCATAAACGTAAGCTTTCTTTGCAATAATATTTTCTTCATAATATAAAAATGTATGTGGATCAAAATATTTAATCTTCTTAAAATCTTTTAATCTAGCCATAAAAAAGCACCCATGTAAAACTTCTACCCTAACTATCTTTTCATTATAATAATCATCAGGATACTTTTGCATATTAAAACTATATCTATTAAAATAATTTATACAAGATAATGCCTCACACCATAAACTTGGTAATTTCCAACCCTTAGTAATATGTCCTCTTTCTATTATCTTTGGTCCTAAAAAAGAAATACTTTCATCTTTTTTCATATCATGAATAAGTTCAGTTATAACACTTTCACTTACTAAAACATCAGGATTACTAATTATTGCAAGTTCACAATCTGTATTCTTTTCTAAATATTTAAGTCCCAGATTATTACCAAAAGCATACCCCCCATTCTTACGAGCTTCTACTAAAACAACATGCTTATTTAAATAAGGAGTTATTTTCTCTACTGAAGAATCTGTACTATGATTATCAACTACGACAATTTTATTAATATTTTTATAATCTCTAACTTGTAAAATCATTTTTATAGTATTTTCATAATCATTATAATTTAATATAACCATTCCTGTTTTCATTATTGGTGCCTCCTAATTAGTATTATACACCAAGAATTAATTATTTAATAACTTTTTATTAATTTAGCATGTAAGACAACCTTTGAATTATCATCAAAACAAGTAGATAAAGTTAAAATTTTATTATTTATTGTTACATTAGTTTTAAAATCATATATGCTTCTTTTAGTAATTAAATTTAAAAATGTTTGATATTCACTATCAGTACTAAAATTAGTCTTAATATAATCATTAGTGTTAGGAATCTTATATACACTAAAAACTTGCCATACATAAGAACCACTTAAAGAACTAGTTTTAATAACATAGTTATCTTTATTTTGATACCATTCTTTATTTAAAATATTTTTTAAAGTTCCAAACATAGTTTTATTTTCTCTACCATGGGCATATATAATTGAATTCTTATTATTAAAATCATTCTTATTACGATAATCTAAAAATACCCAACCACCTCCATTATAATTTTTATATAAATCATGTGTCAAATAATATTCATTATCACTATACTGTACAACTGGATAATTAATATTAGTACTATTAACTTTTACCCAGCCTATAATATCTTTATTCTTTTCTCTTAATTTAGAATAATCTATACTTAAAAAAGAGGTATTAATAAAATCCCAATAAGGGTCACTTGCATCTATTTTAGTTTCATCTTCTTCTTTTTTAGCCTCATCTGTAGTTTCTTCTTTTACTTCAACTAACTCATTAACGTCTTCTAATATTTCATTAGAAACTTTATTATCTTTAGTCCAGCAAATTAGTCTAATAAAACAAAAAACAAATATAGTTAATAAAACCAAAAATAACAATATATAACCAATATTTTTTAAACGTAATTTATACTTTTTCTTCTTCATAAACAACTTTCTTTCTATCAAAATAAAAGGCAGGCTTTCACCCACCTAATTAATTTCTCTTAAGTTTTTTTGCACCAGCATATATTAATGTACTACCAGATAAAATTAAACCTGCTAACATAACTAATATATTATCACCTGTTTGAGGATTTTTTTCAGTCTCATTTGTAGTTACACTAGAACCATTACTAAGATTCTTACCAAACACTACATATTCTGATAAATGCGTTGTTTTAAATGTTACAAAACCATCTTTATAAGATGCATCAATTGTTTCTACTATTTTACCATCTTTTACATAAGCAACAACATATTTATCATATTTAACAGCGATTGGAATTGTTATTTCAAAATCCCCATTTTTCATTTCAACTACTTGATTACCATTATAAACACTAATATCATAACCAGAAATTGAAGTATAACCATCTAGTGTATAATCAGCTGCTTTAATAGTTGGAGTTTTTAAAGTATAAGCCTTACTAAGTTCTGTTTTACTAGTAAATACAACATTTAAATTACTTTTTAAAGAATATGCTTTATCTTCCTCTTCTTTTTCACTTGTAAATGTTACAGAACCATTATCATTATAAACAATATTCATATCAGTTGTAATGTGTTCATTAATCCATTCTTTAGTAATCCATTTATGATCTTCATCTTCTTTAATACTAGCCTTATTAGTGCCATTTACAAAGTCATCACTAGTTAATTTACTATCCATTCCTTTATTAACACTTAAAGTTTTTAAACTATCAAACTTAGCAGCAAAATCTTCTTTTGTTTTAAAGTAATAACAAATATTATCACTATCTTTAACACAAGTATCACCATAATAAGCAGTTTTTATAGTTTCACTATCAATTTTGCCATAGCCTCCTAAGTAAACACCATAAACAGTTATGCTGCCTTCGCCTTCCATAATAAATTTAAAGTCATCTCTATCACCAGGTAATTCAGATACAACATTTACGCCATTAGCAACATATGTTAAAGGATTATGAAAGATGTCAAATCCTCCAATTTTAGCATCTTTCTTAAGTTCTACCCTACCAGTATTCTCATGTCTGTTCTGTTTAAAAGTAAGTTTATCATATTCTTTAACATCATCAATGATAAGTTGTGATTCGGAAAGATCCTCATTTAAACCAAAATAATTTTCTGTATAAGCAATATGTGTACTATCTACAGTCTCTGCATTACAAACAAATGGTACGCAAACCAAACCAAGAGCAATTAAACTTAATATTTTCTTTTTCATTTTCTCAAAACCTTTCTTTTTTAATATTCAAAATTACAAACAAACCAACCAATCGATAGGCATCACCCAAACATTCTTTTATACAAGCTAATTATAACCCCCCCCCAAACAATTTGTCAAGAAAATTTTGCATAAAAATTTACTCTTTTATTTCGATTATTTTTATGTTAATATGTATCTAATGAGAGAATTCTCATATAATAAAAAAGAGAACCTCTAGTTTGGTCGCTAGATGTCCTCGATTGTTTTTAAGAACGTCTAACACTATGTTTAGACGATTTTTTAAATTATAGAGAAGAGATTAAAAATAGTTTGGAAACTAAAATTAATATGATCATAACTAACAAAAATATTAGTATCAAAAGAAAACAATGTTCTGTATCTTTTTTCAAACTAATCCTCCTTCTAGAGGACGTCTAACAACTAAAGGTTCGCGGTTTATTATATATCACTAAATGTGAGTATTTTGTCGAGCCAAGTACTTTTTAACATTTTTTATTATTTTTTTCTATAAACTCGGTACATAAGGATTATTTTTTGTGCCATCACCCGTAAATTTCAAAATACTCTTTAAATTTATACCATGTCTTAAGCCAAGTGAATAACTAGTATTACCATCATCAGTATTGTCATATGGATTAAAAGCAAACATATGTGAAGTACTAGAAGAATACCCAAAAGGATTATAATAACCCATAGATGTCATGGTCCAAAAATATTCAACAATTGTTAAATATGAATCTATAGAGGATTTTTAATAATCAGATTTTCCAGCAAAAAAACACTTGAAATGACTAATAGTGTTTCATTTGCTGTTATAAAGCCAACAAAAAAAAGACACCTACAAGTAATTGTTAGTATATCAAAGAAACACATAATAATATTTTTAGTAGCCAAAAAATTTAATCTTTTATTTTAAGCATTTTCATGTTAATATGTATTTAGTGAATATATTTCATAAAATAAAAAAGAGAACATCTAGTTTTTGTGGGCTAGACGTCCTCAATTCTTTATGGGACGCCTAAACACTTTGTTTAGACGTTTTTATTATGTTATATAGGGAGAGTTAAAGAAAGTTTGGAAACTAAAATTAACACGATTATAACCAGCAAAAATATTAGTAGCTGAAGCATACATATTTCTGTATCCTTTTTCACACTAATCCTCCTTCTAGAGGACGTCTAACAACTAAATGTTCGCGGCTTATTATATATCACTAAATGTGAGTATTTTGTCGAACCAAGTACTTTTTAACATTTTTTATTATTTTTTTCTATAAACTTGGTACATAAGGATTATTTTTTGTGCCATCACCAGTAAATTTTAAGGTGTTTTTTAAATTTATTACTGGTTTTAAACCAGCCGTATCAGCCGTACTGAAATCATCAGCTTTACTTATATTATTAAAAAAAATATATGAAAGCATCCAATTGCCAGAATAAGTATTATATAATCCTGCTGGCGTCAGTGTCCAAAAAGAGGTACCAATTGTTAAATATGAATTTGGAGATAATTTAGTATAATTATAAGTGCCATCAAATACGCCACCACTTGAGCCAGCTAATAGTACCTCATCTGCAGTTATTAGCCCTACTGGATAAGTTAAAGCTTTATTACCTGATGAAGCATTACCTGTAGTATAATAATCACTAGAATTTTCACATTTCAAATTTGGCATGCTGGCACTCACCCTTAAATAGGCCTTATAATATGTTGTAACAGATCCCGTTCCAACACCACTTTGATTATTTAAAGTACTCCTGTCGCCACAAAAACCTGATAATGTGTCAATATAACTTGTGTAACTAGCAAGTTTGGACGCATAAAAGTTGTCATTAGCTGTTTTAATTGTTGAGTTCGTACCTAGACCATGAGCATTACCACTCGTATACATATAGCCGACATACATATTATTGTTATTGCCAGAATTAAACTGACTTGTACCATATTTCCTATCAGTACTAGAATCGCCATTGTCATGAGCTACTGTGCCATCATAAATCATACGAATACTACCATTGCCATTAATACGAATAATGCGCCAATAAAAACCTGCAAATTTAACATAATTATTTTCTATTGAACCACGGTAATAATAACTTGTGCCATCATCATCTTCGGCCATAAATATACCCTTTTCATGGGATTCACAAGTAGAGTCGTCACACGCACTTTTAGTAAAGTCTGGGGTATAACTATTAATAGTTAAATTGCCTAATGCAGTACTAACAGTTCCTTCTTTTACAAAATATAAATTGCATCTCGTTCTTGTATAACCAGTAGCATTATAATTACTATAATCAATATCAGCGTGCCAAACAGCATAATTCCAGTCCACTTTTACACCATTAGTACAATTACTTTTATCTGTATCCAACTTATAACCTGTATTTTGCTTAGGCATATTCCTTGTTATTTCACCATCCACGTAATATGCAAAATAAATATCGCCCGGATCCTGAATCTCACCATTAATTACATTAAAATGTTTCTCTTCCGTAAATACAGCAAAAGAATTATATAAATATATGCCTGATAATAATAAAGCACTTAAAATTATTGTCGTTATGATTATTTTTCTTTTACTGTTTGTTTCTTTAAATTTCTGTAGTTTTAGAGAGTTATACTTATTCGATAACCCCCCCCCCAACGTATTTTTGCTTCATGACTTATCTCTCCTATTCTCCTTCAATTTTACAAAATTTAATCTTTTATTTCAATAGTTTTTATGCTAATATGTATCTAATGAAAGAAATTTCATATAATAAAAAAGAGAACCTCTAGTTTTTCAGGCTAGACGTCCTCGATTGTTTTTTGGGAACGTCTAAACACTTTGTTTAGACGTTTTTATTATGTTATATAGGGAGAGTTAAAGAAAGTTTGGAAACTAAAATTAACACGATTATAACCAGCAAAAATATTAGTAGCTGAAGCATACAAATTTCTGTATCCTTTTTCACACTAATCCTCCTTCTAGAGGACGTCCAACAACTAAAGGTTCGCGGCTTATTATATATCAACGAATGTGCATATCTTGTCGAACCAAGTACTTTTTAACATTTTTTATTATTTTTTTCTATAAATTTGGGATATATGGATTATTTTTAGTACCATCACCCGTAAATTTTAAAGTGCTTTTTAAATTTATGACTGGTCTTAAACCTACAGCGGCATGACTAGTACTTGCATCATCAAAAAGTCCATCAGAGTTTATAGCAAATGTTAATGAACCATAAAATCCATGTCCAAATGGATTATAATAGCCAGCTGGCGTCATTGTCCAGAAATGATTTTTACAAGTCAAGTAAAGATCTGGCGCAGCTTTTTGATATTTAATCTCACCATTAAAAGCTCCACCAGAATAACCAGCAAACATTGCTTCATCAGCAGTAATAAGGCCAATATTATTAAAAAATCTATCATCAACATTAGAGCATTTTAATGTTGGATCACTCATATTTATTCTTAAATAACCACTATAATAAGTATTTATTGTACCCGTACCAGCATCATTTACTATATTTAATGGCGTTCTATCATTACAAAAAGATACACTTGAATCTAAATAACCATTATAATTTGTTAAGTTTTGTGTATAAAAATTACTAAGTCTTCCCTTAATAACTGAAGTTGTTCCTAAACCATGTACATTACCACTAGTGTACATGTAGCCAACATACATATTATTAGTACTAGAACCATTAAAAGGTGTAAGTTCAACTATTCTATCAGTGCTAGATTCACCATTGTCATGGGTTACTGTTCCATCATAAATCATACGAATACTACCATTGCCGTTTATTCTGATGATACGCCAGTAGTAGCCAGCAAACTTAACATAGTTGTTTTCCACACTGCCTCGGTAGTAATAACTTGTCCCATCATCATCTAGAGCCTCATATATACCCTTTTCATGGGATTCACAAGTAGAGTCGTCACACGCACTTTTACTAAAGTCTGGCGTATAACTATTAACAGTTAAATCACCTAGTACTGTACTAACAGTGCTTTCTTTTACAAAATATAAATTGCATCTTGTTCTTGTATAATCAGTAGCATTGTAACCACTGTAATCAATATCAGCGTGCCACACAGCGTAATTCCAATTAACTTTTACACCATTAGTACAATTACTTTTTTCTGTATCCAACTTATAACCCGTATTTTGCTTGGGCATATTCCTTGTTATTTCACCATCAACATAATAGGCAAAATAAATGTCACCTGGATCAGTCACTTCACCATTAATAACATTAAAATGTTTTTCTTCACTAAACACTGCAAACGAATTAAATAAATATATTCCTGATAATAACAATATACTTATAATTATTGCGGTTACTATTACTTTTCTTTTACCATTATTTTCTTTAAATTTCTGTAATTTTAGAGAGTTATGTTTATTTAATAACCCCCCCCCTGTGGTTGACCGAAAATCTTGATTTTCCACTATTTTTCATAACTTTTTTCTTCCTCTCTTATTATCTTTTCTAAATAA